>JAITTX010000148.1 GCA_031286755.1 Paraburkholderia sp.
GATCCGCCCAGCCGGCAGAATGCGGCGCCGAAGCTCACGCGGGTGCGCGTGCTGGCCTCGAAAAACAGGTTGCCGAGCACCGCGCCTTCGAGCACGCGCGAGATTTTCCGGCGGCGCGCGATGGGCTGCATGATGTCGGCCACGCGAAAGAGCGCTTCCACGGAGTCGCGCGAAAACTGGTCGACCGAAAGCAGTTGCGATTTGCCTTCGAATTGCATCTGGCTGGCCAGCGAGCGCGGATCTACGCTTTGCGTATAGGTTTCGCGCGGCTCACCGCCGCCCACGATTTCCGAGACGAACCGCTCGACGATCTCGGGCATGGCGCGCGACTCCTGCGACTCCTCCGGCAGCAGCCAGGTGTCGAGCGCCCGGCGCGACACGCCGATGCGGCTCGCGAAGGCGTCGCGGGTCATGTTCAGACGCCGCATGGCGTCGCGGAGGAAGGCTTGTTGCGGAACGCTCATGCTGGGCACCTGTGATGGCTGGTTGATGTACGCGGTGCGTATATTAGTGCGGCGGCGCGAGAAGTCAAGCGCTTTCGCGTGGCGGAGGGCGCGGGGCGGGTGCGGCAACGTGGCATGACGCCCGTTCGAAGACTGCGTTGGGCGGGGACTCCGGGCGTGCCGGGCGAGGCGAGTGCGTTGGCCTGACAGGTTGCTCTGAGCGTGCTTTTCCCGGGATGCCCGTTTTTATCGGGATGGGTATTTTTGAGGCGCCACGATAATCGCGGTTTTGATTTTTGACGGCCCGGCGCTTGCCGGGCCCGACAGTCTGAGATGTACGCATTGTTCTGTACCCTGGTGTCGTGCGCCGCGCTCGTGCGCGCGAAGCGGCAGCGCCGGAGCCGGCCATGAAAATGCCGTGGTCCAGCTCGGTGGACGAGCTTTCCAGCGGCGAGACCCGTTTCGTCACGCATCGCGCCGCGCGCCGCACGGTGCTGGCCGCCGCGTGCGCGGCGGCGGCGCTCGCGCTGGCTGGCGGCGTTGTCATCGGCCGCTATGGCAGCATGGCGGCGGCGCCTGCGGGGCCTGGCCCGGCCGGCGCGGCCACGCATCATTACGTGGTGGGCGAGATCGGCCGCATGAACGCCTCGATTGCGCTGCTCGATCCGCGCATCGAGCGTCTTGCCGCGCGGATCGCCGAGCTGCGCCAGTTCGACCAGCGCCTGCGCGCGCAGCCGCCGCGCGGGGCCGCCGTGGCGCCGGCCGCGCCCGCCACACGTTCCGGCGACGATGACGACGGCGGCGAGGGCGGCCCCGCGCTCGCGCCGCGGCGCTGCGTGGAGGCGGCCGCCGCGCGCGCCAACGCGCACGCCATCAACGGCGAAGTCGATTGCATGGCCGCCACGCTCACCGCGCTCGAGCAGTCCGTGGCGCAGTACGAAGCCGCGTGGGACGCGTTTCCCGGCCGCCGCCCCACCGGGGCGGGCCGGCCCGGCTCGCCGTTCGGCAACCGCATCGATCCGTTCACGAAGCACCTGAGCTTTCATCCGGGGCTCGATATCGTCGCGCCCACGGGCACGCCGATTCTCGCGGCCGCCGGCGGCCGCGTCATCTTCGCGGGGGTTAAGGCCGGCTATGGCAATGCGGTGGAGATCGATCACGGCAACGGCTTCGTGACGCGTTACGGGCATGCCTCGAAGATCGACGTGCAGGCCGGGCAGATCGTGCTGCCGCGCGAGCATATCGCCGACGTTGGCTCGACCGGGCGCTCGACGGGCCCGCATCTGCACTTCGAAGTGATCGTGAAGGGCGTGCAGGTCGATCCCGAGGATTATCTCGCGCTCTTCAGCGCGTATCGGGCCGGGAGCGTAGCCGAAAGCGGCAGCGGGGGCGGCCATGGCTGACGCACGACGTTCCGCGCGCACGCGCAGCGGCGCGCAGCGCGCTTTCGAATTGCAGCCGGTGCGCTCGCGCGCATGGCGCTGGGGCGTGGCGCTCGCATGGACCGCGGCGGCGTCGGCGGCCGGCGCGGGGCTCGCCGCGTGGGCGCTGCATGCCGGCGACGCCGGGCGCTGCCCCGTCGTCGAGCCCGATGTGCTGCAAACGCGGCTCTCCAATGCGGAACTCGCGCTGGAGCAGGAGCGCGCGGCGCGCTTTGCCTTGCAGAAGGCGGCGGACGCGGCTCAAGCCGAGGCCGTGACGCTGCGGGCCGAATTGGTGTTCCTGCGCGGCCACGGCCCGCGCTAATCCCGCACCGGCCCGCTGCCGCTCTGCGCGCGCCTTCATCCGACATCGACAAGACAACTTCCCATCCATCGCAACGGTGCCACCCATGTTCAACAAGAAGAAACCCCAGCCGGGCATTGCCCAAACCAAGCTCGCGACGCTGATCGCCGAGGACGTCCGCATCACGGGCAATCTGGAATTCGCCGATGGGCTGCGGCTCGACGGCCAGGTCAACGGCAACGTCAGCAGCAAGGCGGGCGCGCAGACGCTGCTCGTGCTGAGCGAGCGCAGCGCCGTGCAGGGCAACGTGCATGGCTACGACATCGTGGTCAACGGGCGCATCGTCGGCGACGTGATCGCCGATCATTTCGTCGAATTGCAGTCGAACGCGCACGTGGTGGGCAACATCTACTATCAGCAATTGCGGATGGATTGCGGCGCGAGCGTGGACGGCAAGCTCACGAAGCGCGACCCGGGCGAGGCGCCGAGCCTGCTGCTCGATACATCCGTCGTGGACGTCGAGGTGCGGGACTGATTCTGGACGGCGCGTGCGTTTTTCCCGAGTTTTCCCGAGTTTTCCTTTACACTGCACGGCATGTCACGTCAGCCGAGCCCCTTCGTCCCGCCCCTCGCCGCCGCCGCTTCGCGAGCGACGCCGGCGCGCGCGCAGGCCTCGTGCGCGTGCCTGAAAGCCAAAGCCAAAAAACAGCCGCTCATCTGACCGGAGCATGCTGTTCCGTCGGATGTGCGATGGAACGGCCTGCCGGCGGCGCCCCGCCTCCTTCTCCCTCCTGGCTTGCCCGACTCCCGCGTACGGATCGACGGACCTTTCATACGGTCGCGTTCAAGGGAAAGTCATGTCTTCGTTTTCGGGTATCTGGATTCCGCTCGTCACGCCGTTCAACCGCGGCGCCGTCGATCATGAGGCGCTCGATGCGCTCGTGCGCCACTACGCGCAGGCAGGCGTGGCCGGCTTCGTCGCGCTCGGCACGACCGGCGAGCCGGCCGCGCTCGACGAGCGCGAGCAGGACGCCGTGCTCGCCACCGTGCTCGCGAGCGCGAGCGGCCTGCCGGTGGTCGCGGGCGTGAGCGGCAATCACACGCAGTCGGTGTGCGAGCGGATTGCCGCGCTCAACGACATGCCGGTGGCGGGCGTGCTGGCGGCGGCGCCGTACTACATCCGCCCGTCGCAGGCCGGTGTGGCCGGCCACTTCGCGGCGCTCGCCGACGCAAGCCGCAAGCCCGTGATCCTCTACGACATTCCCGCGCGCACCGGCGTGCAGCTCGAACTGCCGACGCTGCTCGACCTGGCGGGGCACGCGCGCATCGTCGCGGTGAAGGACTGCGGCGGCTCGCTCGCGAAGACGCTCGCGTTGATTCTCGACGGCCGCCTGCAGGTGCTCTGCGGCGAGGACATCGAAATGTTCGGCGCGCTGTGCGCGGGCGCGAGCGGTGCGATTGCGGCATCGGCGCATCTGTTGCCGGAGCGTTTCGTGGCGATGGAGCGCGCGTTGCGCGAGGGGCGTCTCGCGGAGGCGCGCGCGCTCTGGCACGCGCTCGTGCCGGTTGTGCGCGCGACGTTCGCGGAGCCGAATCCGGGGCCGGTGAAGGCGGCGCTCGCGCGGCGCGGGCTGATCCGCAATGAGCTGCGCGCGCCGATGACTTGCGTGAGCGCGGCGCTGGAAGACGCGTTGGGAAGCATGCTGGCGTGAGCGGCGGGAAAGCCGCGCGCCGGAAATAGCGTGGCGAGAATTGCCGTGCGGTGATTGGCGCGTCCTGGAATATGGGACGCGCCGGAGTCCTTAGCTCGCGACGCGCGCGCCGGCGTTGACGTTTGCCGTGCTGCGCGAGCGGCGCCGCGCGCGCGGTCGTTCCGCGTCCACCGTTTCGCCGTTGAGCAGGATGCGGCGCCCGGGCACGTGCTCGGCCACGAGGCGCGCGATATCGAGCGCCGAACTCTCGGCGGGCACGACCTGGCGGCGCGCGCCGTCATCGAGCAGCGTGGTCCATTCGACGAGCCGGTAAGCGCGGCCCCACGGATTCTGGAGCGGCGTGGAGACACGGCATGACGCGACGCGGGTAGTCGAGCCGTCGCGCAGCAGGGACTGCAAGTGCATCAGCACATCGTCGTTTTCAACCATGACCTCGCTCCTCCTCGGTTAACCGCGCAAAAAAACGCCGCCGATGCTCCGGCGGCTCAACAGGGGTGAACGTATGGTTGCAGCGAAGAATTAAACCAGACTTAAGACGGATGTCAGACACCGGGGGCGGCTTACTGGCTGTGCGTGCGCGGCTGCGCCGGGCGCGGCGCGGGCACGAAAGAACCCCCGCGCGAACCGTCGTCCGCACGGGGGGATTGCAGTGAAGCAGGCGGGAAGCGCGGCGCGCGATCAGTGCGGCTTTGCGCTGTTTTGTCGCAGGGTCGCGCGGACCTTGCGCGCGGCGAAGAGCGGGAGATAGTCGAGGACGCGCGCGTCGGCGCGATAGTTGTCGAGCGCGTCGGCGTAGATGCGGGCTACCGTTTCCTCTGGCGTATTGGTTTCCTCGGCGATGCTGTGGACGATTTTCTCGGCGTCGACTTGGGGCATGGCGGTTCTCCAGTCAGCGAGTGGGCCGGGCAGATGGAGTTCGAATTCAAGGACAAACTCGCGCACGACGCCAATTGAATCGGCCTATCGGAATTGCCGAAAAAAATACTGCGGAACGTTTTTCGCGCTGGCGAACGATGCGAAAGCGGCCCCGGCCGCGACACGGGGTCGTGGCCGGGGCCGCTGAACGGCAACGCGCGCCACCTGGGCGCCGGTGATTTGCTTACGCCACGCTTTCGAGCGACGGGTAGTCCGTGTAGCCCGTTTCGCCGCGCGCGTAGTAGGTGGACGGATTCGGCGCGTTGAGCGGCGCGTTCAATTCGAAGCGGCGCGGCAGATCCGGGTTCGCGATGAAGAGCTGGCCCCAGGCGACGGCGTCGGCTTCGCCTTGCACGAGTACGCGTTGCGCCGACTCCAGCGTGAACTTCTCGTTCGCAATGTAGGGGCCGCCGAATTCAGCCTTCAATTGCGGACCGAGACGATTTTCGCCGAGCGACTCGCGGGCGAACAGGAACGCGATCTTGCGCTTGCCGAGCTCGCGCGCCACGTAGCCGAAGGTTGCCGCGGGGTCCGAATCGCCCATGGCGTGCGCGTCGCCGCGCGGAGCGATATGCACGCCCACGCGATTCGCCCCCCAGATGTCAATGCACGCGTCGGTAATTTCGAGCAGCAGGCGGGCACGATTTTCGATCGAGCCGCCATAAGCGTCGGTGCGCTGATTCGTGCTGTCCTGCAGGAACTGGTCGAGCAGATAGCCGTTCGCGCCGTGAATCTCGACGCCGTCGAAGCCCGCGGCTTTCGCGTTGATCGCGCCCTGGCGGAATGCGGCGATGACGCCGGGGATTTCGTCGGCGGCGAGCGCGCGCGGCGTGACATACGCGCGCTGCGGACGCACGTGACTCACGTGGCCCTGCGCCGCGATGGCGCTCGGCGCGACGGGCAGCGCGCCGTCGAGAAAGAGCGGGTCGGAGATGCGGCCCACGTGCCACAGCTGCAGGAAGATGCGCCCGCCCGCGGCATGCACGGCCTCGGTCACGACCTTCCAGCCCTCCACCTGTTCCTGCGACCAGATGCCCGGCGTTTCCGCATAGCCCACGCCCTGCGGCGTGACCGAGGTGGCCTCGCTGATGATGAGGCCCGCCGACGCGCGCTCGGCGTAGTACTTTGCCATCAGCGCGTTGGGCACGCGCGCCTCGCCCGCGCGCTGACGCGTGAGCGGCGCCATGATGATGCGGTTGGGTAGCGTGAGATCGCCGATCTGAATGGGGTCGAAAAGCGTTGCCATATGTTCACCTTGTAGCGGGCGCGGCCCGCGGCCTGGAGTGGATACAGAAAAAGATGCCGATGTTGCCGATGGATTCGCGATGCTTGCGCTCACAACTGCTTGTTCACGTGGGCGAGAAATGCCTCGATGAGCGGCTCGTTGCGCTTGAAGAACACCCATTGACCCACGCGCTTCGACGTGACAAGCCCGGCCTTCTGCAGCGCGGCGAGATGCGCCGACACCGTGGATTGCGAGAGTGCGCAGTGCGCGTCGATCCGGCCCGCGCATACGCCGTGTTCGAGCGGGAGTTCCTGATCGGCGAAATACGCTTGCGGCTCGCGCAGGCACGCGAGGATCTCGCGCCGCACGGGATTGGCGAGCGCCTTGTAGATTGCGTCGACGTCGAGCTTTGGGGTCGGTTGAGATTTCTTCATCGCGGTTGCATCGTCAATGTGCGAATCATATATCGCATTTTAACGATATGGGTGATGACACTGATCTCAAGAGGGATGTCCCATGACGGGGCACAAAAAATTAGCGCGCAATGCAGGCTCGCGCGCGGAGCTCAGAACAAGCCGCTTTCAATGGCGATACAAATCCGCCAGAAATTCGGGCGATGCGGGACGCGCGACCGTCTTTCTGGCGAGGATCGATGCGTCTGTATGCCCTGTATGTCCCGTATGCCGATAACGGCGCTCCCGCTCATAGGGCGCACTCACATGGACGGCCACTTTCAGGCGTTCGTCGCGGCCGATGCCGGCCGGCCTGGCAGCGTTCGCGTGAGACGATATCCACACCTCGTTGACGTTGGCCTGGGCGAGCAGCGTTCGCGCTTCGGGCGATGTGCCGGGCTGGACTCCAGAAGCCTCGCCGCGCAGTGCGATGGCCGCGTGCGTTGCCGCATTCACGCAATCCCATTGGCCGGCCAGCACGCAGTCGTGGGCCTGGTCGAGCAGGACCCTGACCGGGCCGATGGCTTCGAGCGGCATCAGCGGAAATAACGGTGCGTGCACGCGGGCCAGCCAATTGGCACTGAACGCGCCGGGCACGCCCGATCGTGGACTACGCAACCGATGCGTGTGGTCGTAGCCAATACCCACTGCAAGGACAATCAGGTAGAACGCGACGTTCAGTGCAACGCTGAGTCCGGCGCCCGATACGGCGGGGGAGCCGTCGCGTTCGAATGCATTCCCGTCGTGCGCGCGCTCGTCAATCGGCAGGTCTTCAGGCGAGTCCGGTCTTGCCATGGCTTGGGTGCGTCTCTTGACGCGGGCCGCGCAGACAATGCGCTTTTCAAACCTGTCTGACGCTTACCACTTGATCTGTGCATTCAGGGTGCCGGTCTGGACGATTTCGAATTTCATCTCGCCCCGGTAAGTGCCTTCGATGCGGTAGTCCGCTTCCGGCACGGAAAAGAGGCAATGCGGCCCTGACGCGACGAAATCCATCAGCACGCGGCCATGCCGTCTTACCTTGACGGACACGTTGGTCAATGGCGCACCGTTCGACGAGGCGACGAACGTCACGCCGAGGTTGAAGGGATGCTGAGGATCGGGAGACGTTACGCGACCGTCGATGTTCGTGTTCCCGCAGACGTAATAGAGCATTTGCTGCGGCGCGGCCGGAGATGTCGCCCGGGCCGCTGCGGCGGGTTGAGCGGTTGGGGCCATGGGGGCCGATGGAGCAGGCGCAGCCATTGGCGTGGTGGATTGCGAGTTTTGTGTTCCAACGGGTCGCGCGATTTGTGCCCAGGCAGATACTGCACACGCATTGGCGATGAGCAGGATGCTCACGGGCACAAGCAGACCTCGTTGCTTCAAGGTCCCCATGTTTGTCTCCCTCTTTTGATGTGCAACTAGCATAGGAATCGAGCGGGCGAAAAGCAACCGTTCAAGGTTCGTCAGTAATTTGTTCCATGTTTGTTGGCTTGCGCAAAAAAAGCCCGCGCCTGTAGCAGGATAGTTGTGTTAACTAAATGGAGAAGAGTGTTCAGTTGTAACTGGTTGAAACGTGTTGATGGATTGCGCATAAGCGTGAGCTAGAGTGTTGTCATGTGCTACAGGGTGCCGTAGCAATTGAAGTGCGCGCACGCACCGGGCGTGCGCGAAAACATTGAAACACTTCTGCAACGCTTCGATGTTCTTATCCGGTGTGTCGATACCGGTGCTGCCTTTCTCAGGCAATGGCAAGGACGCCGCAGACCGGCGGTCCTGATCTGCCAATCAGCGAGCGCGACGAAGCGCTCGAGAGTCCAGGATGTGCTGACGAATTCTTCGCTGCCGCAAGCGCGAAGAGTAGACCGTCCGTGATTGGAACCTGATTCGAAATTTGATTGAGTCCGCAATAAAAATCGCTTCACCGATCAGATGAATGACGAGTGAGGAAAGCGCTCGCCGTAATGGGCGAGCGACACTTGGGGCGCCCCTTGCCGCGAGTTGACAGGTCCGCCCATTGATCGACATTCACGACTGTTCTTGCCACGTGGATGCCATTGCTTGGGGGAGGTTGCGGAAACGCGATATTCGTACGCAGAAAGCGGTACGACATTTGCGGATGACGCGTGCGTGATAGTCAACGACAACGTACAGCAAGGGGCATAAGAAAATGGTCGAGAACAAGCGTTTTTACGCGTCGCCTCGCCGGCGCCCTCTCAGTGCATGTGCACCGGCGGCGGTCATGCTTTTGTCAGCCTACGCGGCGCTCGAAAGCAAGAATGGTTTCGCACAGGAGGCCGACACGGCAAAGCCGGTGGTTTTCATGGTTGCCCTTGCTGACAATGCCGCGAGCGATGAGCCCGTTGCACACCCCGTGATGACCGATGCCTCGGGGAGTACTGTCTATGCCGTCACGGCGTCGGCGGACGTGCCCCAGAACACTGCTACCGGCACGACTGGCGTTCCGGTGACTTCGTCTCCTGAGCCCACTGCGGCTGCGCCGGTGGAGACAGTGGCCCAGGCGCCTGCATCGCCTGCACCTGCACCCGCCGCGGAGTCGAAGAGCGAGCCGCCGATTGCGCCCGCGCCTGTGCCTGCGGCAACGCCCGCGCAACAGGCGCAGGAAAGCAGCCCCGCGCAGCCCGCAGCGCAAGCCGTACCGATCACGCCGGAAATGCAATTGCCCACAACCGGCAATGGTCCGCAGCCCGGCGAGGATTTGCGTCATCAGATCTTTGGCCTCGCAACGAGCGGCGGCGCGAACCGCGCGCTCGAAGAAGCCAAAAAGAGAACCGATGTGTTCTCGCCGCTCGATCTCGCGGAGATCGAGGAACTCGCCATCCGGCAGGAAGTGCGGGGCGGCCGCTCCAAGGTTCGCGCGATGAGCAGTACGGACCGCTTCGATGCACTCGATGCGGCCATTCGTCATGCGGAAGAATTCGACAAACGTTTGCCGAATACGCCTGAGTACGCGCAAGTGCGCGCATCGCTCGCCGGCGACCGCACCGTTGCCTATGCAGCGCGCGGGCGGATGGAAGATGCCGTGGCCGTGTTCGAGACCATCCCGCCGAATGCGGAGGTGTCGGCCGAAGCCCTCGCGTCGGCGGGCGATGCGTATTCCTATTTGCAGCAACCGGCGAAGTCGGAGGTGGTTTATCTCCGCGCCATCGACGAAACGCGCGCGAAGCCCACCGACGCTGCAACACTCGGTTACCAGTATGGCTCGCACACACGTCTGATCGATTTGCGCGAAGGGCTGTTCTATGCGCTGACCGACCAGAACAAATACACGCAGGCGCATCAGGTGCTCGACGACATTCACAGCGCGCTGCCGCCGGCCAACCAGGTTCGTCCGACGGATCCCGCCAACGACGACTATTTGCGTTACTACCGTTTGCTCGCGCAATACCAGATTTACATTGGCCAGACGAGTGAGGGCCTGGCTGGATTGAAGCGGCTCGAAGAGCAGGTGCCGTTCAGTTCCGAAGTGCGCGATGCGCAGGCGGACGCGGTGCTCGGCATGGGCCACACGCGGCAGGCGCGCGACATGTACGTCGCCACGTTGACCGACCACCCGGACAACATCGAGGCGCTGGCCGGCCTCGGCCGCGCATCGCTCGCGCTGGAGGACTATTCCAACGCTCACCGGATCAACACCGCGTTCGGCAACACGTTCCCCGAGAACGGCTCCGTGCGCAGCTTCGAGCGCGACTATAAGGCGTATCTGGCGCCGGTATTGACGGTCGATGTCAACGGCGAGCATGGCGCATCGGCGTTGGCGGACAACGAGTTCAGCATCGACACGACCCTGTATTCGCCGCCGATCTTCGACAACTGGCGCGTATTTGCCCATACGTTCTACGGTCACGCAGTGACGGACATCGGCAATGTCAGCCGTACTCGCACCGGTGTCGGCGGCGATTATCGCAATGGCCCGCTGAGCGTGACCGCCGAGGCCACGCGTTCGATGGGCAGTGACGGAAGAACGGGCGGCAACGGCGAGGTGTCGTACACGTTCAACGATTATTTGTCAGCCAGCGTTGGGGTCGACAGCGACAGCGACTCGCTGCCGATGAAAGCGTACCTGAACCACATTTGGGGGAAGAGCGCGCAGGCCAGCATCAACTTCAACGACGGCAACCGGCGCTCGGCGTCGATCTCCTATTACGCGGCACGCTATAGCGATTCGAACTTCAATCAGGAGATTGCGTTGAGCGGCACGCAGCGCGTGTTCACGGCCGCGAATCAACTGGTGAATGTTTCGCTGAATCTCAGCACCGGCAGCAACACCATAACCAACGCGGCGTACTACGCGCCTTCGCGCGATTACACCGCGGAGGTGGTCGCCATGCATCAATGGGCGATCTGGCGCAGCGGGGAAAAGTCCCTGTCGCAGCGTTTTTATCTGACCGCGGGCGCCTATAACGAGCGCGGCTTTGGCACGAGTCCGGAGCTGGGGGCCCGTATCGAACACAACTGGACGTTCAGTCACGACGTCACGCTCAGATATGGTTTAGGCGTGCTCAGTCACGCGTACGACGGAAAGCGCGAATTTTCCGAGCTCGCCTACGCCACGCTTACGGTTCCGTTCTGATTCTGAAATCCGAGAGGAGGCGGGCGATGCAATCTCGTCGACGTTTCATTTGTAGCTGTCTGGGTGCGATGGCAGGCTGTTCGCTGTTCCCATCCCTCGCACCCGCAAAGCTGATCGACATCCTCCCGCCGGCCGACCCGGCCGATGGCAAGACCTTTCGCGTCATCTGCTTTCACGATGTGCGCGACAACCTGCGTGCCCAGTTCGCCGCGAACAACGTGACCGATCCGTATGCGGTCGATACCGGCACATTGACATCGATCTTTTCGTGGCTGGACACGAACCACTACAACCCGGTCACGTTCAGTGCGATCGTGGCGTCGCGCACCGGCGGCAAGCCGCTGCCGCCGCGCCCCGTGCTGCTGACTTTCGACGACGGCTTCAAGAGCCACCACGACAAGGTGCTGCCGCTGCTCAAGCAGTTCAAGTATCCGGGTGTCATGGGGATCGTGACGTCGTGGGTCGACACACCCGCCAACACGGGCATTCGACTTTCGGACACCGTTGTCGTGCCGCGCGATACGTTCATGTCGTGGGACGACGTGCGCAATGTGGCCGCGTCGGGGCTCGTCGAGCTGGCGTGCCATACGCACGACCTGCATCACGGCGCGCTCGCCAATCCGCAAGGCAATGAGTTGCCGGCGGCAACGTCGCATCTGTACCTCAAGGACCAGCGGCGCTACGAGACGGACGCCGAATTCGAGGCGCGCGTGCGCGGCGACCTGGGCAACTGCATGCGCCAGGTGAAGCAGCAGACGGGCGTGTCGATTCGCGCGATGGTGTGGCCATACGGGGCGCAGAACCTCACCGTGCGCGATGTTTCCTCGCACCTTGGCATGCCCACGCAATTCACGCTGGAGTCCGGCCCGAATACGCCAGACATTCCACTCGACCGCCTGCGCCGCATTCTTGCGACGTACGACATCAACGTGGGCGATTTCGAGCGCTCGGTGCGCGAGCCCGCCCAGAACCGCGGCCAGATCAATCCGGTGGAGCGGGCCGTGGTGGTTTCGCTCGACGATGTCTACGACCCGTCGCCAGACATGCAGGAAAAGAAGCTCGGCGTGCTGATCGAGCGGATGTATCGATTGAAGCCGAGTTCGGTGTACCTGCAGGCCTACTCGGATCCCTCGCGCTCCGGGCTCGCACGGGCGCTGTATTTCCCGAACCGGCATTTGCCGATGCGCTCCGATCTGTTCTGTCGCGCGGCGTGGCAGTTGAACACGCGCGCGAATGTGGAGGTTTATGCGTGGATGCCGGTGCTCGCATTCGCGGTGCCGGACAATCTCAATGGGCGCGTCGAGTTCGTCACGGCCGCCGCGGGCGGCACCACGCCGCCCGGCGTGTCGGGTGTGCGGCGCCTCAGTCCCTTCGATCCGGCTGGGCGCGCGTACGTGCGCGATCTGTATGAGGACCTTGGCAAATACTCGGCATTCAATGGCGTATTGTTTGGCGAGGACGCGACGCTCAGCGATTTCGAGGACGACGGGCGGCATGCCCGCCAAACCTATGCGAGCTGGAACTTGCCAGGCGGTGTCGAGCAGATTCGCGCCAATCCGGAAACGCTGAAGCGCTGGAGCGTCCAGAAAACCCGCTATCTGCTCGATCTCACGAAGGAGCTCCGGCAGGTCGTGCTTGACAGCCAGAACAGCGACGAAGTGCTGACCGTGCGCACGATCTTTCCGGATGCCGTGCTCGACCCCGAAAACGAATCGCGCTATGCGCAAAATTATCCGACCTTCGTGAGCGCATACGACTTCGTTGGGCTGCTCGCGATGCCGTCGCGACAGGGCATCACTTCCGTGGACAGTTGGCTCGACAAGCTCGGCCGGGTGGTGCAGGCGGTGCCGGATGGACCGCGCCGGACGGTATTTCTTCTCGAGGCCACTGATTCGCGCACGGGCGACAGTGTGTCAAGTACGCGTCTGATCGAGCAGATGCGCCATCTGCGCGAGGAGGGGATGGTGAGCTACGGGTACTACCCCGACAACTTCGCGCACGATTTGCCGAGCGTGGTCGCGCTACGCGACGTCATGTCCACGCGCCAGCGTCTCGATCCCACATCGATCAATGCGCTGCTCAAAGGCGCCCCGGGCGGAGGAATGCAGCAATGATGCATCTCGTAATCAACCGGCTGCAGGACTTCATTTTCTTCTACCCGTTCTTCATGTCGTATCTGTGGATGATCGGGGGGACGGTCCACTTCCTCGCGCTGGAGCATGGACGGTCCCGCTCGCCCAGCGCATTGAGACGATCGGGGATGCCGAAGGTGGCTGTCATCGTGCCGTGCTTCAACGAGGAGATGAATGCGCGCCGCGTGTTTCATCACCTGACGACGCTCAAGTACCCCAACTACGAGATCATCGCGGTCAACGACGGCAGCCGCGATCGCACCGGCGAGGTCCTGAACCAGCTCGCCACCGAAATTCCCCATCTGACCGTGATCCATCATTCGAAGAACGAGGGCAAGGCGATTGGCTTGACCACGGCCGCGGCGCTCACCGACGCGCCTTACCTCATGTGTATCGACGGCGATTCGCTGCTTGGCGACGATGCGATCGAATGGATGCTGGAGCACTTCATTTCCGACCAGAACGTGGGCGCGGTGACGGGCAACCCGCGAATCCGCACGCGCACGTCGTTGCTCGGGCGCATGCAGGTAGGCGAGTTTTCGTCGATCGTCGGACTGATCAAGCGCACCCAGCAAGTTTATGGACGCATCTTCACGGTCTCCGGCGTGATCACGATGTTCCGCAAGAGCGCGCTCGCCGACGTTGGCTACTGGAGCGCCGACATGCTGACCGAGGATATCGACATCAGCTGGAAGCTTCAGTGCAATGACTGGCGCGTCGCCTACGAGCCGCATGCGTTGAGCTGGATCCTCATGCCGGAGACGGTCAAAGGGCTCTACAAGCAGCGTCTGCGGTGGGCCAAGGGCGGGATTCAGGTTTTGTTCAAGTATGCGGGAAGGCTCCTGTTCGGGCCGCGCGTGATGATGTGGCCGCTCTTCGTCGAATACGCGCTCGGTATCGCTTGGGCCTATTCGATGGCGTTCATTTTGCTGCTCGCGTTTCTCAACGCGGTCTACAAGCTGCCGCCGGACTGGCACGTATCCCTGCTGCCGCACTGGCACGGCATGCTGCTGGTGGCGACCTGCGTGCTGCAGATCATCGTCGGCTGCGTGATCGACCGGCGCTACGACGAAAAGCTGCTGCTCTATGTGATGGACACCGTCTGGTATCCGCTTGCATTCTGGTTGATCAACATGGTCACCACCGTGGTCGCGCTGCCGATCATCGCCTTCGGGCGCCGCGGCAAGCGCGCTGTCTGGACTAGCCCCGATCGAGGTATTCAGCATGAACAACACGCCCGTCATTGACCTCTCCCTGTGCGCTCCTGAACAGATCATCTCCGACAAGGGCATCGCTCGCGGTGTCCTGCTGGTGTTGTGGTTCAGGCTGCTGCGGCCGGCCTGCGTCGGTTCGATGTGGGCGGGCATCACGATCTATGCGTACCGGTATCTGTTGCCGTTCGAGGAGGGCGATCTTTCATGGCCCGAGCTGGTGTCGTATTTCGCGGCGATCGGGGCCATTGCCTCGGTGCTGACGATGTGGATGATTCTCGCGCGCGTGGCGCACCCGTTTGCGTCGAAGTCGCGCACGCAACGCCTGCTTCGCCGCAAGGCGGGGTTGACGGTCGAGCCGGGGCCATTCGCCGGCGCGGCTTCGCGCGAGCTGGACGACGCGCGAGTGTTCGTGGCCTCGCACGATGCCAATGGTCTCATTGCAGCGCTGCGTGTGCTGTCCGTGACCGGACCGTCCAACCACGGCGCGGTCGAGCGTAAGTCCCCTGGCGCATATGGCAATGCGAAGCCGCCGGTGTATTCGGCCCCGGTCGCTTCATCGCGCCGGACCTCGCGGCATTGAGTCGGCGGGCTCGCGCTTGTTGCCAGGCGAAGCGGACGCCGACATGGATCGCGCAATCGGGCGTGCCCGGCGCCGCTGTCGATGGCATTGCCGATTCGGCTGGCTGGCGGCGCTTGGCATTGCCTTCTCGGCCACGGCGTATCCGGTATCCGGTGGTAGCGGCAAGACGGGCGTGCAGGTGGTCAGCGCGCGGCGTGCGCCGGCGGGCGCGGTCGTTGCCGTGCCCGCGCCCGGCTTGGGCGACGAACGGCGCTTCATGCACGGCATTGGCTGGGCCAGCGCCGGAGCCGACAAACGCTGGGTCTTTTTCAGCAGTTCGGGCCTGCCGCCGCGCGGCGCGAATCGTGACGGCAGTTGGCCGCACGATGTCTACGTGGGCGAATGGTCGCCGTCGCAACAGCGACTCGCCAACGTCCATGTTTTCATCAGCCGGCCGGAAGCGCAGGAGCCGGTGTCCATTGCGCAAAACACGCAGGGCAATATCTTTGTCAGTTTCGAGGACGGCTGGAATACGCCGAACGAAGTCAACCAGCGCTACGGCGTCTATCGTTCGGACCTCTCGCCTATCAAGCCCTATCCGAACGATGTCGAATCGGGCGGCCATTCCGGTCACGTGGCCGCGGTTGGAGAGCGCTTTGTCGTGTTCTATTCGGAGGATTGGATCGACGGTGGGGGTGTCGACAATCTCGGCACCGGCAACGGCGTCTATGTGAAGGTCTACAACGGCTCGGGCAAACTGCTGCGGCACGAGAACGTGGCGGCGCATGTGCGGGAGTGGTGGCCCATGATTGCGGGATCGCCCACGCGGGCGCTTCTCGTCTGGCAGAAATACATTCCCGGTGAGCTCGTTGCCGAGCTGGAATTCTCCGTGTATGACCCGGCGAACGGCAAGCTCGTGCGTCCGAAGG
This sequence comes from Paraburkholderia sp., assembly GCA_031286755.1. Taxonomy (GTDB): domain Bacteria; phylum Pseudomonadota; class Gammaproteobacteria; order Burkholderiales; family Burkholderiaceae; genus Paraburkholderia. The sequence goes on from JAITTX010000148.1 coordinate 15,883, forward strand.
ACGGGGTCAATGTTTTTCGCGTGCAGTACTACACCTATGCCGCCGCCTGGGTGCCGGCCGTGAACCGCTTCGTTATCGAAGCGACGCTGGAGAATGGGCGTTCTTCGATACTGCTCGTCGATGAAAAGGGGCGCGTCACGGCGAAACTCGAATGCCTGCCTGCTTCCGTGCGCGAAGCGAGCATCGCGGTGAATGACAACGTCGCCTATGTGCCCACGCGCGACGGCCGCTTGATGGCGCTGGCCTTGACTGGGGACTCGATCGACTTGCGCGGCTTGATGCGCGCGCCGTTTGCATGGGGCAACACGGGTGCGATCGGCATTCCGTATGGTTCGGGCGCCGTTCATTTTGTTTCGCTTTCGCCGGTTGGCTTGCGCGAGGCGAACTTCAACGTGCGCAACGAAGTGGTGCCTTCCGCATCGGATCTCTGCCGCCCCGAGGGTGCACGAAAGCAGTCGGATGTATCGAATGATTAAAGGAGTCGATCATGTGCGGAATCGTAGCGGGCGTGTCCCGGCGCAACATCGTTCCTTCGTTGCTGGAGGGTTTGAAGCGGCTCGAATACCGCGGGTATGACTCATGTGGCGTGGCGGTGCTCCAGCGCGGCGAGGCGCGCCGGGTTCGCACGCTATCGCGCGTGTGCACGCTGGAGGCCGACGCGCGCGCGGTCGACCTCGATGGCGCCACGGGTATCGCGCATACGCGCTGGGCGACGCACGGCATGCCGGTGATCGACAATGCGCATCCCATCTTTTCCGGCGAGCAGATCGCGGTCGTGCACAACGGCATCATCGAGAATCACGAGCAGTTGCGCGACGCATTGCGTGATAAAGGCTATGAATTCACGAGTCAAACTGATACCGAAGTCATCGCGCATCTCGTGCACGAACACTATTGCGGCGACATTCTCGCCGCGGTTCATAACGCGACGCGATTGCTGCAGGGCGCGTACGCGATTGCGGTGATGTGCCGCGACGAGCCCGGACGCGTGATCGGTGCGCGGCAGGGCTCGCCGCTCGTCGTCGGCATTGGGGCGGACGGCGTTTTCCTTGCCTCGGACACATTCGCGCTCGCCGGCTGTGCGGAGCGATTCGTTTATCTCGAGGAAGGCGACCTCGTCGATATCGAAGGCAAGGACGTCAGGATTATCGACAAGACAGGGCAGGCGGCCGCGCGCCGCGAAATTGCTTTCGTGCGCCACGCTTCGGATGCGGAACTGGGCGCTTACCGCCATTTCATGCAGAAGGAAATCTTCGAGCAACCGGTGGCGGTGGCGCGTACGCTCGCGACGGTCACCGGCCGCGAGCCGCATCAGGCCGGCATGCCGAATCCAGAGGAACTGGCCGATGTGACGAACGTGCTGCTGCTCGGCTGTGGCACCAGCCATTATGCGGCGCTCACGGCTTGCGGCTGGTTCGAGCGCTTCGCCAATGTTGCCGCGCGAGCGGAAATCTCCAGCGAGTATCGTTACCGCGACTATGTTTCGCCGGGTAATACGCTGGTTGTCGTGGTTTCGCAATCGGGAGAGACGGCCGATACGCTTGCCGCGCTGCGCTATACGCAGTCGATGGGCGAGCAGCGAACGCTGGCGATCTGCAATGTCGCGGCGAGCGCGATGGTCAGGCAATGCCGCTGGGCGTTCATCACGGAGGCTGGGCCCGAAGTGGGCGTGGCGTCGACAAAGGCCTTCACGACCCAACTCGTTGCGCTATTCCTGCTGGCGATCCAGATGGGCAAACAGCGTGAGCGCGTGAGTGAGCGCGAGGCTGCAAGCTACATGCGCCAGCTCGCAGCGCTGCCGGATGCGATGCGCAATGTGCTGGCGCGCGAGCCGGAAATCATGGCCTGGGCCGAGGCGCTTTATCAATCCGATCATGCATTGTTCCTCGGGCGCGGCACGCACTATCCGATTGCGCTGGAAGGCGCGCTCAAGCTCAAGGAGATTTCCTATATCCACGCAGAAGGCTACCCGGCCGGCGAGCTCAAGCATGGACCGCTCGCGCTCGTGACCGACGCAATGCCCGTGGTCGTGACCGCGCCCAACGATACGCTGCTGCACAAACTGAAATCGAACATGGAGGAGGTGAGGGCGCGAGGCGGGCGTCTTTTCGTGCTCGCCGATTCGGACACGGGCTTGACGGCGGAGTCCGGCCTGCGCGTGATCCACATGCCGGCCTGGTTCGGGGCGCTTTCACCCGTGCTTCACGTGGTGGCGCTGCAATTGCTGGCGTATCACGTGGCGTGCTTGCGCGGGACCGATATCGACAAGCCTCGCAATCTCGCCAAGTCCGTTACGGTGGAGTAGCGCTTGCGGCATTGCTGTGCGGCGTTTGCTCATGGGTGCGGACGGGGGTGAAATGCGGTCCGAAAAAATTTTCGAAAAGGCGCTTGACGGCTTCGCGAATGACCCGCATAATTCGCCTCCTTCGCTGATCGCTGCGAACGAAAACGAAGCGATTAAGACGAATTGCTCTTTAAAAATTTACAGCCGATAAGTGTGGGCGCTTGAC
>JAITTX010000163.1 GCA_031286755.1 Paraburkholderia sp.
GCACGCTTTCGTGAAGCTGCGCCGAACGTTTGCGCTCGCATGCCGCCCCTTGGTGCGTTACGCTTACGCCTTCGCCAGTTACGAGGAACGATGCGATGCCCCACCGCTCGAGCACACGCTCCGCTGCACGCAACATTGCGCGCCTGCTCGCCTCACGTGTCTCATGCGCCGCGCCGCTTGCGGCCGCCGCCGCGGCTGCGCTGGTGCTGGCCGCGTGCAAGCTGCCGGTTCACCAGGACACATCCGCGCCGCCGCCCGATCCGTTCAACCCCGCGGCCACGCAATTGCTCGACAACACGCAGTGGCAGCTCGTCGAATGGAAACGCGCCGATGGCACGCTGCGCGCGGTGCCGGGCGCAGCGGCAGACGGCTCACCGGCAGGCGCGGCCAACGCGCGGCCCGTCACGCTCGATCTTTCCACCGCCAGCGGCCAACGCCGCGCAAGCGGCTTCTCGGGCTGCAATCGCTACATGGGCAGCTACACGCTCAAGAACGGGCTGCTCTCGTTCGGCCAGCTCGCGGGCACGCGCATGGCGTGCATCGGCTCGGGCGGCGAAATCGAAGGCCCGTATCTCGACGCGCTCGCGCATATCCAGCGTTCGGGCGTGCAGATGCGCGAGCCGCAGGCGCTCCTGCTCATTCTCGAAAACGGCGACCGCCTGACTTTCTCCCAGGCGGGCTCGTCCGCCGCCTCGGGTGCGCCGACTGGTGCGCCAGCCGGCGCGTCCACCACCACCGCGCCCGCGAAGCCGGGCGAGTGAGGCGTCGTGCCGTCCGCCAGCCGCGCCCTCGCACGGCGCGGCTCTTTTTTTGGCGCGCCGCCGCGCGCTTTGCGCGCGACCTGGCGCACGGGTCCGCGGCCCCGGCCGCCCCGGCCTTGCTCCCGCTGAGGTCCACGCCGGGTCCCAAACCATTTTCCACCGAGTCCCGCACTGTTTGCGGTCCTGAGCGCCGCGCTTGCCGCACATCGGCTTCGCGCCGGCACTGTCGAGCCGGTTGCGGCGCGGCAACGCGCATTGCAATGCGCCAGGGCCAGGCGGTTACACTCGACACGTTGCCCATCTTTTAATCGTTGATCTCTGGCATGCACACGGTAGTCCCTGGCTGGTTCGGCTTATCGGCCGTCTGGTTCATCCCTCTGATCTGGCGTCTCGTGAAGTCGGTGCTGCCCGGCGGCGCGGGCTTGCGCGGCCCCGGCACGATCCGGCTCTGGCTCGGCTTTGTCTGCGTGCTGCTGGCAAGCTGCACGCTCGAGGCCACGCTCCTGAACATCGAAGGCTTCGATGCGCTCGGCCACGCGCTCGCGCTCGGGCTCGGCAAGCTGGTCGGGCATACCACCGCGCCGCTCGCGATGGCGGCGCTGCTCTTCGTGAGCCTGCCCTGGTTCATCGATTTCCGCTGGCGCGACTTCTTCGCGTGGGCCGACGTCTCGCTCGGCCTCGGGCTGAATATCCGTGCGTCGAGCAACGAAGACGAGGACGCACGCCCCAGCCGCCGCGCGTCCAGACAGGACGCCGCGCAGCCGCAAGGCACGGCGCGCTCCGGCCTGAAAGGCCTTGGGGGCCTCGGCAGCCTGGGAGGCCTCGGCAAGCTGGCCGGCGGCCTGGGTAGCGGTCTCGGGCTCGGCGGCGGCGGGCTGGCCTCGGGCACGGGGCCGAGTATCGGTACGGGCGGCGGCACGGCCGAACCGCTCGACGGCACGCGCCGCAAGCGGCCGACCGTGTGGCGTCCGCAAATGCCGGGCAAGCGCGCGGCGCGCGCCGCTGGAATGGGTGCGGCGGGTGCCGCGAGCCCCGCAGCAAACGCAGCGCCGCAGGGCACGGATGGCGCGACACGTGGCCATGCTTCGCCTTGGCGCACGGAACCGGACTTCGCTTCTCCTGAGCCGAGCCCTGCCGCCGCGTGGGCACGCACGGAGCCGACCGTCCCGGCCGGCTGGCTGCGCGATGGTCAATCGGCCGCGCGCACGCCGCTGCCCTCCGCCCACGCGCCCAACGCGGCGCCGGCCGACGGCTGGCGCAATTCGCCCGCGGGCGTGAACGGCGCTCCGCTGTCAGGTTCGGCCGGAGTATCGCGCGCAGGCATGGCGCTCGACGCACGCCGCAGCCCGGCTGCGGGTGCGAACAGCGCACCGCACATGCCGCAGCCCGGCATCCCCGCCGACACCCGCCGCCAGGCCGTGGCCGGCAACGGCGGCGCGACGGCTGGCATGGCCGCCTCCGTCATGGCCGGAGCGCCCAGCAGCACGCCGTTGGGTGGGGCCGCGCCGGCCGGCGCGGCCGGCAACCCGGCATCATGGCGCACCTCGCCGGCACGCCCTGCGGCGCCTCCCGCATCCACTCCGCCCTCGCCCGCGATTTCGCCCCAAACTTCGCCGATGAACGCGCCTGGCGCGCGCCCCGTGTCGGCAGCCGCCGCGCACGCGGCCACGCTCGCCGCGACAGCCGCTGTCATGCCACACGGCCCCTCGGCGCCGCGCGACCCGCTGGTATCGCCGTTTGCACAACCGGCCCCCACGCGCCGCAGCGCGCCGCCGCCCGTTGCGGGCAGCACCGCCGCGCGCGCCGCCGCAGCAGCCGCACCGCAAGCGCGTCAGCAAAAGCCGCAGCGTCCGCCGTTCTCCTGGCCGGCCAGGAGCGTGTCCAGCCCGGCGCATCGGGCGTCCGGCGCCCCGTTTGGCACTCAACCCGGCACTCAACCCGGCGCTCGATTCGATGCCTCCGCAACGGCGCCGCTCGCCAGCGCGGGCCAGGTCGCGCCCGCTTACTCCCGCCCGGCGCAAGGCGCAGGCACGGGATCCGCGCCCCAGGCGCCCCTCTCGACCGGCGTGCTCGAAACATTGCGCTCGATCGAGGAGAACGCCGCCCGCTGGACGACGCTCGCGGGCGCGAGTCTCGCGCGCCGCAACAGTATCGACCCGGCCATTGCGCGGACCGATGTGCGCGCGGATGCAGTCGTCGCCACGCCCGGCAGCGCGAGCCCGCCCGAGGCGGCACGCGCGGAATTTCCGACTGCCGCACCGCAGATCGCCCGGCTGCCCGAGACGGCGGCGCCCGATGAAGCGGCACCCGCCGATGCAGCCGGTGCAGGCTCCCGCGTGGCGTCCATCGCGCCCTCGAACGACGCGCCCACCGAATTCGCTCAAGCGGCCATAAGCGTGGGCAACGACGCAGCGCCGGCTTCGCCGCCGCTAGCGCAATCGGCTGAATCCGGCTTCGCACCCGTTGCGCCAGCCGCGCCGATGGCGCCGGTTACGCCACCCGCCACAGAATCCGTGGCGCCGTGGGCTCACGTCGACGACACCCCGAACCGGACCGATCTCCCCGCGTTCCTCGTCGGCGTGCTGGAGGAAGAGGGCAAGTCCCCCGCATCCGCGGCATCGGCATCGGCATCGGCATCGGCATCGGCATCGGCATCGGCATCGGCATTCACGCATAGCGACGCGGCAGATGCAGCCAACGCGGCAAACCCGACCAACGCAGCCAACACGACGGCTGCGGCCGTCGAGCCTGCGTCGCCTTCAGTAACGATGACGCCGCACGCAGCGACGCCGGCGGAGCCGTCCACGAATTCCCCGCTCCACTGGCCGACCTTCGACGAGGGCATGCCGTGGGTCATGCTCGACGACGAGCCCGACGCAGCCGAGCCGGCGAACGCGGCACCGGACGAAGCCGATTCGGCGCCCGCGCCATCGGCTCACGCGCCCGGCTTCGCGCAATCCGGCGACGTTGCCGCGACTCATGCCACTCCGTCGGCGCCCGCGCCATCCCGGCAGGACGACGCCGTCCATGTGACGCACGAGCCGCCGATGCCCGCAGCCACGCCACCGGCAACGCTCGATGCGCGAGGATCGGAAAGCGCCGAAAACGTCATCCGCTTCCCGCGCGTGGCGGCAGGACCGTCGCACGCTGCTCCGTCCGCACCGGCAAGCGACGCCCCGATCGCACAAAATCCGCCCGTGAGCGCCGCGCAGTCCGACGGTGCTCCGGCCGCCAACCCGGACGTTTCGGTACCCGCGCCGCAGACCCGCGCTTTCGCCCCGGCGCCCGGCGTTGAAGTGCCTTCGTTCCTGGCCACCGTGCCGGGCGCCGTGTCGCTGCAGCCAACGCCCGCCGCGCCGGCAAGCGTCACGCCTCACGCGCCTGTGACGGTCCCCACCCCGCCCACGCCCGCCCCGTTCGCCGCCGTGCCGATCCGCACGACCGATGCGCCGGCCCGCGCAACCGCGGAATCGAAGCCTGAGGAACCGGCACAGTCAACGCCTGCGACGCAGCACCCCGGCGCCGCGACGCCGGCATCCGCGTCGACCAGCACGGCAAGCGCGCCCGCCGTCGCCACGACTCAAGCGCCCGTGCCTCACACGGCGCCGTTCGTTGCGCCGGCAATCGAAGCGAAGCCGCAAACCGCAGTGCCCGGGGCCACGGCGCCCCTGTCGCAAGCCCCCACTGCTCCGGTGGCTCCGGCCGCCCCGGTTGAAACCAGCGGCCACGCCAGCACCGTGCCGCCGTGGGCGCCACAAGCGGCCGCCATCGCCCCGCAACCGCCCGCCGCCGCAGCGCCCCTCGGCATCGGCGCGCCAGGCACGCCGCCCGCGCCTCCGCCCGAAGCGGCACCGCGTCCGCCCGTGCGCGGCCATGCGCCGACCTCGTTCGAGTTCCAGCCGCTCAGCGCCTCGGCGGTCGATCTGCCCGGCATCGATCTGCTCGAGCGCGCCTCGTCCGAAATCGAGCCCGTCTCCGAGCAAAAGCTCGCCGAAACGAGTCAACTGATCGAGCAGCGCCTGCAGGAATTCAAGGTGCCCGTGACCGTCGTGGGCGCGTCGGCGGGCCCGGTCATCACCCGCTTCGAAGTCGAGCCCGCGCTCGGCGTGCGCGGCAGCCAGATCGTCGGGCTGATGAAAGATCTCTCGCGCGGCCTCGGCCTCACGTCGATCCGCGTGGTCGAGACCATCCCCGGCAAGACCTGCATGGGCCTCGAATTGCCCAATGCGCGCCGCCAGATGATCCGTCTTTCGGAGATTCTCGAATCGGCGCCCTACCATCGCTCGCAGTCGAAGCTCACGATCGCGATGGGCAAGGACATCGTCGGCCACCCGATCGTCACTGACCTCGCCAAGGCGCCGCACATGCTCGTGGCGGGCACGACCGGCTCGGGCAAGTCGGTGGCCATCAACGCGATGATCCTCTCGCTCCTCTACAAGGCCACGCCCGAGGACGTACGGCTCATCATGATCGACCCGAAGATGCTCGAGCTCTCCGTGTACGAGGGCATTCCGCACCTGCTCGCGCCCGTGGTCACCGACATGAAGCTCGCCGCCAACGCGCTCAATTGGTGCGTGGGCGAGATGGAGAAGCGCTACCGGCTGATGTCGGCCGTGGGCGTGCGCAATCTCGCGGGCTTCAACCAGAAGATCCGCGACGCCGCCGCGCACGAGAAGAAGATCGGCAATCCGTTCTCGCTCACACCCGATGCGCCCGAGCCGCTCTCCCCCCTGCCGATGATCGTGGTGGTGATCGACGAGCTCGCCGACCTCATGATGGTCGCGGGCAAGAAGATCGAGGAGTTGATCGCGCGTCTCGCGCAAAAGGCGCGCGCCGCCGGCATCCACCTGATCCTCGCGACGCAGCGGCCTTCGGTGGACGTCATCACGGGTCTCATCAAGGCGAACATTCCGACGCGCGTGGCGTTCCAGGTGTCGTCGAAGATCGACTCGCGCACGATTCTCGACCAGATGGGCGCCGAGTCGCTGCTCGGCCAGGGCGACATGCTGTTCCTGCCGCCCGGCACGGGCTATCCGCAGCGCGTGCACGGCGCGTTCGTCGCCGACGAGGAAGTGCATGCCGTGGTCGAGTATCTGAAGCAGTTCGGCGAGCCGGAATACGTCGAAGGCATTCTCGACGGGCCCACGAGCGAAGGCGCGCCGCAAGACCTGTTCGGCGAATCGCCCGATGCGGAAGCGGACCCGCTCTACGACGAGGCCGTCGCCTTCGTCGTGCGCACGCGGCGCGCGTCGATCTCTTCGGTGCAGCGGCAATTGCGCATCGGCTATAACCGCGCCGCGCGCCTCGTCGAGCAGATGGAAGCCGCGGGCCTCGTCTCGCCGATGGGCATCAACGGCAGCCGCGAAGTGCTCGTGCCGGGAGGCCAGCAAGAGTAAGCCGGGTAATTCGCCCGGTCACACTGGGCCGCGCAACGTAAAGCGCCGCGCCGGAAAAATCCGGCGCGGCGCTTTTTTTATCCATGCGCTCGTAGCGCGTTACGGCGCGACGAACTTGAAGTCCACCGGCGAGCCGATATCGATGCGCTTCGGATTCGGCTCGAGCAGGCCCGTCTCCTGATCGCGGCGGAACACGTAGGCGGTGTCGCTATTCTGATTGCCGACGATGAGCCACTGGCCGCTCGGGTCGATCGCGAACTCGCGCGGCGACTTGCCGAGACTCGACTGACGGCCCACGCGCTTGAGCTTGCCCGAGTGCGCGTCGACGGCGAAGATCGAGATGTCGTTGGCGTCGCCGCGGTTCGAGACATAGAGGAACTTGCCGTCCGGCGAGAGGTGCAGCGCCGCCGCGCCCTGCGTGCCCTTGAAGCCCGGCTCCGCCAGCTTCTCGACTTGCTCCAGCTTCATGCGCCCGTCGTGATAGGCGAACACGCTCACCGTGGCGGCAAGCTCGCTCGTGAGGTACGCAAAGCGGCCATCGTTGCCGAAGATGAGGTGGCGCGGGCCCGTGCCGGCCTTCACGTCGGTGTAGCGCCACTCGGCCGGGCTCACGAGACCGCGGCTGCCGTCCGGCGTGTAGCGATAGGTCCAGAGCTTGTCGGTGCCGAGATCCTGGGTGAAGAGGTAGCGCCCGTCCGGCGAGAACACCGTGGAATGCACATGCGCGTTGTCCTGGCGCCCCTTCACCGGTCCGCCGCCCTCGTGATGCACGGTGAGCACCGACGCCCCGAGCTTGCCGTCCTGCTCGACGGGCAGCACCGCGAAGCTGCCGCCAGGGTCCGCCGCCACCGAGTAGTTGGCGACGAAGAGATAGCGCCCGTCGGGCGAGAGGCTCAGATAGCAGGGATCGTTGCCCTGCGCGGACACCTTGTCGAGAAACGTGAGCTGGCCGCTCGCGGCGTCGAAGCCGAACGCGCTCACGTCGCCGCGCAGGCTCGCGGGCCCGTTGTCGCCGGGTAGCTCGTTCACGGCGTAGACGAAGCGCTTGTCCTTGCTCACCACGAGATACGACGGATTCACCGTCTTCGCGACGCTCACCTGCCGGGCGTCGCCCGTCTTCGAATCGAAGCGATAGACGTAGAGGCCCTCGCTCTTGCCGCCGGTATAGGTACCGACGATCAGGTCGTACACGCCGTTGGCGGCCGTCGCCACGGGCGCCGTGCCCGCGCTGGTTTGAGCAAACGCCTGCGTGGCGGCGACTGAAGCCATGATGGCAATACCCTTGATGAGCTGATGAATGAGTCCGCGTTTTTTCGCGCGCGGCGAATTATGGCGATCGCGCCGATGCCCAGGCACGGGCATGGCGATTGCGGCGGCATGGTCCTGAAACATGTCGACCTCCATTTTTCTTGTCGAGGCGGGAGCGGGCCGGCAATGCGCCGGCGCCCGGGTTGTGGGTGGAATGCGGCCCAGTATAGGAGAGCTCGCCGGTGGCCGGGCGCTGGCCGCGCGGTCCGCGCCGGACGTCATGACACGCGGCCCAACCGAAGCGCCTCGCCCCGCATACGGCAATCCCCGGCTTTGCCGCCTCAAGGGAATCAACCATGAACGTCCATCTCGCCATCGGCCCGCTCGTCTCGCTCATCGCCGGCATCCTGATTCTGGTGGCGCCGCGCCTGCTCAACTACATCGTCGCGCTGTATCTCATCATCATCGGGCTCGTCGGGCTCTTCGGCAGGGGCGGGCATTTTTGATGCGCGCTGCCGCGCCTTCTCGAATCTGCGCGAACCATCGCAAACCTGTCTGAAAGCGCGATGAAAGCTCGCGCGCCCGTCATTTGTGCGCGACATGCGGTAAAACGCGTTGCGCGAGTCCCCCCGCACCCACTAATCTTGTGCGTGCACACGCCGTATCCGCTCCAGACGTAACGCTGTCAATCTGCCTACCATGCCCGCACTCATCGAAGACTATGCAATGATCGGCGACGGCCACACGGCCGCGCTCGTGTCCCGCCAAGGCTCCATCGACTGGCTCTGCTGGCCGCGCTTCGACTCCGGCGCGTGCTTCGCGGCCCTGCTCGGCACCGAGGCCAACGGCCGCTGGCTGATCGCGCCCGCCCCGCCCGCCGACGGCTCCCAGGCCGAAGTCAAGATCACGCGCCGCTACCGCGGCGACACGCTGATCCTCGAAACCAATTTCGAAACGCCCGAGGGCGCCGTCACGCTCATCGACTTCATGCCGCCCGGCAACGGCTGGAGCGAGCTCGTGCGGCTCGTGGTGGGCCGGCGCGGCACCGTGCGCATGCAGTGCGAGCTCGTGCTGCGCTTCGACTACGGCTTTTCCGTGCCGTGGGTGAGCCGCCTCGCCTACGAGAGCGGCATCAAGGCCACGGTCGGGCCGGACACCGTCGTGCTGCGCACGCCCGTCGACCTGCAAGGCGAGAACATGCGCACCGTCGCCGAATTCGACGTGAGCGAGGGCGAGCGCGTGCCGTTCTCGCTGGCCTACGCGGCCTCGCATCTGCGCCTGCCGCCGCCGCGCGACCCGTTCACGGCGCTCGCGCGCACCGAGAACTTCTGGGAGGAATGGTCGGCGCGCAGCACCATCGAAGGCCGCTGGGCCGAGCCCATCCGCCGCTCGCTCATCACGCTCAAGGCGCTCGCCTTCGAGCCCACCGGCGGCATCGTGGCCGCGCCCACCACCTCGCTGCCCGAGCAGCTCGGCGGCACGCGCAACTGGGACTACCGCTACTGCTGGCTGCGCGACGCCACCATCACGCTGCTCGCCATGATGCGCGGCGGCTACTACGACGAGGCGCGCGCCTGGCGCGCGTGGCTCGGCCGCGTGATGGCGGGCTCGCCCTCGCAATTGCAGATCATGTACGG
>JAITTX010000410.1 GCA_031286755.1 Paraburkholderia sp.
AGCAGCACGCCGAGCGGCAAGCCGATGGCCGCGCCCACCACGCCGGAAATGCCCACCATGACGAGCGTCTCCCAGAACGACTGGACGAACATATCGAACATTTCACTCCACATGGGACAGCTCCTCCACCACCACGCCCTGCTCGCGCAGCCATGCGATCGCCTGCGCCACCTTCACCGGATCGCCACCCGCGAGCACCGCGAGCGAGCCGAACGCCTGCCCCTGGATCTCGTCGATCTGGCCATGCAGGATGTTGAAATCGAGCTCGAAGCGGCGGATCGTCTCCGAGAGCACCGGCTGATCGACGCCCGTGCCTGTGAAGGCCAAGCGCAGCAGGTGCCCGTTACCCTTCGCGAGACGCTCGGCCACGCGCACCTTGAGCGCGGGCGGCAACTCCTGCGCGATCACGTCGCCGAGCAGCGCGCGCGTGACTTCGTGGCGCGGCTGCAGGAACACGTCGATCACAGGCCCCGTCTCCACGACGCGGCCCGCGTCGAGCACGGCCACGCGGTCGCAAACCTGTTTGATCACTTCCATCTGGTGCGTGATCATCACGACAGTCAGATTCAGTTCGCGATTGATCTTGCGAAGCAGGTCGAGAATGGCGCGCGTGGTTTCCGGGTCGAGCGCGGAAGTGGCCTCGTCGGAAAGCAGCACCTTCGGCTTGCTCGCGAGCGCGCGAGCGATGCCCACGCGCTGCTTCTGGCCGCCGCTGATCTGCGACGGATAGCGGTCCTTCTGCGCGGCAAGGCCCACGAGTTCGAGCAGCGGCAGCACCGTCTCCTCGATCTGCGGACGCTTCATGCCCGAGAGCTCGAGCGGCAGCGCGACGTTGTCGAACACCGTGCGCGACGAGAGCAGGTTGAAGTGCTGGAAGATCATGCCGATCTCGCGGCGCGCCTCGCGCAGGTCCGCGTTCGGGAGCGAGGTGAGCGTGCGCCCATTGACGACGATGTCGCCTTCGGTGGGCCGCGTGAGCAGATTGATGGTGCGCACGAGCGTGCTCTTGCCCGCCCCGCTGCGCCCGATGATGCCGAACACTTCCCCCGGCGGGATGGTCAGATTGACGTTGTGCAGTGCCTCGATCCAGCCTTGTGGGCCGGCAAAGCGCTGGGAAACGTTTCGAATTTCGATCATGGAAAAAACGAAACGGCGGGTGTGCCGCGCGCCGCGTTGCCTGTGCCGCGATCTTTCAATCGGACAAGACGCGTCGCGCCGGCAGACAGCCGCCGCTTGCTGGACTGGAATTAGCTCGATATTTTACCCTGGCGGGCAAAATTCCTATTAATAATCATTTTCGATATTTTCATAACCCATAATCATTAGAGGGGTATCGCGGCTTTCGTGCGCTGAAACGGGTGCTACCCTCTGCCGACCGTTCAGGCCCGCCCTGCAACGAACCAACGCATAACCGGGGGAGCAGCGACGATGGAGACGACCCAGCCGCAGGACGGGGCCCGCGCGGCGCCAGCATCGGCATTGGCAACGACTGCCGGCGCCACGCCGCAACGCACGACGCTGCGCGCCCGCGACGGCACCGTGCTGCCGCTGTACGCCTGGCACGCCCAAACCGCTGCGCCACGCGCGGCCATCGCGCTCATACACGGCCTCGCCGAGCACGCGGGCCGTTACGCGGCGCTCGCGGCGCGGCTGAACGCGGCGGGCATCGACGTCTACGCAATCGACCTGCGCGGACACGGACACGCGGATGGCCGCCGCGCCTGGATCACCCGCTTCGACGATTACCTCGACGATGCCCAGGCGCTAGTCGAGCATGCCGCCGGGCAATGCAGCGCGCGCAAGACGCCGCTCTTCCTGATGGGCCACAGCATGGGCGGCGCGATTGCCGCGCTTTACGCGATCGAGCGCGTCCCAGGGGCGGGCGTGGCGTTCGCGGGCCTGCTGCTCTCGAGCGCCGCGCTGGCGCCCGGCCGCGACGTGCCGCACTGGATGATTGCCGCGAGCCGCGTGATGAGCGCGGTCTGGCCACGCTTTCCGGCCATGAAGATCGATGCCGCCCTGCTCGCGCGCGACGCCGCCGTGGTCGAGGCAAACCGTGCCGATCCGCTGGTTCACCACGGCGCGATTCCCGCGCGCACGGGCGCGGAATTGCTTGAAGCCATGAAACGCATCGAAGCGGGCCGCGCGCAACTGCGCATGCCGGTGCTGATCTGGCATGGCACCGGGGACAAGCTCACCGAGCCCGAAGGCAGCCGCGCATTCGGCGCGCACGTGGGGTCGCCCGACCGCACGCTTACGCTCTACGAGGGCAGCTATCACGAGACGCTCAACGACCTCGACCGCGAGCGCGTGATCGGCGCGATGATGGACTGGATCGGCCGCCATTGCTGAATGGAGAGAAACCGGTGACCGGGTTCCCCAGCCGCTGCCGCTTCGATGCCGCTTGCTTCAGCGCGGCCTATTTGCCCGGGCGCTTGTCGATGAACGCCTGCACGCCGTCGAGCGCCGGGTCGGTCATCATGTTGCAGGCCATGGTCTGCCCGGCCAGTTGATAGGCGGCTTCGACACCCATCTCGAGCTGCCGGTAGAACAACCCCTTGCCCGCCGCCACCGCCTCGCGCGGCTTCGCGCAGATGCTCGCGGCCAGCGCGGCCACCGCGTCGTCGAGTTCCTCGGCCGCGACAACGCGGTTCACGAGCCCCTCGCGCAGCGCCTTCTGCGCATCGATGAACTCGCCCGTCATCAGCATCTCGAACGCCGCCTTGCGCGAGACGTTGCGCGTGAGCGGCACCGCCGGCGTCGAGCAGAACAAGCCGAGATTGATGCCCGAGACTGCGAAGCGCGCCGACTCGGCGGCCACGGCGAGATCGCACATCGCGACAAGCTGGCAGCCCGCCGCCGTCGCCACGCCCTGCACGCGCGCGATCACGGGCTGCGGCATCGACTGGATGGCGAGCATCATCTTCGAGCAGCGCGCGAAGAGCCGCTTGTAGTAATCGAGCGAAGGCGCCGCGCGCATTTCCCGGAGATCGTGGCCCGCGCAGAACGCGCGGCCCGCCGCCGCGATCACCACGACGCGCGCATCCGATTGCGCGACGGCGGCCAGTTGCGCCTGCAACGCGTCGATGAGCGCTTCGGAAAGCGCGTTGAACGCATCGGGCCGGTTCAGCGTGAGACGCACGACGCCGGACACGCCATACGCGTCGTGAGCGACGTCGACGAGCGGCGCGGCACTAGTGGAAGAAGACGAAGGTGATGAAGGTGACGAGGGCGGAACGGCGGCGGCACTCATGATGCACAACTCCTTCCAATGTGGTCGCGCACCCGGGGCGAGCACGCGGGATTCGGGAAACGGCGGCGGCGGCGCGATAGACGCGCGCGACCGCCCCAACCAGATCAGTCAGATATCGGCCAGCGCGCGCAGATGCGCCACCACGCTGCGCCCGAGCGCCGACAGGTTGTAACCGCCTTCGAGACAGCTCACGATGCGCCCGTTCGCGTGACGCTTCGCAACCTCGCGGATCTGCTCGGTGATCCACGCGTAGTCGTCCTCGACGAGGCCCATGTTGCCGAGATCATCCTCGCGATGCGCGTCGAACCCGGCCGAGACGAACACCATCTCCGGCTTGAATTCGTGCAGGCGCGGCAGCCACATGATGTCGATCGCCTCGCGCACTTCCATGCCTTTCGTGCGCGCCGCCATCGGCACGTTGACCATGTTCGGCGCCTGATTGTCCGCGCCCGAAAACGGATAGAACGGGTGCTGGAAGACGCTGCACATGAGCACGCGCGAATCGCCCGCGAAGGCGGCCTCCGTGCCGTTGCCGTGATGAACATCGAAGTCGACGATCGCGACGCGCGAAAGGCCGTGCACGTCGAGCGCATGGCGCGCCGCCACCGCGACGTTGTTGAAGAAGCAAAAGCCCATCGCGCGCGCGGGCTCGGCGTGATGGC
>JAITTX010000497.1 GCA_031286755.1 Paraburkholderia sp.
GGGCAGGCGCGCGGGATCCAGCGCGAGATGGCAGGTCTGCGAGTCCTGGATCAGATGATCCTCGACGACGTTCGGCAGCGCCTGGCGCAGCCGCGGCCCCTTGAGCGGCGGCACCGTGACGGCGACCATGAGCAGATCGCGCGCAGCGACCAGCAGCACGGTGGCCGATGCCTTCGGCAAGAGGCCGAGCGCCGCCCGGCCCGAGCGCTGCGTCTGGCCCGCCTTGTCGAGCAGCACGAACGGCAGCTCCGGCAATTGCCATTCCTGCGAGTGGACCGCCGGGTCGCGTGGCGGCATCAGGACGATCAGCGTGCTCAAACGCACCTCTTTTCGATGTTGGACGGGTACGGTTTCATGGTTCGTCGCGCACGCGCACGATGCGCGTCGTATGAGTGAGCGGGTCGCGCCAGACGAGCGTGGCGCGGTCCACGACGGCGCGTTCGTGCTGCACGCGCCCATGGACCAGAAAATAGCTCGTATTGACGTCGCATTGGGTCGAATCGACGCTGGTCTGGCCGGCTCCGGCGCCTTGCAGCGCGAGCTGCACGTCGGCGAGGTTATGGAAAAACACGGTCTGGCGCCGCGCCACGAAGGCCTGCGCGCTCGACAGGCTCATGCCTTGCACGATCGCCGCGATCACCTCGGCGCTCGCCGTGTTCATGTTCACGGGTGTCGTGGTGGGCAGGATCGTCACGAACGGGCGCAGGCGCGCGACGATCTCGGGCGTGAAGCCCGGCACGTCGAGCAGCGAATCGACGCTCGTCATGAGCAGGGGCGCGACGGCGCTGTTGGAATCGGCGTCCGAAAGACCCGGGTTGCTGGTGAAGTTCGCGCCGCCTCCCGAGCCGCCCGCGACTTGCTGAGGGTTCGTGGCATTCGCAGCCGTGCTGGTGCTGGCCCCCGGCACGGCAGTACCGGTCTGAAAGCGCGTGATCGAGTGAGCGAGCCCCGAGCGCAGATAGACGGCCGCATTCTTCGCGAGCTGGCCGTCGATGCCGAGCAGTTGCAAGAGGCGCGCGAACGCCTGGATCTGCGTGAGATTGAACTGCAGCGCGCCGGGCGCGGACGCCGAGACGAGATTGCGCAGATTGAAGCGCGCCTGGGCGTCCTCGATGGAGCCGGAGAGCCAGGTGTCGGTGCCCTGTTGCGCGCGCGCGTCGCCGATCTGGCCGAGGAAGTCCGAAAGGCGCGTCTTCGCGACGGGCATGCCCCAGGCACCGCCCAGATAGGTCACGCCCGCCGAGGTGTCGCCTTCGGAGCGCAGCACGAGACGAGTCCAGTCGAGCGCGGCGCGCGCGATCCATTGCGCCTGCGCGAGCAGCCGCTGATTTTCGATGCGGCGCACCTGCACCTGCTGGCGCCACAGCATGCCCGAGACGAGAATCGCGGCGAGCGCGGCCACCAGCAGCGCGCTGATGATCGCCGCGCCACGCTGGGGACGGCGGCGCGTGGCGGCGCGGGCAGCCGTACAGGCAACTCTGCTAGCGGCGGGATGGGGGATTCGACGTTGGCGCACGCTCATTCCCCCACGAGGAAGACGCGCGTGACGGGGCGCGCGAGCGAACTGGCGCCGACGCTCACCTCGATTCCCGTCACCGCGCGCGGCACGGGTGCGTTGCCGAGTTGCGGCACCTTCACGCTGTTGTTGTTCGCCGCGATCTGTTGGCGCACGCCGTCCATGTTCGAGGTCCAGCCCACCTTCGGCACGTAGAGCCGCGCGTCGATCGCGCCCACGCCCTGCATCATCGGCAACGCGCTCCACGCGCCACTCTCGCCACCGCGCAACGCGCGCCGCATCTCCCCGAGATTGGCGATCGGCGGCGACGCGTAGCGCACGACGCGCCCGTTGCTCACCCGGTAACGCACCACCTGCAGGCGCGGCGCCGCGCCGGGCGGTGCGGCGAACGCGCGCACGATCTGCAGCGCGCCACCATCGACAGAGACCGCGGGCGCGCCCGCTTCGTCGTCGGTCACGGCCTGACGGGCGTCGATGCGCATCTGGTCGAACATCTGCGCGAACACGCGCTCTTCGGCCATCGAGCGCGTGACGATCTCGCGGCCGCGCACGATCTGGTCGAGGCCGCGCCAGGACAGGATCGCGACCACGGCAAGAATGGCAATGGCAACGAGCAGCTCGATCAGCGTGAAGCCCGCAACGCGATGTGCGCGCGCGCTCCCTGCGGGTCGCCCGTGCCGCCGCTGTGGGCGAGCGCGCTTTCGGCGCGTCGAAGGATCACAGTGACCGGTTCGTCTCATTGGCGAGCACCGTGACAAGTTGCGCGAGATTGCCGTCGCGGCCCGGCGTCGCCACCGAAACCTCCACGCGGCGAAAGACGGGATTGGGCGTGGCCGAGACGTGCTGCGTGCAGGTGAGCCGCAGATTGCCTTGCGAGCAGTCGAAGCTGCGCTCGCCGAGCTCGGGCCACGCATGCGCGAGCCGCAGTTGCGCGAGCGCGTTGTCGGCGCTCCAGCCCGCGAGCAGGCGCTGGTGTAGGTCGGCCTCGCTCGCCGCGAGGCTGCCCACGGCGCGCAGCGAAGCCGCAAGCGCGATCGCCACGATGGCGAGCGCGACCAGCACCTCGATCATGGTGAAGCCGCTCATCGTGGCTCGGGTGGCGTGAGCGGCGCGGCGGGGAACACGGCGGATGACGGAGCGCATCTCAGCGGACCTCGTACCGGCCCGTGCCGGAACCGATGATGGTGGCGCGGCCCGCCGCCGAGAACAGCGTGATCTCGACGGGTTGCTCGACGGCCTCGGTGCCGAACACGAGGCGGTTCGCATGCAGGTCGTCCTCGCCGCCGGGGTAGGTGATCGATACGCCCGTCACGCCGCCTTCCCACTTGCGCGGGCCGAGCAGGTCGTCGCGCAAGGGGCGCCAGCCGTCTTCGGTATGCACGTCGAAGCGAAATCCGCCCTCGACCGGCTGCCACGCGATGGGACGCGCACGCACCTGCGCCTCGTCGCCCGCGGATTCGAACAGCAGCGCGAGGCGCTGCGCCTCTTCGTTCAGATCGGTGCGCGGATTGCGCGTGAGCGAGAGCGACGCGAGCGACACCAACAGCCCGGCAATCATCAGCACGACCAGCATTTCCAGCAGCGTGAAGCCCGCGGAGCGCGCGCGCGCCGCTTGCGTGGTGCGCAGCGGGGTGCGATCGCGATGGCGGAAGGAGCGGGAGAGCATGGGGCTGAGGAATGCGAAGCTGGAGATGAACGGGAAACGAGCGGAGCGCGGGCGGCTCGAATCGGACTCAACGAGACTCAGGCAGACTCAAGTGAACAAGGGGCCACGGGCCGATGGGCGAGGCAAGGGGCCGCCGTGTCGCACGCGGGCCGGGGATCGCGCTGCGCGCGTCCGTGCGGCTTCGCCGGGCGTCAGCCAGCCCCGGTTGTCATTGCCAGGACCCGACGTCGCCGTCGTTGCCTTCGCCACCGGGCTTGCCGTCGGCGCCATAGCTGAAGACGTCGATCTCGCCATGCACGCCCGGGTTCAGATACTGATACGGATTGCCCCACGGGTCGTTGGGCAGGCGCTCGAGATAGCCGCCGTCCTTCCAGTTGTTCGGCACCGGGTCGGTGGTGGGCTTTTGCACCAGCGCCTGGAGGCCCTGATCCTGGCTCGGATAGCGGCCATTGTCGAGCCGGTAGAGCTTCATCGCCTGCATGATCGTGCCGATGTCCTGGCGCGCGGCCACGCGGCGCGCTTCATCGGGACGGCTCATGATCTTCGGCACGATCAGCGCCGCGAGAATACCGAGGATCGCAATCACGACCATGATTTCGATCAGCGTGAAACCGCGCTGGCGGCGTGCGCGCTGACGCTGGATTTCGGCACGGCTGTGGGTCCATATGGACATGAGTTCCTTCCCTCCTGGCAAATGATCGTTGTGGCGCACCCGCGTGCGTCCTATGCACCATCCAGCGCGCGAAACCCGGGCTCGCGCGCACATGACGGGTCATTGTAATGTCACACGATGACGCCTTTGAGACCCGCATTTGCAGGTCTCGCGTGCGCCATCAAAACGTCCACAATACTCCGTACAATGGAGCGCATGAACCCACTGCAAATCCGCCTTCTGTCACTCGCCGCGTTCGCGGCGTTCTGCGCCACGGCTGCGTGGTGGACGCTCGAAATCGCCGCTTCGCGCGCCACGCCGGTACAGGCCGCCGCTGCCCGGGCGCCCGTCTCGGTTGCCGAGGCCGGCACGCTCTTTGGCGGCAAGCTCGAGCGCAGCGTCGTGCAGGACATCCACCTCTTCGGCATTCTCGCGCTCAGGCAAGGCGCGGCCGCCATCGTGAGCGTCGGCGGCGACCCGGCGAGAGCCATCTCGCTCGGCGGCCCCATCGGCCAGGACGCAACCCTTGCCGAAGTGCGCGCCCGCTCGATCGTCATCGACCGCCACGGCGTGCACTCCGAAATCTTCCTGCCGGCCAACAGCGCCGGCCCCACCATCTACGTGCGCTGACTACCCGCCTGCCTTGATTCACACCGCGCGCCGCGCTGGCACAAGCGTGGCGCGCGGTGTGAATCACTCATTGCACCAGGTTGTTCAGCTCGATGATCGGCAGCATCACCGCGAGCACGATCACCAGCACCACGCCACCCATCGCCAGAATCAAGAGCGGCTCGAGCAGGCTCGTGAGAAACATCGTGCGCCGCTCGAGTTCGCGCGCCTCGCCTTCGGCGGCGCGGTCGAGCATGGTCGTGACGTCGCCGGTCGCCTCGCCCGAGCGGATCAGGTGCACCAGCACGGGCGGAAACGTCTTCGTATTGCCCAGCGCGCGCGAGAGCGACGTGCCTTCGCGCACGCGCACGATGGCGTCGTCCACGTTCATGCGCATGGCGCGGTTCGAAAGCGTTTCGCCCGCCGCCTGCAGCGCGCGCAGGATCGGCACACCCGCCGCGCTCAGAATGCCGAGCGTGCTCGCGAAGCGCACCGTGTTGTAGCCGCGCACGAGCTTGCCCGCGAGCGGCGCCGTGAGCAGCCACCGGTCGAACGCAAGCCGCGGTCCGGGCCGGCGCAAGGTCCCGCGCACGATCCACGCGACGATCGCCACCACAATCAGCACGGCCCACCACCACTGCCGCACGAAGCCCGAGAGCGCCATCATCATGATGGTCAGAAACGGCAACTGTTGCTTCGTACTCGCAAACACGTTCACGACCTGCGGCACGACATAGCTCAGCAAGAACGTGACGATGCCAAACGCGATGAGCGTGACGATCGTCGGGTAGGTGAAGGCCAGCACGATTTTCTGCTTGAGCGCGTTGCGCTGCTCGATGTAGTCAGCGAGGCGCGAGAGCACGATGCCGAGCTTGCCCGTATGCTCGCCCGCCGCGACGAGCGCGCGATAGATGTCGGGAAAGTCACGCGGATGCTGCGCGAGCGCGTTGGCGAGCGAATGGCCGCCCAGCACTTCGGCGCGTATCGCGGCCATCAGTTCGCGAATGTAGTCGCGCTCGGCTTGCTCGGTGAGCACCGCGAGCGCTTCGCCGAGCGGCAGCCCGGCCACCAGCAGGCTCGCGAGCTGGCGCGTCAGAATGGCCTGCTCGCGCTGCGAAAGCCGCCGCCCGAGCGCGAGCCGTTGCTGCCGCGCGCCGCGCGTGCGGGTCGCGGCCGGCTCGACCACGAGCGGCGGGAGACCCTGGCCGCGCAACTGCGCACGCGCGCCGCGCGCGCTGTCCGCGTCGAGCACGCCTTTTTGCGCCTTGCCCGCGGCGTCGATCGCTTCGAAGCGGAATGCCGGCATTATCTTCTTCGCCTCCGTTCGGTCGCGTTACACGCCGCCCGTCACGCGCAGCACTTCCTCGAGCGAGGTCGTGCCCGCGTCGAGCCAGCGCTCGCCGTCGTCGCGCAGCGTGCGCATGCCCTGCGCGCGGCCCGCGGTGAAAATCTCGGCGTCGGCGGCGTTGCGGTGGATGAGGTTGCGGATCGGCTCGTCGATCATCAGCAGCTCGTACACGCCGCGCCGGCCGGAATAGCCCGAATGGCCACAGCGGTCGCAGCCGACCGGATGCCAGCGCTTGCGCCCGTCGTCTTCCACGCGCTCTTCCTTGCAGTGCGGGCAAAGCTGCCGCACGAGACGCTGCGCGAGCACGCCGAGCAGCGACGAAGCCAGCAGATAAGGCTCCACGCCCATGTCGGTCAGACGCGTGACCGCCGAGGCGGCGTCGTTGGTGTGCAGCGTGGCGAGCACGAGGTGGCCCGTGAGCGAGGCCTGCACGGCGATCTGCGCGGTTTCGAGGTCGCGGATTTCGCCGATCATGATGATGTCCGGGTCCTGGCGCAAGATCGAGCGCAAGGCGCGCGCGAACGTCATGCCGATGCGCTCGTTCACCTGGGTCTGGCCGATGCCCGCGAGGTCGTACTCGATCGGGTCCTCGACGGTCATGATGTTGGTCGTGGTGGTCTCGAGCCGCGACATCGACGCATAGAGCGTGGTGGTCTTGCCCGAGCCGGTCGGCCCCGTCACCAGCACGATGCCGTGCGGCTTCGCGATCAGCTGGTCGAATTGCTTGAGCGTGTCGCCGGCCATGCCGAGCGCTTCGAGATTCAGGCGCTGCGCGTCCTTTTCCAGCAAACGCAGCACCGCGCGCTCGCCGTGGCCCGTGGGCAGCGTGGAAACGCGCACGTCCACGGGGCGCCCGCCCACGCGCAGCGTGATGCGGCCGTCCTGCGGCAGGCGTTTCTCGGCGATATCGAGCTGGGCCATGATCTTGATGCGCGAGATCAGCGCGCCGTGCAGCGCCTTCTTGGGCCGCACCACGTCGCGCAGCGTGCCGTCCACGCGAAAGCGCACCACCGAGGCATTCTCGAACGGCTCGATGTGAATGTCCGAGGCCTGCTCGCGCGCGGCCTGCGTGAGCAACGCGTTGATCATGCGGATGATCGGCGCGTCGTCTTCGGATTCGAGCAGGTCCTCCACCTCGGGAATGTCCTGCATCAGGCGCGAGAGATCGACTTCGCCTTCCACTTCGCCCACCACCTGGGCCGCGCTGCCGTCCTGGCGCGCGTACGCCTGGTTGATGGCCTGCGCGAGCTCGTCCGCGGGAATGCGCACGAGCGAGAACGCCCCGAAGTTGCGCGCCACCTCGGCAATCGCCGCACCCGTGGTGCGTTCGCTGATCCACACCTCGAGCCCGTCGGCGTGCTGCTGCGCGACGAGGATCTGGCCGCTCCTCGCGAAGCCGTACGGCACGAGCCGCGCGGCGACGGGCGAGGGCGCCTCGCGCGGCGCGGCGCTGTCGCGCGCGGCCGCCGAAGACGGGCGGGGCGTGTCTGCCATGCTCAAGGCTGCACTCTCGGCTGGGTGACGGCCGGCTGTTGCACCGGCGACGATACCGCCGGCGCGTATTGCGCGGGCACGCCTTGCGACGGCGCGCCTTGCTGCGGATAAGCCGGCTGCATTTGCGCGGCGCCCGCGGGCGCCGCGGGCACTGTTCCTACTGCCTGATCGCGCCGCATCTTGTCGAGATCGAACAGGTTCAGCGCCGATCCGCCTTCGTTCGGGCCAACCGGCATCGGCGGCACCACCGGGTCGTCGCGGTCCTTGATCAGGTTGTTGTCGGACCGGTAGGCGCCCGTCACACCCTGAATATAGTCGTAGCGGTTCGACGACACCGCCTGCGCCGTGTTGCGATCGTTGATGATCACCGGCCGCAGGAACACCATCAGGTTGGTCTTCTGGCGCGTCTTGTTTTCCGAACGGAACAACTGGCCGATCCAGGGGATGTCGCCGAGCAGCGGCACCTTGCTGTTGCTGACCTGGTAGTTGTCCTGCATCAGGCCGCCGAGCACGATGATCTCGCCGTTATCGGCCAGCACGGTCGACTGGATCGAGCGCTTGGTGAAGTTCGGGCCGGCCGGATTGGTTGTCGCGTTGGTCGTGCCGGTCACGATCGCCGAGTCTTCGGTGTATAGCTGCAGCTTCAGGATGCCGCCGTCGGTGATCTGCGGCTTGATGTGCAGCGTCAAGCCCACGTCGACGCGATCGTAGGTGTTGAACGCCGAGCTCGTCGCGCCGCTCGTGAGATTCGAATACTGGCCGGTCTGGATCGGCACGTTGGTACCGACGACGATCTTCGCTTCCTGGTTGTCGAGCGTGATCAGGTTAGGCGTGGACAGCACGTTGGCGTCGCTCGTCTGCGAGAGCGCCTGCAGCAGCGCGCCCAGCCCCTGCACACCGAAGATATTGTGGACCCAGCCCACATTCAGGCCCTGCTGGATGGTCGAGCCTGCGAGCGCGCCAGCCAGGCCGCCAGTGGTAGCGCCAGCCGCAGCGCCTGCCGCTGCCGCCGTCAGGTTGATGATGCTGTTGCCGGAGCCGGTGGCGAGATTGGTTCCGGCCACCACGTTGCTATTGCCGATCTGCCACTGGATCCCGAGATTGGCGTTGGTGTTCGAATTCAGCTCGACGATCAGCGCTTCGATGTAGACCTGCGCGCGCCGCGCATCGAGCTGGTCGATCACGGAGCGCAAATTGCGGTACACCGGGTCCGAGGCCGTGATGATCAGCGAGTTGGTGGCCGGGTCGGCCTGGATCATGCCGCCAGGCTGATTCTCGTCGCCCTTGTCCTTGTCGGCGCCGAGGAACGACGAATCGTTGTTGCCGCCGGAAGCGCCGCCCGTGAGCGAATTGCCTGACGACATGCCGCCGCCGCCGAGCGAGCTGGGCAGCGGCGGCGTGCCCGAAAGACCCGTCGAAGTGTTGCCGTAGCCAGCACCACCGCCGCTAGAGCTGCCCGAGTTCTGGTTGAACGAATTCGCGCTGTTGCCTGACGAAGACTCGTTGCCGCCTTTGCCCAGCATCCCGCGCAGCGTCTTGGCAAGCTGCACCGCGTCGGCGTTGCGCAGCGTGACGACGTGCATGTTGCCCGGCATGCTGGTGGGCGCGTCGAGCTGCTTCGCCAGTTGCACCGCGGCAGCGAGACGCTGCGCGTTCGACGCGCGCAGCATCAGCGAGTTGGTGCGCGGGTCGGGCACCACCGAAACCTTGAGCGACGGGTCCGAGGCGCCGATCGCGCCCGGATCGAGCATTTTCGCGATTTGCGGCGCGATGTCGAGCGCATTGGCGTTTCTCAGCGACACCACCTGCACCTGCTGGCCCGCGGCCGTGTCCACGCCGGCGATGATCGAGGCGATGCGGCGCACGTTGTCCGCATAGTCGGTCACGACAAGCGAATTGGTGCCCGGATATGCGGCGATCGTGTTGTTCGGCGAAATGAGCGGACGCAGCACGGGCAGCAGGTTGTTCGCCGATTCATGCTTGAGCGTGAACACCTGCGTGACCACCTGGTCGCCGCGCGCCGCGGGATTATTGCCCACATAAGTAGGCACGCCCTGGAGCTTGGCATCGGCCTCGGGCACCACCTTGAGCACGCCATGGTCCTGCACGAGTGCGAAGCCCTGCATGCGCAGCGCCGATTGCAGCGTCTTGAGCGCCTGCTCCTCGGGTACCGGGTTCTCGGAAACGAGGTTGAGCTGCCCCTTCACGCGCGGATCGACAATGATCGTTTTGCCGGTGGCGGCGCCAATTGCCTTCGCGACCTGATCGATATCGGCGTTGACGAAGTTGAGCGTGACCTGGGCGTGCGCGAGTTGCGCCGCCATCAGCCCGCTCACGAGCAGCGCCGTGGCGACGCGACGCAAAGCCATACGATTTCTTCTCATGGGTGTCATATCAAGGCCGGGAGCGGACGCCACCGGCCAGTCGTACTTATCGTGCTCAACGTGCTTGTTGTGATCGCCGCGTCCTTCCAGGCCAGGCAGCCTGCGGGACACGCCCGCAAGGACCGTCGATTGATCGGCCCAGCGGCTACGGCCCGCCGACGCCGCTCCCCCGGCAACCGACGACCAGCAAAAAGTGCAACAGTAGCAGCTTTTCGTGTCGAATTTGTCACAAAGAAATCACCTCTGGGGATTTCCTCTAACTTCTACGCACGCAGAAGCATTCTGAAAGAATCGGGAATGGCCCGGGGCTCGAATCATGCCGTCCCGGTTCGCCCGAGGCTTGCGTGCCGTTCGGCTGCCTTGACGCGACATCGCCTGCCGGTATCATACGGCGGTCCACTGAGCACTATGCTCAGAATACATACGCAAGGCAGGCACGGGTTTCCCCCCATATTGGGCAAAACAGGCTGCCGTCCGGGTGTATTGCCACTTTGCTCGACCTTCCAATGAAAAAGGTTGCATCCGCCACGACCGCCGCTGCCCTGATGCTCGCCGCCGCCTGCGCGAGCACGCCGGCACGCGCCGATTGTTTCGACGAGGCCGCCCGCTACCAGAAGGTCAATCCCCTCATTCTGCGCGCCATCGCCTGGCAGGAATCGCATAACACGCCCGATGCATTGCACAGGAATACGAATGGTTCGGTGGACTACGGGGTCATGCAGATCAACTCGATTCATCTTCCAACGCTCGCGCAATACGGCATTTCGTCCAGCACGCTCATGCAGCCGTGCAAGAACGTCTATATCGCCGCCTGGCATTTGCGCCAGAAGATGAACAAGTACGGCAACACCTGGGCTGCCGTGGGCGCATACCACTCCGAAACGCCGGCAATGCGCGACCGGTACGCGCAGCAAATCGCGGCCATCCTGCGCAAGTGGAAATTGATGCCCTAGCCATGCGCCGCGAGGCACATCGAGCAGGCAGCGCCGCCCCATGCCGGCGTTGAGCACGCACCTCAGCGCGCGGCGCGTGCATGGTGCAAAATGCAGGCTTGCGCCGCCCTGGCGGCCGCTGCATCCGGCCAGGCGCTTGCCGCCCGGCACGGCCCGACTTCCCGCCTTTTCCTGTCACTCACTGCAATGAATCAGCCGCCACTACCCGTCACCGTGCTCTCCGGGTTTCTGGGCGCGGGCAAGACCACGTTGCTCAACCACGTCCTCGCGAACCGCGCCGGACTGCGCGTGGCCGTGATCGTCAACGATCTGGCCGCCGTCAACATCGACGCCACGCTCGTGCGAGACGCCGCAGCGCTCTCGCACGTCGAGGAAAAGCTCGTCGAGCTGTCCAACGGCTGCATCTGCTGCACGCTGCGCGACGACCTGCTTGCCGAGATCCGGCGCCTTGCCGACCCCGCCCAGGCCGGGCAGCGCTTCGACGCCATCCTGATCGAGTCCACCGGCATCGCCGAGCCCATGCCCATCGCCGAAACCTTCACCTTCGCGGATGAAGACGGCGTCACGCTCGCCGACATCGCGCGCCTCGACACCATGGTGACCGTGGTGGACGCCTTCAACTTCCTGCGCGACTACGCGAGCGCCGACCCGCTCGCCGAGCGCGGCGTGGCGGCGAGCGAGACCGACGACCGCACGATCGTCGAATTGCTGATCGAGCAGGTGGAATTCTGCGATGTGCTCGTGATCAACAAGGCCGATCTCGTGAGCGCCGACGACCTCGCGCGCCTGCAGCGCATTCTCGCGCGCATCAATCCGCGCGCGGTGCAGGTGGTGAGCCGGTTTGGTGAAGTGCCGCTTGCCGAAGTGCTCAATACGGGCCGCTTCGACTTCGACGCCGCCGCGAGCGCGCCGGGCTGGCTCGCCTCGCTGCACGAGCACGACCATGAAGACGGCGGCGCGGCGCACGCGCACCATAGCCACAGCGAAGCCGACGAGTACGGCATCGGCAACTTCGTCTACCGCGCGCGCAAGCCGTTCCATCCCGAGCGTCTGTGGGCGCTGCTCCACCAGGAGTGGAAGGGCGTGCTGCGCTCCAAGGGCTTCTTCTGGCTCGCGACGCGCAACGACGTGGCGGGCTCGCTCTCGCAGGCGGGCGGCGTGTGCCGCCATGGCCCGGCCGGCACCTGGTGGGCTGCGCAGCCACGCGAGGACTGGCCGCAGGACTCCGAACTGGAACAGGAGATTGCCGCCGACTGGTTCGGCGACGCGAACGACACGCGCATTGGCGACCGGCGCCAGGAACTGGTGATGATCGGCGTGGATCTCGAGCGCGAAGCGTGGCAGGCCAGGCTCGATGCGTGCCTTCTGACAGACGCCGAATTTGCCGCGGGCCCCGACGCCTGGCAGGCCTATGCGGATCCGTTCCCGTCCTGGGATTTCGACGACGAGCACGACCACGATCACGACGGCGATGAGGAAATCGTCCACCGTCACGACTGAACCGCGTGAGCTAAACGTCGGCTAAAACGCAGACGAAGCGCGGACGAAAAAAACCCGCCAGGGGCGGGTGTCAACTTAAAGCGGCAATGCTTTAGCGCTTGTTGACGGCGTCCTTGAACGCCTTGCCAGCCGTGAACTTGACGGTCTTGGCTGCGGGAATCTTGATGGTTTCGCCCGTCTTCGGGTTACGGCCGGTACGTGCCGCGCGCTTGCCCGAGCCGAAGCTGCCGAAGCCGATCAGCTGAACTGCGTCGCCCTTCGACACCGCCTTCTTGACCACTTCGAGGAGCGTGTCCAGCGTTTCGCCGGTTTGTGCTTTGCTAGCGCCCGTCTGTGCTGCGACGGCGTCGATCAGTTCCTGTTTATTCATTGAGAAGTTCCTTTCTGTGTTTAGGTTGACACGAACAGCGCGAACGCGCCGATTATACGGTCGCGTGCCGCGCCGTCGAGCAGCAACGGAACCGGAGCACCCCGGAGATTTTCGTTGCGGCGGCCAGCGTGTGCGCTTGCCCGCGACGTCCGTGCTGCCGCTTCCCTGGGCGGCGCTTGCTATGATAGCGCAGCGCAAACCCAATAACGACAAGGGTTTCGAAGATTTAGAGGGGTTTGCGCGAGTTTTACGCGCTGGCTCGTATTTTTGACGGTCGCCGCATCGAAAAAGGGGCGCCGCGCCCGCCGATTTAACGTTTCCGGCGTTGCGCTGCGCCAACGCTTTGCGCCCGCAAACCCAATGCCCACGGGCCTTTGCCGCCGCACCTCCCGCTTCGAAACCCGCCGTTTCCAGCCCACGCGAGAGTCATGACCGCCACACTGATCCCCGCCACGCTCGTCTTTCGCGAAGACGGCACACCGTATTCGCCGCGCTTTAACGACGTCTATCACAGCACTTTCGGCGCCTTCGAACAGGCCGAATTCGTGTTCTTGCACGGCAACGGCCTGCCCGGACGCTGGCAAAACAGGCGCATTTTCACCGTGCTCGAAACGGGTTTCGGCATGGGCGTGAACTTCCTCGCGACGTGGGCGGCATGGCGCAATGCGCCCACGCGCTGCGAGCGCCTGCATTTCGTCTCGGTGGAAAAGCACCCGTTTTCGCGTGACGATCTGCGCGCAGCGCTCGACGTGGTGGTTGGGCAGGCACCGCACACGTCGGGCACGCCGATCACGCGTCTTGCGCACGAACTCGCCGATGCCTGGCCGATGCTCGTGCCCGGCACGCATCGGCTCGAGTTCGAAGGCGGACGCGTCACGCTCACGCTCGCTTTCGGCGATGCGCTCGAGATGCTTCCCAAAATGTGGTTACGCGCCGACGCCATTTATCTCGATGGGTTCGCCCCCGCGAAAAATCCCGAACTCTGGTCGCCGGCCATCTTCAAGGCGCTCGCGCGCGTCGCGGGCGAGGAGGCCACCTTCGCGACGTGGAGCAGCGCGGGCGAAGTGAAGCGCGCGCTCGAGCAAAATGGCTTCGAGTACCACAAGACCGCTGGTTTCGGCACGAAGTGGGCGATGCTGGCCGGCCGCTTCGCGCCGCGCTGGCGCGTGCGCCGTTACGAGCCGCCCTTGCCGCTCGCGCTTGCCGAACGGCACGCGGTGGTGATCGGCGCGGGGCTCGCGGGCAGCGCGCTGGTTGAGCGGCTCGCGGCGCGCGGCTGGCGCGTCACGTTGCTCGAACGGCACGCGGCGCCCGCCCGCGAAGCCTCGGGCAATCCCGCGGGCGTGTTTCACCCGCTCGTTTCGCGCGACGACAGCAGCGCATCGCGCATCACCCGCGCCGGGTTTCTCTACGCGTTGCGGCGCTGGGCCGCGCTGGATGCAGCCGCGCAAGCGTGCACGCAAGGGGCCATCGAGGCGCCGGTGCGCTCGCACGCAGGGCTCCTGCATCTCGCCGCGGACGACGAGTCGCGGGCCGTCGCCGAAGCGCTGGCATCGTTTGGCTATCCCGAGGAATTCGTGCGCGGTGTCGACCGTGTAGAGGCCGAGTCGATCGCCGGCGTCGCGCTCGCGCAGGGCGGCTGGTTCTATCCGCGCGGCGGGGCAATCGATCCGGCCTCGCTGTGCCGCGCGCAGATTGCGGCGGCAAGCGCCTTCCCGGGCGCGCAAATCGACCTGCGTTACGGCGTGGCGGTTGCGCGCATCGCCCGCGCCGGCGACACCTGGCAAGTCTTCGATGACGGCGGCGCGCCCGTCGCGCAGGCCGGCGTGGTGATCTTCGCCAACGCGCACGACGCCGCGCGCGCCGCGGCGCTCGACTTCGCCCCCACGCGCAGCGTGCGCGGCCAGCTCACGCTGCTCGACGAGAGCCCGCTCGCGTCCTTGCGCGTGCCCGTGATCGGCGACGGCTACGCGGTGCCGCTGCCAGGCGGCGTGACGCTCACGGGCGCCACCTACGAAGTCGACGACACCGACACGGCGCTGCGCGACGCCGGCCATGTGGAGAATCTCGAGCGCGTCGCGCACATGCTGCCCGGCCTGCAAGCTGTCGCCACGAACGCCGCGGCCGGCGCCTGGCGAGGCCGGGTGGCGTTGCGCTGCGTCACGAGCGACCGCCTGCCCATGCTCGGCCAGCTCGGCGACGAAACCGCCGCGCGACGCGACGCGCAGCGGCTTTCCGGCGCGTGGCCGCTCGACTTGCCACGCGCGCCCGGCCTCTATGGCGCGTTTGCCTTCGGTTCGCGGGGGCTCGTGTGGGCGGCGCTCGGCGCCGAGCTCATCGCCTCGCAGCTCGAAGGCGAGCCTTGGCCAATCGAGCGCGAGCTTGCCGAACAAGTCGATCCCGCTCGCTTCCTGCAACGCGCTTTACGCCAGCGCAGTCTCTAGCCGCGCGTTCGCGCTGCGCGCACGAGACGAGTGCGCACTCAA
Organism: Paraburkholderia sp.; assembly: GCA_031286755.1. Taxonomy (GTDB): domain Bacteria; phylum Pseudomonadota; class Gammaproteobacteria; order Burkholderiales; family Burkholderiaceae; genus Paraburkholderia. The sequence goes on from JAITTX010000497.1 coordinate 14,979, forward strand.
CGCTCAGCCCAATATCCTGACCAATACGGTTATCCACGCGGACATGTGGATAACCGCGCGAATTGCGGGTAAATCCAGTGTGGACGCGATGTGGACGTAAACGGGGTAACTCGACAGCCCATTCTCGCGGTCCAAAAGTTACCCTTCGATACCCGCCGGCACCTCACACACATCGAGCGTGGTTGTACGAGCGCCAAGCCAATGATTCACATAGGTATACATGGGTTATCCACAGCAAAACCACGCCTTTGTTAACTCCTACTACGTATACATACGGTAAACCGTAAACCCAAAGCTGGCGCTATCGGTCAGGAAAGCGCGCAAGGCGCTGCGGCACGATTCCCGTATCGTTCGCTACCGCACTGGCATAGCGGTCATTTTTTCCTTATCGTCGTAAAGGTCGGCTAAAGCGGGCGCATTTACCGGCTTCGCCAAGCTTTACCGCCAGAGCGGGACAATTGCAAAAGAGCTATGGCACAATCGCCGTTCTTTTCCGCGTCATGCGCCGCAATAGACGGCCGACGCGTCCATGGAACGGATGTCGCTTGTCCTGAATCTGAGTGCTCAGGAGGGTCGGCAGCGTTCGTTCACCTAACGCGGGCGCTGACAATCCACACAAGATGCGCCCGTACCGGTTGTTCGCCGCGCGAGCGGCGCCGGTGCAGAGGTTTCCCGTTGTTGTCCGTCGTGTCTGGCCGCCACCCCATGGGGTCGCGGGCCTGCGCGCCCCGTCTGTCAACGCATGTGGCGTCAAAAGCGCGACACGCTGCACGGGGCCCGGCGCGATGAGGCGGGCGCGACCGTCGTGCAAGGCGCCTCGTGCGGATGCGATGCCCGTGCTGCGCCCGTCCGGCATGTGGCTTGCCCGTGTGCCGGGCGCGAGAGGTCAGGTGTTCTGACATCGCGCCGGGTCCGATCCCATGCAAGATGTCCTGCCAAGGAGAAGCCACTACGATGAAGTCGGCGTTTTCGTTCTTTCCAGCCTGGCCGTTGCAACTAGACGGCATATTCTGGGCGGGGCTCGCGCTGCTCGCCGCCGGTCTCGTCGGCGAGCTCTGTTATCGCGCCTGGCGGCTGCCGCGCATTTCGGGCTACGCGATCATCGGCCTCGTTGCCGGTTCCGCAGGCTTTGGCGTGATCGGCGTTCACGCCGCCGATGCCGCGCGTCCGCTGCTCGACGTCGCGCTCGGCCTGCTGCTGTTCGAACTCGGCAGCCGGCTCGACCTGCGCTGGATCCGCCGCAATCCGTGGATCATCCTCTCGAGCCTTGCCGAAGCCACGCTGACCTTCGTGCTCGTGCTCGTCGTGCTGCTGTTCCTCTCGGTGCCGGCCATGGTCGCCATCGTGGTGGCTTCGATCGCCATGGCGACTTCACCGGCGATGGTGATTCAGCTCAAGACCGAGTTGCGCGCCGAAGGCCAGGTCACGCAGCGTCTGCTCACGCTCACCGCGCTCAACAGCATGTATGCGGTCGTGATCGAAAAGCTCGCGTCGGGATGGCTGCACCAGGAGATCTACGGCAACGTTTTCGCCACCATCCTGCAGCCGCTCTATCTGCTGGTGGGCTCGATCGTCATCGCCTATGTGCTCGCGCGCGCCTGCATGTTGTTCTATCGCCGCCTGAGCCCGCAGGACGAGCATTCGTTCGTCGCGCTCTTCGGTCTCGTGCTGCTCGCGATTGCCGTGGCGCACCTGCTCAAGCTCTCGACCATCCTGAGCCTGCTGGCCGCGGGCATCATCGTGAAGAATCTCGAGGCACGGCCGCAGCTGTGGCCGCAGCATTTCGGCACGGCCGGATGGCTGCTCACCGTGATTCTCTTCGTACTCACGCTGACCACCTTCGAATGGCACTACATTCTCGTCGGCGGCGTGGCCGCGGCGGGGCTCATCGTCGCGCGGCTCGTGGCGAAACTCATCGGGGTGCTGATCTTCGCGAAACCGAGCGGGCTCGAATGGAGGCAGGGCGTCGCGCTCGGTCTGGCGCTTACGCCCATGTCCGCGCTCGCGCTCCTGCTCGTGGAGGACACCTACGATCTTTACCCGTCGTTCGATCCGAGCCTGCGCGCGATTGTGATGTGCGCAATCGTGGTGCTGCAGTTGCTCGGGCCGTGGCTCGTCTACCGTGCGCTGGCGCTCGTCGGCGAACGCGGCGAAAAATGAATGCGGCGGCCGTAGCCGCCAGGAAACACCGCCCGCCGCGCAGCACGCCGACACGATAATCGGCATCCGTGCGCGGCGCGGCCGAAAGAGGGGATGTCATGTCACTGGAAACTTTTGTCGATTCGAAGCCGTTCACGTTCGGCATCGAACTCGAAATGCAGGTCGTCAACACGCACGATTACGATCTGACCAAGGCGGGCAGCGACCTCATGCGCCTCATCAAGGATCAGGAGATCCCGGGCAATATCACGCCCGAGATCACCGAAAGCATGATCGAGCTCTCCACGGGCATCTGCACGCACCATGAGCAGGCCGTGGCCGATCTGCGCAAGATCCGCGACGTGCTGGTCAGCGCCGCCGACCGCCTGAACGTCGGCCTGTGCGGCGGCGGCACGCACGCATTCCAGCAGTGGAGCGACCGGCGCATCGTCGATACGCCGCGCTTTCAGTATCTTTCGGAGCTGTACGGCTACCTCGCGAAGCAGTTCACGGTGTTCGGCCAGCACGTGCATATCGGTTGTCCGGACGCCGACAGCGCACTATTCCTGCTGCATTCGCTCTCGCGCTTCATTCCGCACTTCATTGCGCTCTCGGCATCGTCGCCCTACGTGCAGGGCGTCGACACCGGATTTCATTCGGCACGGCTGAATTCCGTGTTCGCGTTTCCGCTTTCGGGCCGCGCGCCGTTCGTGCTCAGCTGGGAGGAGTTCAAGGAATACTTCTCGAAGATGGTGCACACCGGCGTTGTCAACAGCATGAAAGACTTCTACTGGGACATTCGCCCGAAACCCGGCTTCGGGACGATCGAGGTGCGGGTCATGGACACGCCGCTCTCGGTCGAGCGCGCGGCGGCGATCGCCTGCTATATCCAGACGCTCGCGCGCCATCTGCTGACCGATCGGCCGATCCACCCGCGCGAAGACGATTACCTCGTCTACACCTTCAACCGCTTCCAGGCATGCCGTTTCGGTCTCGCCGGCACCTGCGTCAATCCGCAGACGGGCGAGCGCCGCACCATCTCCGAAGACATTCTCGCCACGCTCGACACGATTGCGCCGCATGGCGAGGCGCTGGGCTCCACGCGGGCGCTTGCCGAAATCGGCACGATCGCGCGCGCCCAGACCAACGATGCCACCTGGCTGCGCGGCGTGGTTGCCGAGGAAAAGTCGCTGCACGAAGCGGTGCGGCAGCAGTGTCTGCGCTGGCGCGCTTGAGCGCGCAGCGAGGCCCGGCTGCGGGATGGCCGGGCCGCGTGTGCCGGCGTGTTCCATTCGGGCAACGTCGGACCCCTAAAAAAACACCGGCAAGAGGGCAGCCCGCGGGCTGCCCTCTTGCTTTTGGTGCTTCTCGCGAAATCTTGCGTCAGGTGAAAAAAAGATTTTTTTGTCCCAGGCAAGATACCAGGGGGTTCTTATTTTTTGATGTTCACGCAAACAGAGTCAATCGTTGCTGAAGAGCTGGGCAGCTTCCTGTGGGTAACCCTTGAAATGCCTGAAAACTCAATAGCCTGCGTGCGCGGCGGGCGGGTAGACTGCGGTTGCATTGGCGGAAAAAATCAGGGATAACCAGGTATTGGCGGAGTCCAGGATTGAGTAGCATCAAGAATCGACCCACATACCAATGGCGTACTTACTAACTGGTTATCCACAATTCGCGTTGGATAAGTTAGCTGTGCGATTCGCCACTCTCGCATAGAATGTTGGTTTGCCAGACAGGTGCGAGGTCGGGAAGGACGCTTCGGGCTTGTAGGCGAGAGATGGAATGACTGTGTGCAGCGGGCGTTTCTTGCGCCGGCGAAGCAGGAATTTTTTGAGATGGTGTGGCCGATTTCCTGGAATCGGGCGCGAACTTTCCCACAAGGCCGCCGGCAGGTGCGGCGGCTGACGATGCAGCGCAAGCTGCCAAATAACCAGCGAAAGACTATGAGCGAAGGCGTATACGGAGAGCAGGCAGCCGGGCGGGTGACCCATAGCCTGTTGCGACTGAGCACGGCAATGCGGAGCCAGGCGTGGGACTGGGCCGAAGGAGCGGGCCTCACGCCGACCCAGGGCGAAATTCTCGTGCTGCTGATGCAGCGTAAGGGGCCGATGCGCCTCGGCGAGATCGCCCGCGAGACGGCGCTGACTGCCGCTACGACCAGCGATGCAGTGAGCACGCTCGAAACCAAGGGTCTCGTCGAAAAGCGCCGTGCGCTCGACGACGGGCGCGCGCTCGCGGTGCGTCTCACCGCGCGTGGCCGCACGGCGGCGAAGAAGGCGGCGCAATGGCCCGACTTCCTCTCGAAGGCCGTTGGCACGCTGCGTGCCGAGGAGCAGTCGGCGATCTACCGCACGCTGCTCAAGACGGTCTACGTGCTGGAGTCGCACGAAGCCATGCCGCAGCACCGCATGTGCCTCACCTGCTCGCACTTCGAGCCCAGCAAGAACCCGAAGAAGACGCCGCATCGCTGCGGGCTGCTCAAAATCTCCATGTCGGATACCGACGTGCGTCTCGATTGCTCGGTCTACGAACAGGCCGACGCAACGACGCAGAAAAAGAACTGGAAGATCTTCGCGGCGTAATTGCCATGCGGCGTCATGTGACGTCGCGTGGGCCGGCGGTTGTCCGCAGCCGCGTGGCCCGCTCGCCTGAAGTATCCGGTTCGACCGTGCGTGCGGCGCGTTCGCGCCGGCGCGCTTGATCGTTGCACGCAGAGGCGTGCTCCAGCGTGTGCTTATCGTGCGATGCCGGCATGCCTGCCGCTCGCACGACGCGTTGCATTGTGTAGCTGATCCAGGGATTTGCCGATGAATCGCGAAGTATTGGCCATTCGCCACGTATATTTCGAGGACCTCGGCAGTTTCGAGCGGGTGCTCGGCGACCGCGGGTGTCCGGTGCGCTATGTCGACGTCGGCTTCGCGCGCGTTGGCGCGCTGAGTCCCGTTTCGGCCTCGCTGATGGTGATTCTCGGCGGCCCCATCAATGCTTGCGACGACGCACGCTATCCCACCCTTGCCCCCATCGCCGCACTGATCGAAAAGCGCATTGCCGCCGGTTTGCCCACGCTCGGCATTTGCCTTGGCGCCCAGCTCATCGCGCGCGCGCTCGGCGCTCGCGTCTATGCCGCCGGTCATCAGGAAATCGGCTGGACGCCGCTCACGCTCACCGACGCGGGCCGCGCCTCGCCGCTGCGCCACGTCGATGGCGCATCCACTTCGATGCTGCACTGGCACGGCGATACATTCGATCTGCCGCAAGGCGCGACGCGCCTCGCCTCCACGCCGCTGTGCGAAAACCAGGCGTTTTCGTGGGGCTCGCACGTGCTCGGCCTGCAATGTCATCCCGAAGTGCGCGCCGACCGCTTCGAGCCCTGGCTGATCGGCCATGCCGCGGAGATCGACGCGGCAGGCATCGACAT
>JAITTX010000521.1 GCA_031286755.1 Paraburkholderia sp.
CTAGTGTTCCGTCCCAGAAATAACTTTGCATAAATCCAGATTGTTCTATGATCGAGTCACGGCGTGCAGGAGGTGATCATGGGACGCAAAGGAATCGAGGTTGTCGTGTCGGAGCTGGAGCGAGAACAATTGCTTTCAATGAGCCGATCGCGTTCACTGCCTCATTCTCTGGTTCGCCGGGCAAAGATTGTCTTGATGGCCGCTGACGGTCACACGAGTCAGGAAATTGCCATGCAGTGCGAAGTCACGCCGCCAGCGATCACACACTGGAAGAAGCGGTTTGTCGCCCATGGACTTGCCGGCCTGCATGATGAGGCGCGTCCAGGGCGGCCTCGCACGCATGACGATGAAGCAGTAGCGGAACTGCTGGCGAGGATACTGCATGAGAAGCCGGACGGGGCAACGCACTGGAGCGTGCGCTCCGCTGCTGCGCAAACAGGGATTTCGAAGAGTTCGGTAGCCCGATATCTGTCGTTGTTCGGTGTACAGCCCCATCGTTCAAAAAGCTTCAAGCTGTCTAACGATCCCTACTTCGTAGAGAAGGTGCGCGATATTGTCGGGCTATACCTGAGCCCGCCGACCAATGCCCTGGTGCTGTGCGTCGACGAGAAGAGCCAGTGCCAGGCGCTGGAGCGTACGCAGCCGATGTTGCCGATGGGGCTCGGTTATCTCGAGGGAGTGACGCATGATTACGTCCGGCATGGCACCACTACTCTGTTCGCTGCGCTCAATACCGCAACAGGTGAAGTCATCGCGCAATGTAAGCCGCGCCACCGACATCAGGAATTTCTGGCGTTTCTCAGGCACGTGGACCAGGCGGTGCCCGCTGATCTCGATGTGCATCTGATCGTCGACAACTACGCGACACACAAGCATCCGAAGGTCAGGGCGTGGCTGGCCAGGCATACGCGCTACCACATGCATTTCACGCCGACCTACTCAAGCTGGCTGAATCAGGTTGAACGCTGGTTTGGCCTGATTACGCAACAGGCGATCCGTCGAGGCTCGTTCAGGAACGTGCGCCAACTCATTGCCGGCATCGAGCGCTATATAGAGCACTACAACCAGCACGGGCGGCCGTTCGTATGGACCGCGACCGCCGATTCAATCCTCCAGAAAGTGACTCGGCTATGCAAAGTTATTTCTGGGACGGAACACTAGCGCATATGGAACAGCTCCTGATGGAAATCCGCTTCATCGAGACCGTGCGCGACGAGATCAGTACACAATGATTCCCCAAACCCTGGCGGCCCGCAAAACCACACGCTTGCACTTGCCCAGTCGGGAACCGCCGTTCGAATGCGTGCGCCGTTCAGTCTGCCATGCTTCGAATCCACCAGCAGATGCAATCGCACTTCTGCTGCATCCGCATCAGCGACGAGCTGGTCGATCGCCTTCTGCGAGAAGTCAGCGGTCGTGTGGAACAGATCGATGCGGTGACGCCGGTCGGGATGCAGTGCCAGTTCCTTCATCCGCGCAATGAAAGGCGTGATGCCGATTCCCGCGCCTATCCAGATTTGATGAGCACGCTGGTCTGCGAAAGTGAAACAGCCATACGGTCCTTCCACAGTCACCGGCATACCGATTTTTAGATAGTGCTTTAGCCTGCTCGTGTGGTCGCCGAGGTCCTTGGTGAAGAACACCACCTGAGGCAGACGAGGGTCCCACGCGGATGCGATCGTATAAGGATGCGCGCCCTCGTCGCGGTCCGACGTGACAAACGCGAACTGTCCGGATGCGTGCCCTGGCCAGCCGGGCTGCATATCGATTGTCGTCTGGAGCACACTCAGCTCCGGGTACCAAGTGAGCGACTCGATGTGACCTTCAACCTTGCGCTCCGCGCCGACACGTCCGCCTAGTACGCGCACAGCGGATACGATCCCGGTCGCGAGCAGCACCGTAACCAGAATGCCGGCAGGCGCGCGCCAGTAGCCAATGCGCAGCAGAACAACCGCGTGAAATGCAAGGGCGAAGTACAGCACGGCGAGCCACTTGTGGGTCTTCGCGAACCACCGGTACGGGAACTGCCTGATTAGTGCAAGCACGATTAGCACCACCGCTGCGTAGAAAGCATATTCGCCAACGGTTTCGGCAAATCCTCGAAACGTGCGCAGCCATTGTTCGACGGCCGATGTGACCGGGGGCCGCTGTCCACGCGCGGGGCTTGCAATCCAGCTCCATCCGACCGCCCACTGGACGCCCTTCACCAGTAGCCAGTGCGCCACAGCAAAAATCAGGCCAGCAACGCCGAGCCACTTGTGCAGCCGGTAGGTCTTGTCAAGGCCGCCTAGCGGCTTTTCCAGCTGGCGCGGACGGTTCGCCAGCACTAGCGCGATCGTCATTGCCGCGATCGCCATCAAGCCGGTGTACTGGATCCAGACCTGCCGCAGTGAGAACACCGTAGCCAGAGGCGGAAAGGGATTGTCAGGCATCACCCATACCAGTGTGACAGTGGCAAACGTTAGCCAAAAAGTCCACGTGATCTTTCGCATAGTGCATTGCTCCGTACGTCTGTCCTGACGGTGCGCTGCGCGAGGCATCCACCGGCCGCCGCCAGGCCGATACCCGGGCACAGCGGAGAACTGTCAGTCAGCAACGACACGAGCGCGGTCCCGCCATCTGCCCGGAACTTCCCCTGAATCGTACGTTGATAACGTTCGAACTGCTGACAAGATGCCGCCGAATCCGGACGTGCCGGCGAAGGCGGTTGCTGGGAGGATACTGGCTGTTGCCAATCGATGTTGACGGAATCACCACTGCCATTCGACTGCTGGTAAAGCCGGCTCCCCTCCTATCGATTTGGATTTAATCGTGGATTCAGCCAGCAGGACCGCTAACACGCCCAACGTATCCGAAGATGCTGAAGAACTGGCATGCACTGCCCGCGAGCACAAACAGATGCCAGATTCCATGAAAGTGTCTTACGCGCCCATCAAACAAGTAGAATCCAACTCCTGACATATACAGGGCACCACCGATAGCAAGCCACCAAACGCCAGCTGCCGGCAGCGTGGCCGTCAGCGGGTCAATGGCGACGAGCATAAGCCAGCCCATCAGGATATAGATTGGCATAGACAATGCACGCGTGCGCTCCCCAATCCAGACTTCCTGAACAACCCCGACAATCGCTAACGACCAGTTGACGCCCAGCAAAGTCCAGCCCCACGGTCCGCGCAATGTCACAAGCGCAAACGGCGTGTAGGTGCCCGCTATTAGGAGGTAGATCGCACAGTGATCCAGCGTGCGGCAAACAGCCTTCGCGGTTCCGCGAAGGCTGTGATAGAGGGTCGATGCTACATAAAGCAGGATCAGCGTGGCCCCATACACGACCGAGCTCAAAACTTTCCATCGATCAAAGCAGAGAACGGACGATGTTACCAGCGCGCCGGTCGCCGCAGAAGCGAGCATCGCACCCACAAGATGACTTAAACTATTAAAGCGTTCGCCGCGATACATGATTCAAGTTGTTGTTGTCGGACGGTTACGTTATGAAACAGGTCAGAGTGCCATCTGTAGTCAGCAACATGTCGAAATCAGGACACGTTGCACTCGGCACTCCACAGTGAATTCATCGTGATGACAGCTGCGCCGCCCGAACATGGAGGACATTTCAGTACGTTTCGGAAAACGCTTCCTGTATCTTATCTGTCTGAGTCACGCCGTTCGCTATCAGAAGCTGGGTCAACACCCTCGCCTTTTGCGGATTTAGATCGTAGGAGACAACGAATCCGTACTTGTCGTCGTTCACCTCGACATTTCGATTGACGAATCCGGACCCGACGCGCGAGGATCGCACCACGACCACACCACGCTTTACCGCGTGTGCGAGCGCCTTGATCGCAGCCTTCGACGTATTCCCATCTCCGACACCCGCTAGCACAATGCCTTTCGCGCGGTGCCTCACTGCCTCATCGATCTGCAGCGCGTCCATGTCGCTGTGCCCATAAACGATATCTACGCGCGGCATCGTGGCGTTTTCCGGCAACGCGATCGGCACATGCGGATGGGCAAGTACTGGCGAGAGGTAGCGCACCGACGCCGGGTCAACGTAGCCAATGGGACCCGAATTCTGGGACACGAAAGCCTGAACGCCAGTGGTATGTGTTTTCGACATCCAGCGTGCACTATGAATTGCGTCGTTCATGACAACCATGACGCCTCTGCCACGTGATCGCGGGTTCGCTGCCACCTCGACCGCCTCATATAAATTGGCAGGCCCGTCGGCGCCAATCGCCGTACTGGGACGCATTGCTCCGACCAGCACGACCGGCTTTTCGGCTGGGAGGACCTTCTCAAGAAAGAACGCTGTTTCCTCAAGCGTATCGGTACCATGTGTTATCACAACGCCGTCTGCCTCGTTGCGGTCGAATATTTCCCTGATGCGGTTTGCGAGCTTGAACCATACGCTGTTGTCCATGTCCTGAGACCCGACGTTCGAAATCTGCTCTGCTTTCACATCTGCGAGTTTCTCAAGACCAGGAACACTGCTCACGAGCTGATCTCCGGTTACTTCTCCTGCGCTATAGCCAATCTCCGACTGACCTTTTGCCATTCCCGCGATGGTTCCGCCCGTCGCGAGCACAATGACGCGCGCACCGCTTGCGCCATTGTCCGAAACGACCTGACCCTTGACCGCCGTCTCTCCCTGGGCCCCGAAGCATGCGCCAGCGACCAGAAA
>JAITTX010000555.1 GCA_031286755.1 Paraburkholderia sp.
CACATGCCGAGACCACATGCCCAACTACAACGCCCTGCTCAGGCGCGCCAGCTACGTCGCGCGCGCCAAATCGCCCTCTCCGCCGCTGCGCGGCCGCAAGGCACGCGTTTCGAGCGCGCCGTTACGTCCGCTCGCCCGCAGCGAGCGGCTGCGCCTGACCCGGCGCATTCGCGAGCTGGAAGCGGAGAATTCGGCGCTCGCGCAACTGTCGATTACGGATTCGCTCACGGGCGCGTTTAACCGCCGCCACCTCGAAGCGATCCTCGCGAACGACGCGCGCCTGCGCGAGCGCACCCATGCCGCCGCGCTGTGCATGTTCGACATCGACAACTTCAAGACCTTCAACGACACCTACGGCCATAACGCCGGCGACCAGGTGCTGCGCGCCGTCGCGCGGGCGGTCATGCGCTGCCTGCGCGCCGGCGACGACTATCTGTTCCGGCTGGGCGGCGACGAATTCTGCGTGCTGCTTTTCGTGGACTCCGCGCATGAGACGCAGCGCATCGTGCAGCGCATGCAGCGCGCGGTAAAGGCGCTGCTGCTGCCGCAGCGCGGGATGAGCCAGCCGCTCACGATCAGCTTCGGTGTGGCGTGGCGCGACAACGAAGCCGGCGCGCCCGAAGCGCAGGCGGGCCTGTGGGACATGTATCTGCGCGCGGACACGATGCTCTACGACGCGAAGCGCGCGGGGCGCAACCGGATCGAGTTCGCCGCGGTGTGAGAGATCTGGAGGCGAATCCGTGGTTTCGCGGCTATGTGGTGTTTCTGCGGAATAAGCGGGCGGCGGCGAATTGATCAAATGCGCGCGAATTGAATGCGGGCGAATGCCGCTTTCAAGCACGCGCTCAGATCGACTTGACCTCGCCGCCATCCATCCTGAGCGTCGTGCCCGTCATCCAGTGCGCGGCGGGAGACACGACGAAGGCCATGAGCTCCGCAATTTCCTCCGGCGTGCCATAGCGCGCGATGCCGGCCTCCACGGGAAACCGCGCCGTCGCCTCTGCCACGCTCAGGTTGTGCAGCGGCGCCCAATGCTCCAGGTACGACTGGCGGCGGCCCGTCATCACCGGGCCGGGCAGCACGCTGTTGACCTGCACGCCGTCGGCAATGCCGCGATCCGAGAACGCCTTCGCGAGCGCCACGATCGCCGCATTGACAGTGCCTACCGCCGCATACGGCGCCTTCGGAAACAGCGCGGAGTTGCCGGACATCAGCACCACCGAGCCCCCGCTCGACTTGAGCGACGGCCACGCCGCCATCGTGAGGCGCCGCGCGCCGTGCAGCTTCAATGCGAAGCCGCGCTCCCACTGTTCGTCGGTCATCTCGAAGACGTCGATCTGCGGCACCGCGCCCGCGATATTGAGCAGCGCATCGATCCGCCCATATGCCGCGAGGGTTTGGGCAACCACCCGTGCGGCGGCCTCGGGCTGCGAAAGATCGGCGTCGATCACGAGCGCCTGGGCGCCCGCCTGCGTCACCTCCTCCGCCGTCTCTTCGAGATGCTCGCGGCTGCGCGCGACCAGCGCGAGCGAGTCGAAGTCCCGCGCGAGACGGATGGCCGTCGCGCGTCCGATCCCCTGGCTCGCGCCCGTGACGATTGCAACTCTGTCAACCATGATGCTGCTCCTTGTGAACCCTGCAACAAGACCCGCGACAACGAGCGGCGCCCGCCGCCCGTGCTTACCGGCGAATCAGAAAGTCCGCGATGGCTTCGGCAATTTCCGCTGCATGCGTCTCCAGCGCGAAATGCCCCGTATCGAAGAAGCGCACCACGGCGTCCGGCAGATCGCGCTTGAACGCTTGCGCGCCCGCTGGCAGAAAGAACGGATCGTGCTTGCCCCACACCGCGAGAAACGGCGGCCGATGCGTGCGGAAATAGTCCTGGAACGCCGGATATAGCGCGACGTTGTTCCGGTAGTCGCGAAAGAGATCGAGCTGAATCTCGCTCGCACCGGGCCGCTCGAGATAGTGCGCATCGAGCGTGTAGCCATCCGGCGATACGGACTCCGTATCGATTACGCCATGCGTGTATTGCCACACCGTGGTCTCGTACGTCAGCATCGCGCGCAGCGCTTCGCGATTCGCTGGCGACGCATCCTGCCAGTACGCGCGAATCGGATTCCAGCCGTCGCTCAGTCCTTCTTCGTAGGCGTTGCCGTTCTGCGAAATGATCGCCGCGATGCGCTCGGGATGCTCGAGCGCGAGCCGGAAGCCGGTTGGCGCGCCGTAATCGAAAACATAGACGGCAAAACGGTCGAAGCCGATCACTTCCGTGAAGCGGCCGATGACCGTGGCGATGTTCTCGAAGCTATAGGTGAAATGCTCGCGCGCCGGCATGTCCGACTGCCCGAACCCCGGCAAGTCCGGCGCGACGATATGAAAGCGGTCCGCCAGTCTGGGAATCAGGTCGCGAAACATATGGCTCGCGCTTGGAAAGCCGTGCAGCAGCAAAAGTTTCGGGGCGCCCGCGCGGCCGGCTTCACGGTAGAAGACGCGAAAGCCGTCCACGCTGGCGTTGCGATAGGCGATGGTGCTCATGAAGCTCCTCCAGGTTGAGTAACCTCTAAAATAACAATTTAGAGGTTACAAACCAGAGGAGTAACTTGTCAAGACGTTTTTTAGTGGTTACGATTTCTTCATCATCCACGCAAATTCATCACACGAAATGGACTTCCGACCGCTCCCCGCGATCTTCGTGGCCGATGCACCGGGCCTCGACTTCCTGAATTCAGTCGCCACGCCGGTGGACGAGCCGGTCGACTGGATCAGCAATGGGGAAGGTTTGCTCGACTGGCTGGCGCAGGCGCGGATGGTGCCGCCCGAGGCGCTGGCGGCGTTGCGCGCGCAGTTCGCCCAAGCTGACTTCGACGCCGTCGCCGAACAAGCGAGGGCGCTGCGCGAGTGGTTCAGGGCATTCGTGCGCGAGCGCAAAGGCCGGCCTCTAGGTGAAGCCGATCTGCGCGAACTCGAACCGCTGAACCGGTTGCTCGAGCGCGACGAGCATTACGGCGAGCTCATCGCCCGCGCCACCGGTGGCGCAGCGCCATTTGAATTGCGCGCGCGGCGCCGGCACTACACTCCGGAATCCTTATTGATGCCGATAGCCGAAGCGCTAGCGAAGCTGGTATGCGACGAAGACTTCACGCATGTGAAAGCCTGCGAGGGTCCGCGCTGCACACTGCTTTTTGCGGACCACACGCGCGGTCATGCGCGGCGCTGGTGCAGCATGGCGCTCTGCGGCAATCGGGCGAAAGTGGCCGCGCACCGCAAGCGCCTCAAGGAAGCGCAGGAAGGCAACGCGCACTAGCCGCGCGGGACCCTGGCGAAAGTCTGGCGGAACTCACTCCGCCTGAAATGGCACCACCTCATAAAGCGGCCCCTGCGCGCGCGAACCGCACAAATGGCCGCGAAAACGCGCCGTGAGCGCGCCCGCCCCAACATCGATCCGCAGATAAGCCGGGTCGATGCACTGCGTGTCGTCGAAGACTTCGCCCGTCACCCAGCGCAGGCTCGCGCGCACGCGCGCCTGCGCCGCGATCTCGACGGGCAGCAGCACCGGTCCCGGATGCATGCCGCGTATCGGCTGCAACGCCGCGCGCAGCGGCTGCTCCTGCGCGTCGAGAAAGGTCACGTCGGGGCGTGCGGGCACCCGGCACGCCGTCGCGCCCACGTTGCGCAACACCACGTAGGTGCCGCCATGAGACATGCCGTTGAAGTCGCCGCCGCCATCGTCGAGGCTCATTGCGAGTTGGCCGGGCTGGCAGGATCGAACATCGGCGGGCGCGCTCGCCGTGCAGGCCGAAGCCATCGCGGCCAGCAGCCATGCGCCAATGCACGTGATCGAAATGCGCTTCGTGTCGTTTGTGGCCATGGCGCTCCCTTGCTGTGCTGCGTTTCTGTGGGCCCGGGGCTTTCTGCCCCCGGCTTGCGGACCGGCGAAAGAACGCGCCGGATCTTCGTCGATATTGATCGGATGATGGCGGAATATAACGCGCGCAATGCGCGCCGCGCCGGCAATAAGAACGCGCCCCGTATACCGCCCATATCCGCCCCGCGCTCAAGTTCTCGCCAAATCGACCGATAACGCCAGACTGAACCACGTTTTAACGTTGTCGAGAACCCTTAATGTCTATCTGGCGAAAGCTTTCCATTCAGAACAAGCTGGTTCTGAGCATGACCACCTGCCTGCTGATCTTCATCGGCATTTCAAGCGGGCTCAGTATCTGGCTGATTGGCGACACGGTGCGAGAGCGTGTCGTGCAGGAAGAATTGCCCACCGCCGTGAACGGCATTCGCTCCGACGTCGAGCGCCAGCTCGCGGGGCCGATTACCGCGGCGCGCGCCATGGCGATCGATCCCTTTCTCCAGCAATGGGAAGCCGAAGGCGAACCCGACGCCGGCGCTGCCACGTGGATCCGCCTCGCGCGGAACATGAAGACCGAGCTCAAGGCCGCCAGCGTGCAATGGGTCTCCACGAAGAGCGGCAACTATTTCAACGAAGACGGTTTGCAGCGCAAGCTCGGCGAGCACGATCAGTGGCTCCAGACCTTTCTCGCCACCGGCAAGCCCTACGAAGTGAAAATGGACCACGACGTGAGCCTGGGCGGCTACATGATGTTCATCAACGCACGTGTGGATGGCGCCAACGGCCCGACCGGTATTTCGGCCATGTCGCTCTCCGTGGACGCGCTCGCCGCGGACATCGCGAACTACAAGATCGGCGAAACGGGATTCGCCTACCTCGTGCATCCGGACGGCTCGATCATGATTCATCGCGACACCGCGCTGATCGACGGCAAGCACTTCCTCAAGGACCTGCCTGGCATGCCCGCCAATGCCACCTCCGCGCTGCTGGCCGGCAAGCGCTACACCTTCATGACCTACACGTCGCCGGGCGGGCCGCGCTTCATCGCCACCTCGTTCGTTCCGCAACTGGATGCCTACGTGGTGGTGGAGGTGCCGCAGGCCGAAATGCTCGGGCCGTTCCAGCGCGCGATCCGCACCGCAACCGTGATCGCCGCCGTGGTGGGTCTGGCCGGCGCGCTCGCGGTGATCCTGCTGGTGGGCCGCGCCATCGCCGCGCCGGTGCGCCGCGCGGCCACGCTGCTCGCGGAAATCGCCAGCGGCCAGGGCGATCTCACGCGTCACATGAAGGTGGAAAGTGCGGACGAGATCGGCCAGCTCGCCGATGCGTTCAATCGTTTCGTCGCGTCGATGAACACGCTCGTGCGCCGCGTGCGCGCCTCGTCGACGTCGATCGCCATCGGCTCCACGCAGATCGCCACGGGCAATGCGGACCTGAGCCAGCGCACCGAGGAGCAGGCCAGCAATCTCGAGCGCACCGCCGCTTCGATGGAAGAGATCACCGCCGCCGTGAAGAACAATTCGGACACCGCGCACACCGCCGCGCAGATGGCCAGCCGCGCATCCTCCGCGGCCGCCGAGGGCGGCGAGGTGGTCAGCCAGGTGGTGAGCACGATGGAGCAGATCAGCGACGCGTCGCGCAAGATCTCCGAGATCATCGTGGTGATCGACAGCATCGCGTTTCAAACCAACATTCTCGCGCTCAACGCGGCCGTGGAAGCGGCGCGCGCGGGCGAGCAGGGGCGCGGCTTCGCGGTGGTGGCTTCCGAGGTGCGCAATCTCGCGCAGCGCAGCGCCCAGGCGGCCAAGGAGATCAAGGCGCTGATCGAGCATAGCTCGGGCACCGTGGATACCGGCTCGCGCCTCGTGGCCGACGCGGGCAAGGTCATGGGCGACGTGGTCTCGCAGGTGCGCAGCGTGAGCACCATGATGAGCGAGATCACCTCGGCGAGCCTCGAGCAGAGCGCCGGTGTCGGCCAGATCGGCGATGCGGTGCAGTTGCTCGATCAGGTGACGCAGCAAAACGCGGCGCTGGTGGAAGAAAGCGCAGCGGCGGCGGAAAGCCTCAAGCAGCAAGCCGCGGAACTCGACCGGCTGGTGGCGGTGTTCAAGGTGGGCGAAGAGGTTTGATTGACGATGTGTAGCGGGCGAGGTTCGCCACGCGTCGAACAACGCAAAAAGCCGCTGTACGCAGGTACAGCGGCTTTTTTGTTCCTCGCACCGCCCGTTCGTCGACGGGCGGCGCAGGCCGCATCGTCAGCCCGCGGCAACCAGATTCCGCTCGGCCACTTCATCCACGGCCTCGCGCACGATGCCGACAATCTCGTCGGCTTCCGCGCGCGTCATCACGAGCGGCGGCGCGAAGCCCAGGATGTCGCCGTGCGGCATCGCGCGCGCGATCACGCCGCGCTTGAGCGCCGCCGCCGACACCTGCGGCCCGATCTTCAGCGCCGCGTCGAACGGCTTGCGCGCTGCCTTGTCCGCCATGAATTCGAGCGCGCCGAGCATGCCCACGCTGCGCACCTCGCCCACCAGCGGATGCGTGTCGAACGCCTCGCGCAGCTTCGCGCCGAAGTACGCGCCCACCTGCGCGGCGTTATCGACGATATTCTCGCGCTCGAGAATGTCGAGATTGGCGAGCGCCGCCGCCGCGCACACCGGATGGCCCGAGTAGGTCCAGCCGTGGCCCATCGGCCCGTGCTCCTGCGAGCCGCGCGCGATCACGTCCCAGACCTTCTCGCCCACGATCACGCCCGAGAGCGGTGCATATGCACTGGTAAGCCCCTTCGCCACCGTGATGAGGTCGGGCTGAATGCCGTAATGCTGTGCGCCCATCTTCGAGCCGAGACGCCCGAAGCCGCACACCACCTCGTCGGAGATCAGCAGGATGTCGTGCTTCTTGAGCACGGCCTGGATGGCGGGCCAGTAGCCGGCCGGCGCCTCGATGATGCCGCCCGTGCCCATCACCGGCTCGGCGATGAAGGCCGCGATGGTGTCGGCGCCTTCGCGCGCGATCAGCTTTTCGAGCTCTTCCACGCAGTACGCGGTGAACTGGGCCTCGCTCATGCCAGCCGGCGCCTTGCGATACCAGTGCGGGCAAATCGTGTGCTTCACGCGGTCGATGGGCAGATCGAAATGCTGATGGAAGCTCGGCAGGCCCGTGAGGCTGCCGGTCACGATGCCCGAGCCGTGATAGCCGCGCTCGCGCGAGATGATCTTCTTCTTGTTCGGGCGGCCCAGCACGTTGTTGTAGTACCAGACGATCTTGACCTGCGTTTCGTTGGCGTCCGAGCCCGACATGCCGTAGTAGACCTTCTTCATGCCGGCCGGCGCCCAGTCGATGATGCGCGAGGAAAGCTCGATGATGGCGTCCGACGCATGGCCCACATAGGTGTGGTAGTACGCGAGCTGTTTGGCCTGCGCGTACATGGCGTCGGCCACTTCGGTGCGGCCATAGCCGATGTTCACGCAATAGAGGCCCGCGAAAGCGTCGATGTACTGCTTGCCCTCGTGGTCCTCGATGCGGATGCCACGCGCGTTGCGCACGATCTTGCCGGGCAGCGCGCCGCTCTCGTGATCGTAGGCGTGCGTGGAGGGGTGCATGAAGTGGGCGCGGTCCTGCTGGAACAGTGCGTCGAGTTTTTGCGTCATGATGTGCTCCTGATATGGGTTTCAGGCCATTGCCGCGAGCGGCAGGCCGAGATTGCCAAGACAAAAATATTTGGTTTCCACGAACGGCTCGAAGCCCTCCACGCCGCCTTCGCGGCCGAGGCCCGAGGCCTTCATGCCGCCGAACGGAATGGGCGCGCCCGTGAACTTCACGCCATTGACCGAGATCATCGCGAAGTCGAGCCGGCGCACGAGCTGGAAGATGGTGTTGACGTTGGTCGCGCACACGTAGGCCGCGAGCCCGTACTCGGTGTCGTTCGCCTTCGCGATGACTTCGTCGAGCGTGTCGAACGCGCAGACGGCGGAAATGGGCGCGAAGTTTTCCTCGTCGTAGACACGCATGCCGGGTGCGGCGTCCGCGATCACGGTGGGCTCGAAGTACCAGCCGCCCAGCGCGTGCGGCTGGCCGCCCACGAGGATGCGCGCGCCCTTCTCGCGCGCGTCGGCCACGCGCGCCACAGTGCCGTCGAACGCCGCCTGATGCATGAGCGGCCCGACTTCCACGCCCGGCTCGAACGCGGGGCCGGTCTTGAGCGCGCGCACCGCCGCCGCGTAACGCGCCACGAAGGTTTCGTAAAGCGCGCGCGCCACGAAGATGCGGTTGGCCGCGCAACAATCCTGGCCCGAGGTCTGGAACTTGGCGGCCACGGCCACCTTCACGGCCTGGTCGAGATCCGCATCCTCCGTCACGACGAACGGCGCGTTGCCGCCCAGTTCGAGCGCGACTTTCTTGATGCCCGCGCGCGCCGCCGTCTGGGTGACCAGCGCGCCCACGCGCGTCGATCCGGTGAAGCTCACGGCGCGAACGCGCGTGTCGCTCACGAGCGCTTCCATGGCCGTCTGCGGCTCGCCGATCACCACGTTGAAAACACCCGCGGGAAAACCGGCTTCCTCGGCAAGCTGCGCGAGCGCGAGCGCCGAATACGGCGTCTCGTGCGCGGGTTTCACGATGGCCGTGCAGCCCGCCGCGATCGCGGCGGCGGCCTTGCGCGTGATCATCGCCACCGGAAAATTCCACGGCGTGATGAGCGCGGCCACGCCCACGGGCTCCATCACGGTGCCCAGATGCGCGCCGTCGATATGCGTGGGAATCGTGCGGCCCGCGAGCCGCTGCGCTTCATGCGCGAACCATTCGATGAAGCTCGCCGCATAGCGGATCTCGCCGCGCGATTCCGCGAGCGGCTTGCCCTGCTCCAGCGAAAGCAGCGCGGCAAGATCGTCCTGATGGCGCAGGATCAGCGCATGCCAGCGCAGCAAGGCCGCGCTGCGCTGCTGCTGCGGCACCCAGCGCCACGCTTCGAAGGCGCGCTGCGCGGCGTCGATGGCGGCCACGATCTGCGTGCGCTCCAGCATCGGCACATGGCCGATCACCGATTGATCGGCGGGATTGTGCACCGCCACCGTGGCGGCGCTGTCGCTGTGGATCCAGCGGCCGTCCACGTAGCACAGCGATTTGAACAGGATGGGATGTCCGGGCAACATGTTGTCTGCTCCTCCTTTTTCGATATGGACGCTTGCACGTGATTGCTCGTCATGACGTCCATTCTGTCCCGGCTGCCGGCGCGAAATTTTTGGTTTTCGCGCCGTATTT
>JAITTX010000581.1 GCA_031286755.1 Paraburkholderia sp.
GGCGTCTGGCCGGTGTGGAACGTATGCGACTTCGCCCAGCCGAGGCCGAATCGGATGCTCAGGCTGCCGATCTGCGCCGCAACGTCTTTCGCGCCCGGATCGTCGGTCACGTAAAGCCCCGGAATGCCGATCATGCCCGCGGGGCGCGTGATCTCCATGAGCGAGTTGAGCACCGTGGCCGGCGCCTCTTCCGAGTGTCCCGACGCGCCGTGGCCGTGCGCCTCGAAGCCCACGCAGTCGACCGCGCAATCGATCTCGGGCTTGCCGAGAATCTGCTCGATCTGCTCGCCGAGCGAGGCATCCTTCGAGAGGTCCACGACTTCGAAGCCCATCGCCTTCGCATGCGCGAGGCGCTCCGCATTCATGTCGCCGACGATCGTGCAGGCCGCGCCGAGCAGGCGCGCCGAAGCGGCCGCCGCCATGCCCACCGGGCCCGCGCCCGCGATATAGACCGTGGAGCCCGGCTTCACGCCCGCCGTCACCGCGCCGTGGTAGCCGGTGGGCAGAATGTCGGAGAGGCAGGTGAGGTCGCGGATCTTCGACATCGCCTGCGCCTTGTCCGGGAACTTCAGCAGATTGAAGTCGGCATAGGGCACGAGCACGTACTCGGCCTGGCCGCCAATCCAGCCGCCCATGTCGACATAGCCATACGCGCCGCCCGCGCGCGACGGGTTCACGGTCAGGCACACGCCCGTGTTCTGCTCGCGGCACATCGCGCAGCGGCCGCACGCGACGTTGAACGGCACCGAAACCAGGTCACCGATCTTCAGCGTTTCGACATCCTTACCAATCTCCACCACTTCGCCCGTGATCTCGTGGCCGAGCACAAGGCCGACCGGCGCCGTGGTGCGGCCGCGCACCATATGCTGGTCCGAGCCGCAGATATTCGTGCTGACCACCTTGAGAATCACGCCGTGGCCAATCGCGCGCCCGCTCGGATCGACCATCTTCGGATAGTCGATCTTCTGCACTTCGACCTTGCCCGGACCTTGATACACGACGCCTCGATTGCTCATCACCTTGTCTCCTTGAGAGTTGGCGCTGCGCTTGCCAAGCTGTGTGCGCAGCGATATCCGGAGCGTAGCCCGCCGCGCCCACCCCGCGATGTGCAAAAGCCGACGCGCGCTTGTCGTGCGCCGACATCAGCGGGGTAAATCGGGCGGGGCTGCGCGCCACGCTACCAGCGTCCTGTCGCGCTCCATTGCAGATAATCGGCGCGCGTCCATTCGAGCGACACACCGATGCGCCGCGTGCCGGGCCGGATCTTCGGCTTGTGCACTTCGATCGTGAGCGAATCGAGCGCGGGCCACTCGCGAAACGAGAGCGCCGCGATATCGGCCACCAGCGTTTCGAGCAGACGCGTATGCGGCTTTTTCGCAAGAAACTCGGCAATGCGCGTGCAATAGCTTTCGTAGTCGATCCAGTCGCTCTCCTCTTTCGGCATGGAGCGGTAGCCCAGTTGCGCATCGATCACGAGCGGCTGCGGCTGGCCATGCTCGTGCGGATGAATGCCGATGCGCGCCGGCACGCTCAGGCCCTCCACGAACACGCTCCAGCCACGCCCGCGCGCAGGTGGCGCTTCAAGCAGCGCGAGCGCCGGATCGAAGGTGCCGTCGACGATCTTCATGATGCAAGCGACGCGGTGGCGTCGAGCATGATGCGACAGAAATAATCGGCGAAGCTGCGGCGCACGACGATCTCGAAGCGGTCGCCGCCCATGGGAATCAGCACGATCCCGGCCTTGAAAAAGACGCTCTGCGCGCATTGCCCTTCTTTGAAGAGCCCCGGATGCAGATCGAGCGGGCAGCCGCGCGAGAGCAATTCGCGCGTGCGCGCGCCGTCGATCTCCATCACCGTGTAGCCGCTGCCCACGTCCACGGCGGCCGCATAGGCCTCGCCGAATGCGGGCGCGAGCTGCGCTTCCAGCACGCCCGCCGGCACCGCCGCGTCCGAGCGCACGAGCCATTCGTCGGGGCCGAGCCACAGCACGTCGTAGCCGTTGCCGCGCGCGACCGTGTTGGGCCGCGCGGGCGGCTGGCAGCCCACCACCTGCGCAAACGCGTCCACGAAAGCCGGATCGCTCAGGTCGCCGCGCACGTTCACCAGATCGCGAAACGGCAGCTCGCGCAGCGTGAACCCCTTCGGCGCGCGGCCCTCCTCGGCCTTCATGAGACCGGCCACGCCCACGCAAGGCGATTCGAGCCGCACCGTTGCCGCCGCGCGCTCCGCAAGGGGCGCCTTATCCATCGTTTCATTCAACATGCTGACGCACCCCTTCAGTGTCATAGAAAATCGGGCTGGCGATCTTCGCCTTCACGCGCCGGCCGTCGGCCAGCGAAATCGCGACGTGCTCGCCGGTCTTGTTGTGGCCACCCTTCACCACCGCAAGCGCGATCGAGCGGTCGAGAATCGGGCTGTAATAGCTCGACGTCACGTGGCCGAGCATCGGCGTGGTGCCGTCCGCCTGCTGGCGCGCGTCCTCGGCCACGATCTGGCCGCCTTCGGGCAGCACGAATTGCGCGTCGTCGGCAAGCAGCCCGACGAACTGCTTGCGGCCCTCCTTCGCGGTGTCCGAGCGCTTGAGCGAGCGCCGGCCCAGGAAGTCCTTGGTCTGCGAAACGAGCCCGCCCATGCCCAGATCGAACGGCGTGACCGAACCGTCGGTGTCCTGGCCCACGATGATGTAGCCCTTCTCCGCGCGCAGCACGTGCATGGTTTCCGTGCCGTACGGCGTGATGTCGAACTCGGCGCCCGCGGCCATCAGCGCTTCCCACACGGCGCGGCCCGCGTTGGCCGGCACGTTCACCTCATAAGCCAGTTCGCCCGAGAAGCTGATGCGCATGACGCGCGACTTCACGCCCGCCACCGTGCCGTTGCGATACGACATGAACGGGAACGCGGCGTTGTCGAAGTCGATGTCCTTGCACACCTTCTGCAAGACCTTGCGGCTCTTCGGGCCCACCACGGCGAAGGTCGCCCAGTGATCGGTCACGGAAGCGAGGCGCACCTTCATGTCGGGCCATTCCGTTTGCAGCCAGCGTTCGAGCCACGTGAGCACGCGCGCCGCGCCGCCCGTGGTGGTGGTCATCATGTAGTGCTGCGGTCCGAGGCGCACCGTCACGCCGTCGTCGAACACCATGCCGTTCTCGTCGAGCATCAGGCCGTAGCGGCACTTGCCCACTTCGAGCTTGAGCCACGGATTCGTGTAGACCCAGTTGAGCAGCTTGGCGGCGTCCGGGCCCTGAATGTCGATCTTGCCGAGCGTCGACGCATCGAGAATGCCCACGCTGTTGCGCACCGCGAGGCACTCGCGCTTGAGCGCCGCGTGCATGTCCTCGCCCTTCTTCGGGTAGTACCAGGGCCGCTTCCAGTTGCCCACGTCCTCGAACAGCGCGCCATGCTCCTCGTGCCATTCGTGAATGCAGGTCTTGCGGATCGGGTCGAGGAAGTCGCCCAGTTCGCGTCCCGCCAC
This sequence comes from Paraburkholderia sp., assembly GCA_031286755.1. Lineage (GTDB taxonomy): Bacteria > Pseudomonadota > Gammaproteobacteria > Burkholderiales > Burkholderiaceae > Paraburkholderia. The sequence continues at coordinate 3,473 of JAITTX010000581.1, forward strand.
GGTGCCGAACGTCACGGGCGTGTAGTTCGGGCGGAACGTGGTGGTGCCGGTTTCGGGAATGGTCTTGCCGAGCGCGTCCGCGAGAATCGCCATGCCGTTGATGTTGCCGAGCTTGCCCTGGTCGGTGCCGAAGCCCATGGCCGTGTAGCGCTTCACGTGCTCGACCGATTCGAAGCCTTCGCGCGCCGCGAGCAGGATGTCCGATGCGGCCACGTCGTTCTGGAAATCGACGAACTGCTTCGGGCCGCGCGGCGCGGCCTTGCGGCTGCCCACGAGCCACAGCGGCTGC
>JAITTX010000043.1 GCA_031286755.1 Paraburkholderia sp.
AGCCGCTTGCAAAAGCGCCGTAGCCGTTTGCCTTCGTATCGCAACCCAATGCGATGGTGTTCAAGCCCCACGATTGGGTTTGCGCGATCCCGTTGCCGGTTTCCGTGACGTTGCCGCGAGTGACGCTCGAAAAGCCCGGCATGCCGGCAGTCTGGCCCGGGCCAACGTTGTACGCGTCGTCGTAGTTCAACACCCTGGTCTGTACACTGAAACCGTAGAGACCGCCGGTGAATTTGGAATCGCCGTTGCCGTAGATACCGCCGTAGCTGATGTTCGTGAGCCGGTTACAGTCGCCGTCGCCCACCATTGCGATCGAGTTCGCCGAAGCGCTCGCGCCCTTGCCGCCGGAGCTCGCGGTTCGCTCACTGGGCCCGGACGCGGTATTGGTCATGCCGGTATCGGTAATGGCAAACGACGCAAACGCGGGAGCCGGTGCGAGCACGGCCGCGAGAGATGCACCCGCTGCAGCTGCAGCAAGCACCAATTTCGACTTGCTGCGCTTGCCGCGCGCCTTGTCCAGTTCAGATACAGCAACCCAGGCGCCGAGCGCCTCATTCCATACACAACGATATGCCTTGTTCATGCCACCCTCGGGGTCAGACTCATGAGCCTTATCCGGCTCCTTGATTTCGGATTTTTCACCGGCCAGACGTTTCCGATTTTTCATCCGGAAAGCGAATGAGCACAGCATTCCATCCGGTGCTGCCCCGCTCTATAAGACGATTACTATTCGGTCTGGCTGAATTCCCGCTATCGAATTTGTCCTACTCGCAAGCTGCATCACAGAATTTCGAGGCATGATTTTTCAAGGCCTGAAAACCATACCTTTAAATCCATGTAAATTGCGATCCTTATTATTGACGCCGACAAACAACAGCCCCGTTTTTCGAATTTCTACTAGACGCATTGGCGAGAAAACCCGATGCGTCCATCACGCGGCTTAATTCAAGATATTCGAATTATTCCGATATCGCTGCTTCCGCCGCGAGCGCACACTGCCTCAACAACATGTACTGGCAATCTCTCGCGCTCATCCACGGAAAACACATCATGAGAATCGGCATTTCGGTGCTCAGCCACGAAGGCCAGAACATCTGGCAGAACGGGCTCGGCCAGAACGTCATCTTCATCGCGCAAGCTTTCCAGCGACTTCCGTTCGTGGAGTCCGTCGTTCTCGTCGACGTCGGCAGCGAGCGGCGCTTGCCGCAACAGGTCGGCACAATCGCGCCTGGCCTCGCGCTTCTCAGCCAGCGCGAAGCCACGGACGCCGTCGATGTGGTGATCGAAATGTCCGGCGCGCTCGACAACGCGTGGCTCGATCTGATGCGCGCGCGCGGCCGCAAGGTGGTCTATTACTGTTGCGGGCAACCCTACGTGGGGCTCGTGGAGCCCGCCGTGTTCAACAAGCCCGTGCACACCTCGCGCCCCGACCGTTGCGACGAGATCTGGGTCGTATCGAAGGACCGCTTGCACATTCCCATGATGCGCACGCTGCACCGCTGCCCGGTGCACGTGGTGCCTTACGTCTGGCATGCAGGCTTTCTGCAGGCGCGCATCGCCGAGGTCGCCCGTCACGGCCTGGAGTACGGCTATGCAACGCAGCGCAACCGCGACATTCGCGCAGCCTCCGGCGGCGCGCTGCGCGTGGCGATCTTCGAGCCCAATATCTCGGTGGTGAAATGCTCGAGCATTCCGATGCTCCTCTGCGACGAGGCATATCGCGCCGACCGCACGAGCGTGGCCGCATTGCATGTGCTCAACACGCTGCACATGAAAGATCACCTGACGATGCTGCATCTCGCCAACTCGCTCGATCTCGTGCGCGAGCACCGCGCCACCTTTCATGGCCGGCATGACATCGTCGGCTTCATGGGGCAACACGCGGACGCCGTGGTCGCCCATCAATGGGACAACGACCAGAACTACAGCTATCTCGACGCGCTGTACGGCGATTACCCGCTCGTGCACAACTCGCCGTGGCTAGCCGGCTTTGGCGCGGGCTACTACTACACGGGCTTCGACGCACACGAAGGCGGCCAGCAACTGATTGCCGCCGCGCGCACTCATGACGCCGGGCTCGATGCTTATCGCCTGCGCGCTCGCACCGTTTTCGAGGCGGTCGATCCCTGTAACGAGGCCAATCTGCAAGCCTATGCGCAGCGCCTGCAAGCGCTCGCTGAAAACACCCCGATCCGGAAGTCCGCATGAACACGCTGAATACGCTTAACGCACCCCAACCTGCTCAGCCGCCCGTGCAACGCAGCGCGCCCACCGCATCCGCTCAGTGCCATCGTGCTGCCAGCGCGCCGCAAGGCCTCAAAGTGGGTGTCTCGCTCTACGTGCGCAAGGGCGAGCAATCGCTGTGGGAAAACGGCATCTTCCAGAACTGCCTGTTTCTCGTGATGCTCTTGCGCAAGGTGCCTTCGGTGGCCGAGGTCTATCTCGTGATCGGCGGTGGCGACGGCGATATCGACGACGCGCAGCGCTTCGTCAAGGACGCGCCCGCGCCGCTCATCGACATGGCCGACGCGGCCACGCGGCTCGACTTGATGATCGAAATGAGCGCGCAGCTCGACCGGGCGTGGATCGCCAACTTCCGCGAGCGCGGCGGCAAGGTGGTCTCGATGCGCGTGGGCAACGACTACGTGATCGATATCGAGCGCATGATCTTCAATCTGCCGCACGCGCTGCTCATCAGCGGCGCGCGCTACGACGAGATCTGGACCCTCGCCGAGTACGAGACCACCTGCATGCCGTATTACCGCAGCGCCATGCGCGCGCCGGTGCGGATCATGCCGCACCTCTGGAGCCCGCTCGTGCTGGAGAAGGCCGCCGCCGCGCTGCCCGAAGGCCAGCGTTTCGGCTACGAGCCGGGCCGCCGCCGCTGGCGCGCGGGCATCTTCGAGCCGAACATCTGCATGGTCAAGACCAGCCAGATTCCGATGCTGTGCTGCGAGAGCGCGCACCGCGCGAATCCCGATGCGCTCGAGCACGTGTGGGTCTACAACACGCTCAAGGCCAAAGAGCATGCGGGCTTTCGCAGCTTCGCCCACAGTCTCGACATCGCGCGCCACGGGCTGGCCTCGTTCGAAGGACGCTTTCCGTTCTACCAGGTCATGGCCCAGCACGTGGATGCGGTCGTCACGCATCAATGGGAGAACCCGCAAAATTACCTGTACTCCGAAGCATTGCACGGCGGCTCATCGAGGCAATCGACGCGCGCAGGCACGACGCCGCCGCATGGCGCATGAGCCAGCGCCGGGCGATCGCACGCTTTCTGCCGTTCAACGAGCAGGTCGTGAAAACGTATCAGGCATTGCTCGACGAGTTGATGGCACGGCCGCCGCGCTAGGCGGCCGCGCTCGAAGGACGCCTGAACGGCGACTTCAGGCGGGCGTGGACGGCGTCTTGCTCATCCAGGCCGTCAGCAGCGCCGACGACACCGCGAGGATCACG
>JAITTX010000046.1 GCA_031286755.1 Paraburkholderia sp.
GCCTGGCACCGCGACCGTCTCGCCCGTAACCCGGTATGCGATCACCGTGGGGCGCACCCGCGCAATGCCCTGGGTTTGGCAAAATTTGCCAAACCTGATAGACTGATTCGCATGGGCACCATGAACATTTCCCTCCCCGATTCGCTGAAGGAATACGTTGACGAGCAGGTCGGCGAGTGCGGCTACGGCACGAGCAGCGAATACGTCCGCGAACTGATCCGTAAGGATCAGGATCGAAAGCGCCTGCGTGCAGTTATCTTGCAGGGAGCTGCGTCGGGGCTCACGGATCCGGTCGATTCGGACTACTTCGAATCGCTGCGCGCGCGCCTGCGCACAGGGCGCAAATGACGGCGAAGCCCGTCATCCCGACGAGGTTGGCCAGGCAGGACGTGGAGGACGAGCTGACCTACTATCTCGTAGACGAAGGCTCGGAACAGGCAGCGCTCGGATTCATTGCGGAGATCGAGCAGGCATACGCCCGTCTCGCTAAACATCCGAACGTTGGATCTCCCCGTTTCGCGTACGAGTTGGACATACCAGGCCTGCGATCGTGGCCGCTTGATCGCTACCCGCATGTGATCTTCTACATCGAGCGCAAGGATTACGTCGAGGTCTGGCGCGTGCTCAACGGGAAACGCGATATCCCGTCGTGGCTGTTGAACGATGACAGCGAGCTTCATTGACGCTTGCTGGGCGGTACCCGCGAGCTATAAATCGACATCCTCCAGTGCCCCCACCGAGACCGCAATCCGCAAAGCCATGTCAAGCATGAAGCCTGTCGCGGTAGTGACGGGGCACGCAGAAATTAAAAAATAATCCGAAGTTTATGTGCGAAAAATCGCAATGGCGGGCATGTTACGACGGGAGTCGTATAGATTTGCCCGCCGCAGCGAGAGAAGAATACTGATCTAAATAACCACATCGCACGTCACGTTTTGGCGGAATACTGGCAAAGACACTCATACAACTAAAGGACCACATCCATACCCCACCTCGATGCGTGGGATGTATGCGTATGACGAGTCCAGTGAGGAATTTCGAGGATCACCACCTTGTGTCGTCGAGCAACCGCTCGAAAAGCCTGTCGCGTAACGTCTCGGGCATGGCGGACAGTCCGAGCAGGGAATTGAAGGCGATGCCGCTGGCCGCGAAGTAACGGAGCAAGGAAAGTTCGAGATCCTTCGCCTCGGACTGCAACTGTTTCATCTTTTCTGCATCGTCGCTTTTGAGGTCATCGAGCAAGTCAGGGCTTTCGACCATGGCGGCGAGCACCGCCCGCGCGACGGAATGCGGCTGGTTGATGGACTCCCTGAAGATCGCGATCTGTGCGGAAAGAACGGGCTCAACCCGTGCCGCTCCGCCGGCTGCCAGGTGCTCGCGCGCGATCTGTTCAAATTCCTCCCGGTGGCGATCGAGGAGGGCGCGTAGCACCCCGTGTTTGTTGCGAAACTGGTGAAGCAGTCCGCCCTTGCTGATGCCGCTCTCGCGCGAAAGCGCGTCGAACGTCAGTCCCCCGATTCCCTCGCGAGTCAATATCGAAAGTGCGGCGTCAATCGCCTTCCTGCGGGAATTTTCCGAGCGTGTCTGGTTATCCATTGTCGATGGGCTGAGCGGCGCGTCCCCCGGGCAGAGATCGTCAAATGCTGCTCGGGTGATGCGGGCACGCACCCAGATGGAGCGGTTCCGCAACATGCCGGCCCGCCTTCGTGCGCCGCAGTCATTGCGTAAAAGCCAATTGTACGCTGCACGATGGTAAAAAACAAACCGGATAGACGGTTTACATGTGGGGAGCCCGATGTTACGCTTCGGCCAGTCCGAGCTCGCCCATGTGGCAATTCACCGCGACGACATATTTGACCCTAATTGAAAAGGAAAAGCCCGTGCGTCATAACCCGGTCAGTCTCAAGGCACTTACCTACATTGCACTCCTAACGTTATCTGCCTGTGCAGGTGTGCAGCCCGTTGCGTACAACAGTCTCGCCTCGTCTTCCCAGTTGAAGGAGAACCATGCGGACGACGCTGCTCATACGCCATTCAAGTATGCGGCGCCAGTGGTCTGGTCGCGCTATTCGCAGGTCATCATCGATCCGGTTGTGGTGTATCGCGGCAGCGACAATCAGTTTGGCGACTTGTCCGACACGGATAAGGATGTACTCGCCGTCTACATGAACAAAGCCTTCGCCGAAACGCTATCGAAGCGCTTCGATCTCGCGACCCAGCCATCGCCTGCGACGCTGCGCGTGAAGCTCACATTGACCGGCGCAGAGAAAACGACTGCCGTGATCGGCCAGGCGATGCACTTCGACATCGCGGGCAACCTCTATAACGGTATTCAGGCTATCAGGGGAGGCAAGGGTGCGTTCAGCGGTTCCGTGTCGTATGCCGTAGAGGTATTCGACAGCTCGACGGGGCGCCTGCTTCGCGCTTACGTGACAAAGCAATACCCGAATGCAATGAACTTGCCGGCGGCGTTCGGCTCGCTGAGCGCCGCAAAGACGGGCCTCGATAAAGGAGCCTCCGCGCTCGCCGAGCAGCTGCGCTGATTTCGCTGCGGATTGCGGTCAAAAGACAGTCATCGCGCTTGCGCCCGTCGATTCGTTGATGGGAGAGGGTTCGTTCGATCAAGGACACTTGGGAGTCGGCCGTGAAGCGCCCGTCAAACAGATTCGAGAAGGAGCAGCGGCGCCGCGCAATTGGGCGCTGCGCCGAAAGCCCGTTTGCGCTACGCGCCGCAGCACGCCTTGCTGGCGCTTCCAGTAGGGCGCTCGTCTTTGCCCGTCGATGTGCGAGGAGCGTATTGAATATCGTCATGGGGAAGTTGTGAATGACCGGCGGCGGTGGCGTTCCGCGGTCTGGCTCCTTTCGTTCGCCGGGTTCCTCGTTGGTGCTCTGCTGCTTGGTCATGCGCTCGCACAACGCGGTCCGCGCGTAACGGTGAGCTTTATGTCCGGCGCCGGTCTTGTCGCCGGGAAAACGCCGGTGCGTTATCGAGGCGTGACAATTGGCCGGCTCGAGCATCTGCGTTTGTCCGACGACGGGCAACACGTCTACGCGGAGTTGCGGCTCGATGCCGACGGGCAGGGCATCGCCATGTGCGGCGCGAAATTCTGGGTCGTGCGTCCGCGCATTGACGTGAAGAACATCTCCGGACTCTTGACTGCCATATCGGGAACCTGGATCGATGTCGATATCGATGCTCATTTGCTTCGAGCATGTGACACGTTCACCGGTCTCGACACACCGCCGGCACTCACCAACGACGAGGAAGGCGCGCGTTTCGTCCTGTGGGCCCCAACGCGTGGCTCCTTGAACACTGGCTCGCCTGTCTATTTTCGCGGCGTGCAAGTCGGGCAGGTGCTCGGCTATTCGCTGGCACATAGTGGAGGCAAGGTTCGTATCGACGTTTTCGTCAGGAGTCCGTTCGATCGGCTGGTCATGCCCGACACGCGATGGTGGCAGGCGAGCGGTATCGAACTCAAGCTCGATTCCGGCGGCATGAGGCTGGACACCCCGCCGGCTTCGGCTTTGCTCGCGGGCGGCGTGTCGTTCGACACGCTGCGTAGGAGCGCGCTTGCCGCGTCCGCCGCGGCCGTCGAGGATTTTCAACTCGCGGATAGCCGCACAGACGCCATGCGTGCCGACGAGGGGCCGCCTGCCGTGGTGAGCATGCGCTTCGCCCAATCGGCGCGAGGATTGTCGGTGGGCGCGCCAGTCGAATTTCGCGGTGTCGGGTTGGGCACCGTCACGGCGGTCGATGTCGACCTCAACCCCGAGCGCGGACGTTTCGACATGCTGGTCACGCTGAGCCTCTATCCCCGCCGGCTCGGACGCCACTATCGTAATGCGCTCGGCGACGGGACGGGAACGGAGGGCAAGGCCCTGCTGCGCCAACTGGTCGGCCAGGGGCTGCGCGGACAACTGCGCACGGGAAGTCTTTTGACAGGGAAAAAATACATCGCGCTCGACGTGTTCCCGCATGCGCCGGCGGCGCGGGTCGACACGGAGCGCTCGCCAGTCGAGTTGCCGACGGTGCCGAACTCGGTAGAAGAACTACAGGATCAGCTGTCGAACATCGTGCGCCGCCTGGACCGCATGCCGCTTCAAGAGATCGGGCACAACCTGAACCTCTCGTTGCAGCAGTCGAATGCCTTGTTTGCGCGGCTGGATACGGAGCTTGTCCCGGCAGCGCGTTCGACGCTCGAATCTGCGCAACAGGCGTTTCGCTCCGCGAACGAGATGCTTGACCAGGGGGCGCCGCTGCAGGGCGACGTTCATCAGGCGTTGACCGAGTTACGGCGAACGCTGGCCAGCCTGAACTCCCTCGCCGAGTATCTCGAACGTCATCCGGAGGCGGTGATCTGGAGTAAGGGTGCAGATCAATGAACCCGCCGGGTCAAACGTGAGGATGATAGCTTGCTGCAGCGGGCGAGAGCGAGTGTTTTACCCGCGAGATGAAACGGATATCGTGCGTAACCCCGGGCGCTCGACCTTGCGTGTTATCGGGCAGATTGGGTAGCGAGCGAGCCATTAATTTTTCAAAAATCATGAAGATAGATATTTCTCCATCAATACATCATCGCGTTGGTACGGAAAATTGATTTTGGTGTTCGGCGTGTTTTTCAATTTCGGCCATTCGTTTTCGCCTGGCGTCGATGGCCATACATGATGCTGACAAGTCATCTGCCCGGGCGTACTCTCGGGCGCTAAATCAATAGCTCCAGCGTTTTGAACAAGGCGAGGTCTTCTTTCTTCGCCGAGCGCGCGTGCCG
>JAITTX010000079.1 GCA_031286755.1 Paraburkholderia sp.
TCGTGATCATGCCCGGCTGGCTTTGCACCAGATCCTGTTGCGTTTGCGCATTGCCTTGCGCGCCGCGCGCGAGCATCGCCGCGTTCTGCGCATAAGCATTTGCGTTCGCCGAGGCACCCGTCGATCCAGCACCGCCGCCCGGATTCGTCTTGCCTGCCTGCGCGAGCATCGCGCTCATCTGCGCGGCGTCCGAGCCGGCGTGGTCGCCGGGCCCCGCTATATAGATCTGCTGGCCGGGCGCTTCGCTTTGCGCGCGCGCGGCGCCGCTCGTGGCCAATGCGGCGGCGGCGCCCAGCGCAGCCAGCGCGGGAGCGAGCTCGCGCAGGGCCGAACGGCGCGGCGCGCGGCTCGCCGCTGCCGCGCTGCGCGCGCGAAAGGGGGCTGTCTGCGGCATCGTCGTTCTCCATTCATTGCATTGACACGCCTCGCATTCTAGGCGGCGCACTCCGCGCGCTTACGTCGAATAGAGGGGGGCTTTACCGGCTATTCGTCCGATTGGTTCTTGCCAGCCGCGCCTAACATTCCTCTCCATGCGAAAAGGCCTGTGCGCCTCGCCCAGTGGCCGGATGCACGAAGCATGTACTCATCCGGCCTGCATGCAGTCCTCGCGCTGCCCCTCATTTCGTGTCACGGAGAACGCCCGATGCTGGACAAACTCGACGCCGAATTCGCCTTTGGCCGCGAAGCGCTCGATGTGCGCGCGACGCGCCAGGCGCTGCTGTCCTCGAACATCGCGAACGCCGACACGCCGGGCTACCGGGCGCGCGACGTCGACTTCTCGGCCTCGCTCGCGGGCGCGCTGAAGCAGGCGGGCGTCGCTACGCCCGGCGTGGCGACGCCCGGCGCTTCCGGTGCCGCGGGTGGAGCTGGCGGCGCAGGCGGCAACTTCCAGCCGCTCGCGCTGGCGCAGCCCGCCGGCGTGGCGAGCGGCATGTCGATGGCCACGACCGAGTCGGGCCACATGGCCGGCAATGCAAAGCTGATCCCGACTGGCGGTCCCGCGGACACCTACTCGAGCCCGGTGATGTACCGCATCCCGACGCAGCCCTCGCTCGACGGCAACACGGTCGATCTCGACACCGAGCGCGTGCAGTTCGCCGACAACGCGCTGCACTTCGAGTCGGGCATGACGGTGCTTTCGCAGCAGATCAAAACGATGCTCTCGGCGATCCAGTCGGGTTCGAACTGAACGAACTGAAGGACAACGAAACCATGCCATCCCTGATGAACATCTTCAGCGTTGCGGGCTCCGCCATGTCGGCGCAATCGCAGCGCCTGAACGTGACGGCGTCCAATCTCGCCAACGCCGACAGCACCACCGGCCCCGACGGTCAGCCCTACAAGGCCAAGCAGGTCGTGTTCGCGGTCGACCCGCTCGGCGGCGCGCGCACCGCGTCGGGCCAGCAAGTGGGCGGCGTGAGGGTGACGGGCGTGATCGACGACCCGACGCCCATGAAGCAGAGCTACGAGCCCGACAATCCGGCAGCGGATGCCAACGGCTACGTCTCGATGCCGAATGTGGACCCGGTGCAGGAGATGGTGAACATGATCTCGGCCTCGCGCTCGTATCAGGCCAACATCGAGACCCTGAACACGGCGAAGACGCTGATGCTCAAGACCCTGACCATCGGCACCTGAAGCGGCCACTGAAGCGGCGCCTGAAGCAGCCACCCCACGCCACCCAGCAACATCGAGCGGAGAACGAGTTGACCTCCAGCAACACCACCATCGGCGGCAGTTCCGCCACCGTGTCGCAGCAGTTGCTCGACACCATGAACCCGTCGGGCGCATCCGGTGCCTCGGGCGCCTCGGGCTCCTCCGCGGCGAACGGCACGAGCGGCACCGACTTGCAGAACACCTTCCTGCAACTGCTCGTCACGCAGTTGCAGAACCAGGATCCGACCAATCCGATGGACAGCTCGCAGATGACCTCGCAGCTCGCGCAGATCAACACGGTCACGGGCATCCAGCAGCTCAACACGTCGCTCTCGTCGCTCTCGACGCAGCTCTCGGCGGGCCAGAACGCGCAAGCCGCGTTGCTGATCGGCTCCACCGTGCTCGCGCCCGGCAGCAGCATGGCCGTGACGAGCGGCGCGGCGCCGCAACTGGGCGTGACGCTGCCCGCGGCGGCCTCGGACGTGAAGCTCACGATCACCAACGCGGCGGGCCAGGTCGTCAACACGCTCAACCTCGGCGCGCAGTCGGCGGGCACGGTGCCCGTCACCTGGAACGGCACCGACACCGCGGGCAACGCGGTGGCCGACGGCAACTACACCATCAGCGCGAGCGCGACCATCAACGGTCAGGCCGGCACGGCCACGGCGCTCGTCGCGAGCAAGGTGCAGGCCGTGATCCAGCAATCGGACGGCAGCGCGAGCCTCTCGCTCGCCAACGGCAAGACGGTCTCGCTCTCGGGCGTGGCCGGCATTCTCTAAGACTTATTGAACACGACAGCACGGAGTCGACACTCATGGGCTACCAGCAAGGATTGAGCGGCCTCGCCGCAGCGTCGAACGATCTCGACGTCATCGGCAACAACATCGCCAACGCGAACACGGTGGGTTTCAAGCAGAGCACGGCGCAATTCGCCGATGTCTACGCGAACACCGTCGCCACGTCGGTCAATACGCAGATCGGCCTGGGCGCGGCGCTCTCGCAGGTGCAGCAGAACTTCTCGCAGGGCACGATCACCACGACCGGCCAGGCGCTCGACGTGGCCATCAACGGCAACGGTTTCTTCCAGATGTCGAACAACGGCACCGTCACGTATTCGCGCAACGGCGTGTTCCAGCTCAACAAGGACGGCTATATCACCGACGCTTCGGGCCTCCAGCTGATGGGCTACGCGGCCGGCACGAACGGCGTGGTGAACACGGCGCAGACCGTGCCGCTGCAGGTGCCGACCACCAACATCGCGCCAGTCACGACCAGCAGCATCACGGCGCAGCTGAACCTGAACGCGCAGTCCAGCGCGCCCACCGCGACACCGTTCGACGCCAGCAATTCGGAAACCTACAACTATTCGACCTCGATCACGGCATACGACTCGCTGGGAGGCGCGCAGCAGGTCAACATGTATTTCGTGAAGGGCGGCGTGGACGCCAGCGGCAACCAGCAGTGGAACGTCTACGCGGGTGCAGCCGGTGACGTGTCGTCCGCGCCGGTGGGCTCGATGACGTTCGACAACGCCGGCAAGCTCATGAGCACGGCCGACGCCTCCGGCGCGGCGACCTCGCTCGGCCAGATCCCCATCACGATCAACCCGACCGACGGCTCGAAGACCAACCAGGCCATCACGCTGAACTTCAACGGCACGACGCAGTTCGGCAGCGCCAACGGCGTGAACAATCTCGCGCAGGACGGCTACGAGAGCGGCACGCTCTCGAACTTCACGATCGGCTCGGACGGCACCATCACCGGCAACTATTCGAACGGCCAGACCAAGACGCTCGGCCAGGTCGTGCTCGCCAACTTCAACAATCCGAACGGCCTGATGAATCTCGGCGGCAACCAGTTCCAGCAAACGGCCGCCTCGGGCGTGCCGCAGGTCTCCACGCCCGGCAGCACCAACCACGGCACGCTCACGGGCGGCGCGGTGGAGTCGTCGAACGTCGACCTCACGAACCAGCTCGTCGACCTGATCACGGCGCAGCGCAACTATCAGGCCAACGCGCAGACCATCAAGACGCAGCAGACCGTCGACCAGACGCTGCTGCAGATGTAAGCGCGCCGACGCGCTCCTTTTAAGGCACCGGGCACATCATGGACCGACTGATCTACACCGCGATGACGGGCGCGAGCCAGGCGCTCGACCAGCAGGCTGTTGTCGCGAACAACCTGGCGAACGTCTCGACCACGGGCTTTCGCGCGCAGCTCGCGAATTTCCGCGCCGTGCCGATGTCGTTCGGCGACGGCTCGAGCGTGAACAACACGACCACGCGCACCTTCGTGCTCTCGGCCACGCCCGGCGCGGACATGACGCCCGGTGCGATCTCGCGCACCGGCAACCCGCTCGACATCGCCGTGCAGGGCGCGGGCTTCATCTCCGTGCTGACCCCCGACGGCAACGAGGCGTACACGCGCGCGGGCAATCTGCACGTGGACGAGAACGGCCAGCTCGTGACGGCCAGCAACAACCTGGTGGTCGGCGGCGGCGGCCCGATCGCGGTGCCGCCCGGTTCGGCGGTGACCATCGGCAAGGACGGCACGGTTTCGGCCATCGCGCCGGGCAGCCCCGCGAGCGCCATCGCCATGATCGACCAGATCAAGTTCGTGAACCCGCCCGCGGGCTCGCTCACGCGTGGCGACGACGGCCTCTTTCGCACGGCCGACGGCAACCCCGCCGACGCGGACCCGAGCGTGCAGGTGGCCACGGAGTCGCTCGAAGGCAGCAACGTGAACCCGGTGGCGGCCATGGTCTCGATGATCGACAACGCGCGCCAGTTCCAGATGCAGACCAAGCTGCTGCAAACGGCCGACCAGAACGAACAGAGCGCGAACCAGCTGCTCCAGTTCACCTGAGCAATATTGCTCCGCTTTTTTGGCATTTTTTGAATTGGCAGCGCACGCGCGCGCCGGGAGAAAGACACCGTGAACCGATCGCTCTACATTGCCGCCACCGGCATGAACGCCCAGCAGGCGCAAATGGACGTGATCTCCAACAACCTCGCGAACGTGAGCACCAATGGCTTCAAGGGCTCGCGCGCGGTGTTCGAGGACCTCATGTACCAGACGCTGCGTCAGCCGGGCGCGAACTCCACGCAGACCACCGAACTGCCCTCGGGCAGCCAGGTGGGCACGGGCGTGCAGCAGGTGGCCACCGAGCGCCTCTACACCCAGGGCAACCTGCAGCAGACCGGCAACTCGAAGGACGTGGCCGTCAATGGCGCGGGCTTCTTCCAGGTGCAGATGCCCGACGGCACCACGGCCTACACGCGCGACGGCTCGTTCCAGACCAACTCGCAGGGCCAGCTCGTCACGTCGAGCGGCTACCCGGTGCTGCCCACCATCACGGTGCCGCCCAACGCCACCTCGCTCACCATCGGCAGCGACGGCGTGGTGACGGTCACCACGGCCGGCTCGTCGAACAACACCACCATCGGCTCGCTGCAACTGGCCATGTTCATCAACCCGGCCGGCCTGCAGAGCAACGGCCAGAACCTGCTTTCGGAAACCGCCTCCTCCGGCGCGCCCACGGTGACTACGCCGGGCCTGAACGGCTCGGGCACGCTCAACCAGGGCTACGTGGAAGCGTCGAACGTGAACGTGGTGCAGGAGCTCGTGAACATGATCGAGACGCAGCGCGCCTACGAGATCAACAGCAAGGCGGTCACGACCTCCGACCAGATGCTGCAGACCCTGAGCCAGATGCAGGTTTGAGCATCGGCCTGAGGCAGGCGGAGCATTAGCGGCAATCGCGGTACGAAAGATGGATACGACGAAGGTGAAGGTGAAGGGCATGGGCCAGTCCGTTCGAAACAACTCTCGCAAGCGCGCGGCGCGCGGGCAAGCGCAAGCGCGCACGAGCGCGCAGGCGTTGCCGCGCGCTAGGGCGTCATGGGTGGCGGCGCTCGCGCTGGCGATGCTGGCGGGCTGCGCCTATATCCCGAACCGGCAGCCGATCACGGCGCAGCCGATGACGGCCGTGCCGCCTTCGCCGCCGCCCAACAGCTCGCCGGGCTCGATCTACAACCCCGGCTACACGGGGCGGCCGCTCTTCGAGGACCAGCGCCCGCGCAATATCGGCGACATTCTCACCATCCTCATCGCCGAAAACATGTCGGCGACCAAGTCCTCGGGCGCCAACACCAAGCGCGGCGGCAGCACGAGCTTCAACGTGCCGACCGCGGGCTTCGCGCCCGGCTTCTTCTCGCGCGCGAACCTCAGCGCCCAGGGCGCGAACCAGTTCGACGCGACGGGCGGCGCGAATGCGTCCAACACCTTCACGGGCGTGATCACCGTGACCGTGACGAACGTGCTGCCCAACGGCAACCTGGTGGTTTCGGGCGAAAAACAGATGCTCATCAACCAGGGCAACGAATTCGTGCGTTTGTCCGGCGTCGTGAACCCGAACACCATCGCCGGAGACAACTCCGTGCTCTCGACCGACGTGGCCGACGCGAGAATCGAATACTCCGCGAAAGGGGTGATCGACGAGGCCGAGACCATGGGCTGGCTGCAACGCTTCTTCCTGAATATCGCGCCATGGTAAAGATCCGCTTCCGTCACACGCGCCGCTCGCGCGTGAAAGACGTGCTCACCGCGCTGGGCTTCGTGCTCGGTCTCGCGTTCGCGTGCGGCGCGCTGCTCGCTTACGCCGTGCCCGCGCATGCCGAGCGCGTGAAGGACCTCGTGTCGATCTCGGGCGTGCGCGACAACCCGCTCATTGGCTACGGCCTCGTGGTGGGTCTCGACGGCACCGGCGACCAGACCACCCAGGCACCGTTCACGACGCAGACGCTCGCGAATATGCTCGCGAACCTGGGCATCTCGATCAACAACACGTCGAACGCCTCGGGCTCCTCGCAGACGCTCAACAACATGCAGTTGAAGAACGTCGCGGCCGTGATCGTGACGGCCACGCTGCCGCCGTTCGCGCGGCCCGGCGAGCAGATCGACGTGACCGTCTCCTCGCTCGCGAACGCCAAGAGCATTCGCGGCGGCACGCTGCTGCTCACGCCGCTCAAGGGCGCCGACGGCCAGGTCTACGCCATCGCCCAGGGCAACGTGGCCGTGGGCGGCGCGGGCGCCTCGGCCAACGGCAGCAAGGTGCAGGTGAACCAGCTCGCGGCGGGCCGCATCGCGGGCGGCGCGACGGTCGAGCGCGCCGTGCCGTCGCCGGTCGCGCAAGCGGGCGGCATCCTGCAGATGGAAGTCAACGACATGGACTACGACACGACGCAGCGCATCGTGGCGGCGGTCAACAACCTGTTCGGCCAGGGCACGGCGGCGGCGGTGGACGGCCGCACGATCCAGGTGCGCGGCCCGCTCGATCCGGCCGAGCAGGTGAGCTTCATCGCGCAGATCCAGAATCTCGACGTGCGCCCGGCGCAGCCCGCGGCCAAGGTGATCCTCAACGCGCGCACCGGCTCGATCGTGATGAATCAGATGGTCACGCTCGACAGTTGCGCGGTGGCGCACGGCAATCTCTCGGTGGTCGTGAACACGCAGACGGCGGTGAGCCAGCCCGGCGCGTTCTCGAACGGCAATACGGTGGCGGCGCGCCAGTCGCAGATCCAGTTGAAGCAGGACAACGGGTCGCTCAAGCTCGTGACGGCGGGCGCCAATCTCGCGGAAGTCGTGAAGGCGCTCAACGCGCTGGGCGCGACGCCCGCGGACCTCATGTCGATCCTGCAGGCGATGAAGGCGGCGGGCGCGCTGCGCGCCGATCTTCAGATCATCTAAGGAGCAAGCATGGATAACGCGAATATCGGCGGCAGCCTCGACCTCACCAACCGCTTCGCGCTGGACGTGCAGGGCTTCGACTCGATGCGCGCCGCCGCCAATGCATCGCCCCAGCAGGGCGTGAAGATGGCCGCGAAGCAGTTCGACGCCGTGTTCACGCAGATGATGCTCAAGAGCATGCGCGACGCCACCCCCGACGACGGCCCGCTCGACTCGAAAGACGGCGCGCAGTTCGTCTCGATGATGGACCAGCAGCTTGCGCAGCAGATGTCGAACAAGGGCATTGGCGTGGCGAACGCCATGATCAAGCAGCTCATGCGCAGCATGGGCGGCGATGCGGGCGCGGCCGGTGGCGCCGGAGCGGAGGGCGGCGCGGGCGGCATCGCCGGCGCCATGTCCGGACTCTCGGGCGCGGGCGGCGGCGGCAACGAAGGCAACATGGCGATGCTCAACGCGCTGGGCCGCGCCTATGGCAACGCCGCCGCGAACGGCGCGCTGGGGCAGGCCCAGGGCTGGAGCGCCAACAGCGCGCTCACGCCGCCCGTGCGCGGCAACGGCGACGCCAAGGTGGACAGCTTCGTGAACAAGCTCGCGAGCGGCGCCCAGCAGGCGAGCGCGGCCACGGGCATCCCGGCGCGCTTCATCGTCGGCCAGGCGGCGCTGGAGTCGGGCTGGGGCAAGCGCGAGATCATGAAGGCGGACGGCTCGACGAGCCACAACGTGTTCGGCATCAAGGCCACCAAGGGCTGGACGGGCAAGACCGTCTCGACCATGACGACCGAATACGTGAACGGCGCGCCGCACCGCGTGGTGGAGAAGTTCCGCGCCTACGACTCCTATGACGAAGCGATGGCCGACTACGCCAACCTGCTCAAGAACAATCCGCGCTACGCCTCGGTGATCAACAACTCGCGCAGCGCGGAGAGCTTCGCGCACGGCATGCAGCGCGCGGGCTACGCAACCGATCCGCACTACGCGAAAAAGCTCATGTCGATCATGCAGCAGATGGCCTGACGGCCGGGCTAGTGCGCCCGCGCACGGAATATTTGCGCCGTCCCCCTAAATTTCTGCCTGCGCCTGCCGCTAATGCAGGCGAGACCCAAAAGAAGCAGGGGCGGCGACCACCGCCCGGACGGCGCGCGCGGTTCAGGCCGAGGCGCGCCGGCATGTTCACGAAATTCCGGCAGGCCGATGAATACCGTTCAGTCGAATCAACAGGAAGACTCCGAGGGCGAAGTCCCCGACTATGGCCGGCGCAATCCGCTCGAAGTCGGGGTGCAGTTGCGCAACCTCGTCAATCGCGGCGATTTCCTGACCTTGCAATACGGCGGTGGCCAACTGGTCACGCGCATTCTCGAAGTGAACACGCGCGAGCGCAGCTTCGTGTTCGACTGGGGCGCGCTGCCCGAGCAGAACCGCGACGTGCTCGCGAGCGCGCGGTGCCAGTTCCACGCCTCGCCCGACGGCGTGCGGGTGGAGTTCGCCACGGCCGCGCCGCGCGAGACCGACTTCGAAGGCCGTCCCGCGTTCGAGGCCGCGTTCCCGGACGTGCTCTACTACATGCAGCGCCGCGAGTATTTCCGCGTGGACACGCCCGTGCTGGAGCCGTGCCTGTGCCGCGGCACGATGCCCGCGGACGGCCGGCACTTCCAGTTCGAGGTGCACGATCTTTCGCTCGGCGGCATCGGCCTGCGCACGACCGACGAGCGCGCGGCCTCCTTCGAGATGGGCCAGAAGCTCGCGAACGTCGAGCTCGACCTGCGCACGCACGGCACGCTGCGCGTGGATCTCGCGCTCGCGGTGCTGCGCTTCGTCGACTTGCCCAACGGCGAGCGGCGCTATCACCTGGGTTTTCGCTTCGTGGCGCTGCCGGGCGCGGCGGAGAACAGTCTCCAGCGCTACATCACGCAGCTCGAAATGAAGCGGCGCGCGTTCCAGCGCGCCTGAGCGCAGCGGGGGCGGCGCCCTCGCGATGCGCCGCGCCGCCGCGCGTTTTCAGCGCGGCGTGCGCAGCCACGCTGCGCATGCCAAACGTTTTCTTCCCGGCTTTTTCCCGGTTTTCAAGCGCATTTAGCAGGACACGGGCACTCAATTTTCGCGCCCCGTTGCCGTTATACATGGGTTCACCCACGCGGCCCTATCGCCCCGTCGACTCATCGACCGGGGTCTCGCAAAGGCCGCCCATGAGGATCAAGCATGTCCAATATCTTCTCGATCGGGCTCTCCGGGTTGCAGGCTGCCCAGATCGGCATTGCCACGGCCGGCGAGAACATCAGCAATTCGTCCACCCCGGGCTACAACGTCGAAAACGCGGTCTTCAAGGAAGCGGGCGGCCAGTACACGGGCTCGGGCTACATGGGCGGCGGCGTGACCACGGCCACGGTGCAGCGCGCCTATAGCCAGTACCTCACGAGCGCGCTGAACAGCGCGCAGTCGGGCAACGCCGCGCTCAACGCGTCTTACACGCTCGCTACGCAGCTCTCGAACCTCGTGGGCAGCCCCACCTCGGGCATCGCTTCGTCGATCACGAACTTCTTCTCGGGCCTGCAGAACGTGTCGAACTCGCCGGCGAGCAGCGCCACGCGCCAGACCGCGCTCTCCGACGCGCAATCGCTCGCCGACCAGATCAACGCCGCGGGCCAGCAGTACGACGCGATGCGCCAGAGCGTGAACACGCAGCTCTCGAACGCCGTCGCCCAGATCAACACCTACACGCAGCAGATCGCGCAGCTCAACGCGCAGATCTCGATGGCGAGCGGCTCGGGCCAGCAGCCGAACCAGTTGCTCGACCAGCGCGATCTCGCGGTCTCGAACCTCTCGCAGCTCGTGGGCGTGCAGGTCGTGCAGAACAGCAGCGGCTATAGCGTCTTTCTCGGCAACGGCCAGCCGCTCGTGGTGAGCGGGCAGAACTACAACCTCACCACGCAGCCCTCCAGCTCGAACCCCGCGGAAATGACCGTGGCATGGCAGGGCCTGCCGGGCTCGACCGCCAAGGCCCAGCCGCTTTCCAGCGCGGCCTTGCAGGGCGGCACGGTGGGCGGCCTCGTCTCGTTCGTGCAGAACACGCTGGACCCGGCGCAAGCGCAACTGGGCGCGATCGCCACGAGCTTCGCCGCGCAGGTGAACCAGCAGAACGCGCTAGGCCTCACGCTCGGCGGCCAGCCGGGCGGCGCGCTGTTCACCGTGAGCGGGCCGCTCGTCACGGCCAACCTGAACAACAACCCCAACAGCACCGCCGCGGTCTCGGCCACGCTCACCAACGCCGTGAGCCCGCCCACCGACAACTACACGCTCTCATATTCGAGCGCGGCGGGCGGTACCTGGACGCTCACCGACACGACCACCAACACGGTGCTCGGCTCGACCACCACCCAGCCGAGCAAAGACAACCCGTTCTCGCCCGACGGCTCCGGCCTCTCGATCACCTCGACGGGCACGATGAACGACGGCGACGCGTTCTCGATCCAGCCCACCGCGGGCGCGCTCGACAGCTTCGCCGTCGCGACCAGCGACCCCTCGGCGATCGCGGCCGCCTCGCCGGTGCTCGTCGCCGCGGGCAGCAACAACACGGGCACAGCCGCGGTCACGCAGGGCGCGGTCAGCACGGGCTACGCCGTGG
Organism: Paraburkholderia sp.; assembly: GCA_031286755.1. GTDB lineage: Bacteria > Pseudomonadota > Gammaproteobacteria > Burkholderiales > Burkholderiaceae > Paraburkholderia. The sequence continues at coordinate 11,024 of JAITTX010000079.1, forward strand.
CCGCGCCGGGGCTGCAACTGAGCTATGCGGCTCCGGCGTCGGGATCGGGCAGCGGCACGCTCGCGGGGTTCCCGGCGGGCGCCACGGTTTCCGTCACGCTGCCGGGCTCCAGCACGCCCACGCAGTACACCATCACGGACAGCAACACGACGATCCCCTACGACCCAAGCACGGGCGCGACCATCGCCATCAGCGGGGACGCCAGCGGTACGGCCAACAACGTGAGCTTCACGATGACGGGCGCGCCCGCGAACGGCGACACCTTCACCGTCGCGCCGAACACGAGCGGCGCGCAGGACGGCCGCAACGCGCTCGCGCTTGCGAACCTCACCTCGGGCACGGCGTTCACCGACTCGCAGACGCTCACCAACGCGTACTCGAACTACGTGAACGGAATCGGCAATACGGCGAACCAGTTGAAAGCGTCGAGCACCTCGCAGCAGTCGCTCGTCACGCAGCTCACTTCGCAGCAACAGTCGGTGCAGGGCGTGAACCTCGACGAAGAGGCGGCCAACCTGCTCAAGTATCAACAGCTCTACCAGGCCAACAGCAAGGTGATCCAGACGGCGGCATCGCTGTTCCAGACCCTGCTCGGCGTATTCCAGTGAGGCGCTGAACCATGCGTATCGCGACTTCCCAGCTTTACTCGTCCAACCTGGCCACCATGGAGAACCAGCAGTCGCAGCTTCTCCAGGTGCAGCAGCAGATCTCGACGGGCGTCTCGCTCTCGAACCCCGCCGACAACCCGCTCGGCGCGGCCCAGGCCGTGCAGCTCTCGGCCACGAGCGCGACGCTCGCGCAGTACGCGTCGAACCAGAACATGGCGCTGTCCTCGCTGCAGCTCGAGGACTCGACGCTCTCCAGCGTGACGAGCACTTTGCAGGCCATCAACCAGCAGATTCAGTCGGCCATCAACGGCTCGCTCAACGACTCCGACCGCCTGGCGCTCGCGAAGCAATTGCAGGGCGAGCGCAGCCAGTTATTCACGCTCGCCAACACCACCGATGGTCAGGGTAACTATCTGTTCTCGGGGTTTCAGAGCACGTCGCAGGTGTTCACCAACAAGACGGGCGGCGGCGTGACCTACAACGGCGACCTGGGCCAGCGCCTCGTGCAGGTGGGCGGCTCGCGCCAGATCGCGGTGAGCGACACGGGCGCTGCGGTGTTCCAGAGCGTCATGGCGGCGGGCTCGCAGGCGGTGGCCGGGGGCAGTTCCGCCAACGCGGGCACCGGCACGCTCAGCGGCGTCACGGTAACCGACCCGACCCAGGCCACGAACGGCCACCCGCTGTCGATCCAGTTCGGCACGGACGCCACTTCCGGCGCGCTCACGTATTCGGTGCTGGACAACTCCACCGATCCGCCCACCGCGCTCGCTTCCGATCAGCCCTATACGGACGGCTCGCCGATCGACCTTGGCGCTGCCGGCAAGATCGGCATGAACGTGACGATCTCGGGCACGCCCGCGGCGGGCGATACGTTTTCCGTCACGCCGGCCACGACGCCGCAAAACAGCAGCGTGTTCAGCACCATCGACAGCGTGATTGCGGCGCTGCAGACGCCGGTGAACGGCAACCCCGTTGGCGGCGCGAATCTCACGAACGCGCTGCAGAGCGGGCTGACGGCGATCGGCAATTCGATCTCGAACGTGGTCACGATCCAGGCTTCGGTGGGCGGCAGGGAGCAGGAAGTGAAGGCGCTGCAAACGGTGACGTCGACCAATTCGCTGCAGGTGACGTCGAATCTGAACGACCTCACGGCCACCGATATGACGGCGGCGATCACGCAGTACACGCAGCTTTCCAATGCGCTGACGGC
>JAITTX010000124.1 GCA_031286755.1 Paraburkholderia sp.
CGCCGCGCGCGTCGAGCACGACCTTCACCACGGTGGGGTTCAGGATCTCGTCGGGGGCGGTGATGGGGTGCGCCGCCGTGGCGATCGCGCACTCGGGGTGCGCGGCCAGGTGCGACGCCACGTCGCACACCAATGCGGGGTCGATCAGCGGTTCATCGCCCTGAACATTGACCACGATCAGATCGTCGCTCCAGCCAAAGTGCTCTGCGACTTCGGCCAGGCGGTCGGTGCCCGAGGGGTGGTCGGCACGCGTCAAGACCGCTTCGAAGCCGTGCTCGCGCGCGGCGTCCAGCACGCTCTGCGCGTCCGAGGCGATCAGCACCTGCTGGGCGCCCGAAGCGCGAGCGCGCTCGGCCACGCGCACGACCATCGGCTTGCCGCCGATGTCGGCGAGCGGCTTGTTGGGCAGCCGGGTGGACGCGAGGCGTGCCGGTACGACGGCGATGAAGGGCTGCGCGGGCGCGGCCATGTTCAGGCGCCGGCCGGGCTGGAGGCGCCGGACGGACCGTTCGGGTCGACGGTCGTGCCCTCGACGGTCTGGCGCGCCTCGTCGACGAGCATGACGGGAATGCCGTCGCGGATCGGATAGGCGAGCTTGTCGGCGTTGCAGATCAGCTCCTGCGCGGCGCGGTCGTAGCTGAGCGGGCCCTTGCAGATCGGGCAGACCAGGATTTCAAGCAGACGGGCGTCCACGGAGTTTCTCCACAACCAGAGTAATGAGGCGATGATCGAGCGCGGCTTCGACGGGGACGACCCAGATGCGCGCGTCGTTCCAGGCCCCCAATTTTACGGCATCTTTTTCGGTAACCAGGATGACGTCGGCGGCGACCTCGCTGAACGGGTTGGCCGAGTAGTCGTAATGGTCGGGCAGGGCGAGCGTCTGCGGCGCGAGACCGGCCGCGCGCAGGGTCGCGAAAAAGCGCTCCGGCGAGCCGATCCCGGCAGCCGCCACGATGTGCTGCGGCGGCTGGCCCGGCGCGCTTTGCGCCGCGAATTGCGCGAGCGGCCGGCGCAGGGCCGGATTCGCGAGGTGCCAGGCTTCGCCGGGCTCGAGCTTGAGCGCGAAAGTATTCGGCCAGTCGGGGAGCGCGCGCTCGAATGGATTGTTGACGAGCGTCGCGTCGCGACGGCGCGAAAGCGGCTCGCGCAGCGGCCCGGCGGGCAGCAGAAAGCCGTTGCCGCCCAGCCGGTGATCGAACACCACGAGTTCGACGTCGCGCGCGAGACGGTAGTGCTGCAGGCCGTCATCGCTCACGATCACGTCGACGTCGCGGTGTGCCGCGCACAGCGCCTGCGCCGCCGCGACGCGGTCAGGCGAGACCCAGACCGGCACGCCGGTGCGGCGCGCGATGAGCAGTGGTTCGTCACCGCACGCGCGCGCGGGCGTGGCCGCCGTCACCGGGGTGGGGCGCGGCACTTTCGCGCCGTAGCCGCGCGAGACCACGCCGGGCGTGAAGCCGGCGGCGCGCAGCGCCTCGACGAGCGCGATCACCGTGGGGGTCTTGCCGGTGCCGCCCACCGTCACGTTGCCCACCACCACGACCGGCGCGCCCACGCGCACCGCTTTGAGCCAGCCGGCCGCGTAGGCCGTGCGGCGCGCGCCGCTCACGGCGGCGAACACGGCGGCGAGCGGCGTGAGCGCCCAGGCGAGCGCGCCGCGCTGCTGCCATTCGCGCGCAAGGCCGGCTTCGGCGCGCGCCTTGAGATCGGCGACGGGGCCGCTCATCGGCGTGTGCCGCGCGCGGGCCTTGCGTACGAAAAGTACGAGAGGCGCCGGAGGCTGACGGACAGAACGGGCATCGGAGCGGTTCTCCAGTTCGAGGCGGGCGCCGGAGCGTTGGGCAACGGGCGTCGCAGGGATGGCAAGGACGGCGCGCTGTCGTGTCCGCTGCTGTGTCATATCGCGTCGCGAACGGGCCGTCGTGAACCCGGCACTCTAGCGCGGGTGAGCGCCGGGCGGCAAGCTGCATGACCACGCGGCGACGTGGCTTTGGACGCATCCGCCCATCTTTCCAGCGCGCGGCGTGTCTGTGGATAACTTTGTGGAGAAGTAGGGTGCGCAGGGCCGCAAAAGCCCGCTCATGGCCTGTTCCATCGGTGTAACTCTTTGTTATTGGGATAAAAAGCGTATTGAAATCAATGGGATGGCGATATTTTTAAGCGTTTTTTACGGGTTTGCAGCAAATATGTCACATGACAGAGTCGGTGTGGACACCTCGCGAGGCCTTGTGCCGTGGGAGCGCTTCCCGCTGGACTGCGGCCCCCTGAACGGTCTATCGTCTGTCCGGGCTGTTTTCCACCCATTGTCCATTCACGTCCTGCTCATGAATTCCGACCGCTTTTCCTCCGCACCCGGCGGCGACGTCGTCGTCCCGGTTTCGGCGCTTAACCGCGCGATTGCCTCGATGCTCGAACGTTCGTTCCCGCTTGCGTGGATCTCGGGCGAAGTCTCGAATTTCACGCGCGCCGCGAGCGGGCATTGGTACTTCTCGATCAAGGACGCCCAGGCGCAAATGCGCTGCGTGATGTTTCGCGGCCGCGCGCAATACGCCGAGTTCACGCCACGCGAGGGCGACCGCATCGAGGTGCACGCGCTCGTCACGATGTACGAGCCGCGCGGCGAGGTGCAGCTGAATGTCGAGGCGATCCGGCGCACGGGCCAGGGACGTCTGTTCGAGGCCTTCCTGCGCCTGAAGGCGCAACTGGAAGCCGAGGGGCTGTTCGACCCCGAATACAAGCGCGCCTTGCCCGCGCATCCGCGTGCGATCGGCGTGATCACGTCGATGCAGGCCGCCGCGCTGCGCGACGTGCTCACCACGCTCGCGCGCCGCGCGCCGCACGTCCCCGTGATCGTCTACCCGGCGCCGGTGCAGGGCGCGGGCTCGGCGGAAAAGCTCACGGCCATGCTCGCCGCCGCGAACGCCCGTGCGGAAGTGGACGTGATCGTGCTGTGCCGTGGCGGCGGCTCGATCGAGGACCTCTGGTCGTTCAACGACGAGACGCTCGCGCGCGCCATTGCGGCGAGCGAGATTCCGGTGGTGAGCGGCGTGGGTCATGAAACCGATTTCACGATCGCCGATTTCGCCGCCGACGTGCGCGCGCCGACGCCCACCGCCGCCGCCGAGCTCGTGAGCCCGCAACGCGCGCTGCTCCTGCGCGAGCTGGACCAGCGTCACGCCGCGCTCGCGAGGGGCTTTGGCCGCTCGATGGAGCGCCGCGCGCAGCAGCTCGACTGGCTTGCGCGGCGCCTCGTTTCGCCGGGCGAGCGGCTCGCGCAGCAGCGCACGCATCTGCGCCAGCTGGCGATCCGGCTCGCTTCGGCGGGTACGCGCGCGACCGCGCAGGCGCGCGCGCAATTCAACGTCGTGCAGATGCGCTGGCAGCGTGTGCGCCCCGACGCCTCGGCGCAGCGCGCGCAGGTGGAGTCGCTCGGGCGGCGCCTCGACGCCGCCTTCGCACGGGGGCCTGAGCGCGAAACGGCGCGCGTGGCAGGGCTGGCGGCGCGGCTCGAAGTGCTCAGCCCGCAGCGCACCTTCGAGCGTGGCTACGCGGCGCTGCTCGACGCGCAAAGCGGCGCGGCTGTGCGCTCCCCGGGCGCGCTCAAGCCGGGCAAGCGGCTGACCGTGCATCTCGCGCAGGGCAGCGCCGACGTCGCGCTCGCCGACGTGCAACCAAGACTCTCCGAAGGTTTCTGAAGCGCGCGCGGTGTCTTTCACACGCCTTGCGCCCCGCGAGCGCCCGGTTGCAAACAGGCCCTCGGGGCGGGCGCGGCGCTTGCTGAAAAGCACGCGCAATAGCGGCTCGATGGCTGCTTTATGGTGGCTTTATTGCGAGCCCAAAGCCTTGCGCAACCGATGATCGGCATAATGTCCGCGCGTTTGCGGGGTTATTCCAACTCGCCTACAATCGAGTGCTCCATGCCGGCGAATTTGTAGAACTTCACGCAGAACTCCCCATAACACGACGAAGGAACCGCATCATGTCATTTACGCTCCCGCCGCTGCCGTTCGCGAAGAACGCTCTTGCTCCGACCATGTCGGAAGAGACGCTCGAGTTCCACTACGGCAAGCACCACCAGGCTTACGTCACGAATCTGAACAACCTGATCCCGGGCACCGAGTTCGAGAAGCTCTCGCTCGAAGAGATCGTCAAGAAGTCGTCGGGTGGCGTGTTCAACAACGCGGCCCAGATCTGGAATCACACCTTCTTCTGGAACAGCCTCTCGCCGCAAGGCGGCGGCGCTCCGTCGGGTGCGCTCGGCGACGCGATCAACGCGAAGTGGGGCTCCTTCGACGCCTTCAAGGAAGCCTTCACGAAGGCAGCGGTCGGCAACTTCGGCTCGGGCTGGACGTGGCTCGTGAAGAAGGCGGACGGCTCGCTCGACATCGTGTCGACCAGCAACGCCGCCACGCCGCTCACGACCGACGCCAAGGCGCTCCTCACGATCGACGTGTGGGAACACGCTTACTACATCGACTACCGCAACGCTCGTCCGAAGTTCGTCGAAGCGTACTGGAACATCGTGAACTGGGAATTTGCCGCGAAGAATTTCGCGTAAAACGCTGTTCCGCTTCTGCGCCGGTCTGTTCGAATGGCGCATGAAAAAAAGCCCTCGATGCGAATCGAGGGCTTTTTGTTTTTGGCGCCGGCGCGCCGCGCTTTTTATCGAAGCGCTGGCTACGCGAGCGCGGCGATCGTCTCCTGCGTCGAGCGCACGTGCCCCATGTGGCGGAACAGCTTTTCGAATGTGAAACGATGCATGTCTTCGCTCAGGCCCGAGGTGGCGTCTTCGACGAAGACGAGCTTGAAGCCCTGGTCGAAGGCCGCGCGCGCGGTGGATTCCACGCCGAAGTTGGTCGCGATGCCGCCGATGACGATGGTCTCGATGCCGCGACGGCGCAACTGCTGTTCGAGATCGGTGCCGTAGAACGCGCCCCACTGGCGCTTCGCCACGACGACGTCGCCGGCCTGCGCGCCGATCTCGGGCACGAGCTCCGAAGCGATGGCCGGCGCCGCCGGCGCGTCGGGCGCGCGCATGGGGGCGTCGGCAGGCATCGCGAGGATCTCGTTGAGCAGCACGCGCACCCAGACGACGGTGCCGCCTTTGGCGCGCAGCGCGTCGGCGAGGGGCTTCGCGCGGGCGACCACTTGTGCGCCGGTGTGGGGCGCAACGGGACGGCTCACGATGCCGTGCTGCAGGTCGATCATCACGAGCGCGGTCTTGCGCGGGTCCAGAGAAAGGGCTTGCGTCATGATTCACCAATATGTGAGGATAGCCTCACATATGATACACGAATGTGAGGGAGGCCTCAGATATGGCGGTCGCACCGTCGCGGCGCAAAACCGTGCCCAATCAAGCTGCGCAAGCCGCGCGGCGCGTACCGCGTCAGGAGCGCGCCGCGCGCACGCTCGACGCGTTGCTCGAAGCGGCCGCCGCCGTCTTTGCCGAACGCGGTTTCGAAGCGGCCACGATGACGCAGATCGCGCAGCAAGCCGGTGTTTCGATTGGCGCGGCGTATCAGTATTTCCCGAACAAGGAGGCGCTCGCGCTCGCCTTGCGCCAGCGTTACGGCGACGAAATGGATGCGCGCTGGAGCGCGCTCGTCGAGGCGCAGGCGGATGGCGGCGAACTGCCGCCCGCGCAGCTCGCCGAACGACTGCTCGACATGATGGTCGAGCTGATGGACGCCTATCCCGCCTATCTGCCGCTGCTTTCCGTCTCGCTGGGCTTTCGCCGCGACGAGGCGGCGCGCAACAAGCTGCGCCAGCGCTTCGCCACGCTGTTCAGGCATTACAACGCGGCGCTCGGTGCGGACGAGGCTTATCGCATCGCCGAGGTCATGCTGCAGGTCATCAAGAGTCTCAATCTGCTCTATGCGAGCGCGAAGCCGAAGGAGCGCAGGCTGCTGGCCGCCGAGTACAAGGGAGTGCTGGCGGCCTGGTTCGCGGTGCGGCTCGCGTGAGGGGGCGCGGCGCTTCGCACCCCTCGCGCGAGGCCGTGCGGTCCTAACGCGGCAGCGCTTCGTCGCGCGATGCGAGCACGCGGTCGATCAGCCCATATTCCGCGGCCGCCTCGGCCGACATGAAGTGATCGCGGTCGGTGTCGCGCGCGATCTGCGCGATGTCGCGGCCCGTGTGCGCGGCGAGCATCGCGTTCAGGCGCTCGCGCTGATAGAGCACCTCGCGCGCCTGCAGCTCGACGTCGGCGGCGGTGCCCTGGCCGCCACCCGAGGGCTGGTGAATCATGATGCGCGCGTTCGGGAGTGCGAAGCGTTTGCCGGGCGCGCCCGCGGCCAGCAGGAACGAGCCCATGCTTGCCGCGAAGCCGGTGCAGAGCGTGGAGACGTCGGGCTTCACGAACTGCATCGTGTCGTGGATCGCGAGGCCGTCGTAGACGGAGCCGCCCGGCGAGTTGATGTAGAGGCTGATGTCCTTCTCCGGATTCTCGGCTTCGAGAAAGAGCAACTGCGCGACGACGACGCTCGCCGTCTGCTCGGTTACCGGCCCGACCAGAAACACGATGCGCTCGCGCAAGAGGCGCGAGTAGATGTCGTAGGCGCGCTCGCCGCGGCCCGAGGTTTCGATGACGGTCGGCACGAGATTGAGCGCGCGCGGTGCGATTGCTGCATGATGGTCGGCGGTGGGATGCATGAAATTCCTCGCGTTTGAGTGGTCGAAAGCGGGTGGCCGAAAGCGGCGCGGTTGCGCCGTTCCCTCCCAAGACGCCCGCCGCGCCGCGCGCGTGACGACAATTTTTTTGCGCGAGACTGTCACATCGGCGCTCTGGCGGTCGTCTTGCGGGCGAGGGCGGCGTGGGCCGGCCGCCGTCCGTAAACAGGGCCGGTAAGGCGAAGTGCATGAAGCGCCAGCGAAGAGGAGCGAAGCGAATGACCCAGGTGAGCGACGAAGTTGACGTGCGGAGCATGCGGGACGAACGCGATGCCGCGCGGCCGGGAGGAGCGTGGAGCGAAGCCCGCCGCGCCGCTGTCTTCGACCAGGAGCGCGCGCGGCTGCTGGCGCTGGCCACGCGCGTGCTGGGCAGCCGCGCCGAGGCGGAGGAGGTTGTGCAGGATGCGTGGTTCCGCTGGCGCGAGGCCGACGTGGCGGCGGTGCGCGTGCCGCAGGCGTGGCTCGCGACGGCCCCGGTGCGCCTCGCGATCGACCGGCTGCGCAAGCAGCGCCGCGAGCGCGCCGGCGAGCGTGAGGCGCTGGGTGCCGCGCCGTGGCTCGACGGCACCGCGCCCTCGGCGGAGGAGGCGGGCCTGCGCGCCGCGCGTCTCGCGGACGGGTTGCTGATGCTGCTCGAGCGGCTCGGGCCGCTCGAGCAGGCCGTTTTCGTGCTGCGCGAGGCGTTCGAATGCGACGACGCCGAGATTGCCGCGCTCACCGGCTGCACGCCCGTGCATTGCCGCCAGATCGTGCACCGCGCGCGCGAGCGGCTGGTGCGCGAACCGGCCGCCAGGCCCGTGGCGCCCGCCGACGCGGCGCAGTACGCGCTCACCGTGGAGCGGCTGCGCGAAGTGCTCCACGCGCAGGACCGCACGGGCTTGATGGACCTGCTGGGCGTGACCGCGACGGCGCTTGTAGTCGCGAGTGCGGCGGAGCCGCGCGCCGGAACCGGGGCAGCGTCCCGCGTCGCACCTGCGGCGGCGCGCGGCTTGCGCACGGAGTTGCTCGCGCTCGATGGCGAGCCGGGCGTCGCGCTGGTGGCGGAGGACGGCGAACTGGCCGCGTGGCTGCACGTAAGCGTGGCCGGCGATGGCCGCGCGTTGCCGGTGGTCTGCGTGGCCGCGAGCGCTGGCGATAGCGCGTTGCAGGCGGCCAATCGGGCATTTGGAGGCGGGGCGGTGCGCTCGCTGCTGGCGCGGCTCGCCGGATCGGCAGTGGGCGGCAGCGCGCCCGGCGTATCGGCGCAGGCAACGATTTCAGCCGCTGCATCATGGCTGCCATCCACCGGAACCGCCCCCGTGTTGCCCGCGGATTTGCTCGTGCCCGCTTGAGCCCGCTTGAGCCCGCTTGAGCCCGCTTGAGCCAGGGCTCGGCGCGCGATCAGCGCGAGGCCGCGTCCCAGTTGATGTCGACGCACAGCACCTGCAGGCCGTGCGCCGTCTGTGCGGCGATCGAGGCGGTCACGCACAGGTGCGCCTCGTTGATCGAGAGATAGGGCGGCGTGAACTGCACGCTGCCGGGCGCCTTCATGGCCGCGATGAAATAGGGCCGGCGCTCCCAGCTCGCGCCCTCGGAATGCAGGAGCGGCCTGAAGCGCTTGGCGCGTGGCGTCGCGCGGTTGTCGGGGAGCATGTTGTCGCCGATCTGCCGGCCCGAGGCGTCCAGCAGGAAGCTGCGCGCCGTCTCCGCGAGGCAGAGCAGCGGCAGCGAGGCGTCAGCCATGCTCGCGCCCGCCGTGAGCTGCGCCGCCGCCGCTTCGAGCGCTTGCACATCCGGCGCGAGGCGCACGCTCTGGGTCCGCTCGCGCGCGCTCACGCGCTCGCGCAGGCGCGCGGAGAGCTCGTCCATCAGGCGCGCGGCGGTCGCGGGCGGGACGGGCTCCACGTCGGGGCGCGCGAAGTACGCGCCCTGCACGAAATCGGCGTTGCTTTCCAGCGCGATCAACGCGTCGCGCTCGGTCGCGAGGCCGCCCACCAGCACCAGCTGGCCGGACTCGTGCAGCATCGAGACGAGCCCCGGCAGCACGCGCTCGATGTGCGCGTGGCGGCTCGCCTGGGCGAGCAGACTGCGGTCGAGCGTGACGATGTCGGGCCGCAGGTGCCACACGCGGTCGATGTTCGAATGCTTGGCGCCGAAGCCGTCGAGCGCGATCACGAAACCCGACTTGCGCAAGGCGTCGATGATCTCCGCGAAGCGCGAATTCTCGCCGCCCGCCTGCTCCGAGACTTCCAGCACCACGCGCTGCGGCTGCAGACCGAGCGCCTTGATGCCCGCGAGCAGGGCGTCGCCGTAGCTCGTGTCCATGAGCGCGGCGGGGTGCAGGCTCAGGAAGAGCCATTCGTCGTGCGAGTCGAAGGCGTTGAAGTTGCCCAGATGCAGCGATTCCGCGAGGCGGCCGAGTTCGAGCAGGTCGCCGCGGCGCGCGGCCTGCGTGAAGACTTCCTGCGACGGCACCTGGTCGCCGTGCTCATCGTGCGCGCGCAGCGACGCGTGATAGCCGATGGCGCGGCGGTGGGCAACCGAGAACACCGGCTGGAACACGCTGAACACGGTGTATCCGCCGTAGAGCACGGTGCGTCGCGCGCCTTCTTCGCCCGCGACGGGGCGCGACTGAAAGCCGGGAGGATCGAGGTCGATCATGCTGGTCATGGAACGGGGTGGCGCGCACGACAGGCCGCGCGCGCATCACGAGTTTACATTACAAGAGAGCCGTGCAAAAAGTATGCGCATTCAGACGCATGGCGGATCGGGCCATGCGGGCGGGATATCGGCTATTTCGAGGCCGTGTGCGGGGCGCCCGCGCACTCGGGCGGCGTTTTTGCGCCGCTCGCGCGCACCGGGCGCGAGAGCGCCGTGCACCGCGGCGGTGCGTGCTGCTTCTGAGCCGGAGGGCGTGGCGATGGCCGCTTGCCGCGAGCGTGCCCGAGTGTCCCGCGGGTTTCAGGTGCGCTCCGAGGGATCGGTTTTTCTTGCCGTGCGGCGCACGTCGTCGGAAAGCTGGGCGAAGATCCACGACGAGGCCGCCGTGATGATCCCCACGCACACGAAGGTCGCGTGGAATGCCGGAATCACGCTCGAGCCCGTCGCGTGGTGGATCAGCCCGGTGAAGGTCGTGAGCAGCGCGCCCGCGACGGTCACGCCAAGACTCATCGAAAGCATCTGCACGAGCGAAAAGAGGCTGTTGCCGCTGCTCGCGCCGCCCATGCCGAGGTCCTTGAGCGTGAGCGTGTTCATCGCCGTGAACTGCATGGAGTTCACGGCGCCGAACACGGCCAGCTGCACGAGCCGCAGCCACAGCGGCTCGGCCGGCGTGGAGAGCATGAAGCTCGCCATCATGAGGCCCACCAGCACCGTGTTGGTCACGAGCACGCGCCGGTAGCCGTAACGCGTGATGAGATGGGTGACGAGGCGCTTGGAGAACATGCCCGCCGCGGCTACCGGCAGCATCATGAGGCCCGCCTGGAAAGGCGTGTAGCCGAGCGCGACCTGCAGGAGCAGCGGGATCAAATACGGCATCGCGCCGCTGCCGATGCGCGCGAACAGGTTGCCGAGCAGCCCCACGCTAAACGTGTGGATCTTGAAGAGATCGAGCGAGAAGATCGGCTGTGGCGTGCGCGCCGCGTGCAGTCCGTAGGCCACGAATGCCGCGAGCGAGACGATCAGCATCACGAGCACGGTCGCCTGCGGGATGCCTAACTCCGCGCGCCCGTCGAGCGCGAGCGAGATCGTCAGCATGCCGACCACGAGCAGCAGATAGCCCGGCACGTCGAATTTCGGCGTAGCGGGGTTGCGGATGTCGGGCATGAAGATGGAGGTGGCGATGCAGCCCACCACGCCCACCGGCACGTTGATGAGAAAGATCCAGTGCCACGAGGCGATCTGCACGAGCCAGCCGCCGAGCGTCGGGCCGATGAGCGGGCCGATCAGCCCCGGAATCGCCACGAACGAGAGCGCGGGCAGATAGCGCTCGGCGGGAAACGTGCGCAGCACGGCGAGGCGCCCCACGGGCAGCAGCATCGCGCCGCCCACGCCCTGCGCGATGCGCGCAAGCACGAGCTGGTTCAAGGTGTGCGCGCTCGCGCACAACAGCGAGCCCACCGTGAAGATGAAGATCGCGCCGAGAAACACGCGCCGCGTGCCGAGCTTGTCGGCGAGCCAGCCGGAGACGGGGATCATCACCGCCATCGTGAGCGAATAGGCGATCACGACCGATTGCATGCGCAGCGGTAATTCGCCGAGGCTCGTCGCCATCGCGGGCAGCGCGGTGTTGACGATGGTCGAGTCGAGCGTCTGCATGAAGAAGCCCGTGGCGACGAGCCACAGCATGACGGACAACTTGCGGGCGGAAGGCGTGGGGGTGGAGCTGGACGATGCGCTGGATTCGGACATGGAAGAAGGCGGGCGCGCAGGCGGTGGCTGGCAGCCGCCATTGTAGTGAACCCGGCGCGGCGGCGTGCGCTTGCCGCCGCGCGAGCCGTGCCGGGGTCAGCCTGGCACGCGCGTGGCCGCCTCGAAAAACGCCTGCGCGCGCGGGTCGAGCGCGAACGCCACGTTGATGCGCAGCCAGGGGCTCGGCTCGCCGTGGGGCCGGAAGTGGCTGCCCGGCGACACGCTCACGCCAAACGGTTCGCCGCAGGGGACGAGCCGGGCCGAGTCGCCCACGTGGGGCACGCGCGCCCAGATGAACTTGCCGCCGCTTTGCGCGTAAGCGCGCGCGCCGGCCTGCGCTGCGGCGGAGCCGGCGGTACGGGGGTTGGGCCCCGCGAACAGCTCCCAGCCGTGATCTTCCAGCGTGCGCGAGGCGGTGCCGAGCGCTTCGGCGAGGCGCCGGCGCAGCCGCTCCAGATACTTGCGATACGCGCCGCGCTCGAGCAGCGTGGCCACCACCGCCTGCGCGAAGCGCGAGCCGCTGATGCTCGTGAGCGCCTTGATCGAGGCGAGGTCGCGCACGATGGCCGGATTCGCGACCACATAGCCAATGCGCAGCGAGGACGAGAGCGTCTTCGACAGCCCGCCCACGTAGATCACGTGCTCGAACTGGTCGAGCGCGGCAAGCCGGTCGGTGGGGTCCGCCTGGAAGTCGGCGTAGATGTCGTCCTCGACGATGGTGAAGCCGTGCTCGCGCGCGAGCTGCAACAGGCGAAACGCCACGGGCGGCGAGACGGTGGTGCCGGTCGGGTTGTGGAACACGGTGTTGATGAAGAACGCGCGCGGGCGATGCTGCGCGAGCAGCGCATGCAGATGCTCGAGGTCGGGCCCGCTCGCCGTGCGCGTGACGCCGACGAGCCGCACGCCGTGCAGCTTCAGCAGTCCGTACAAATTGTAGTAGCCCGGGTCTTCCACGAACACGGTGTCGCCGGGCTTGAGCATGTAGCGCATCAGGAGGTCGAGGCCCTCGCTCGCGCCTTCGGTGATGAGGATCTGCTGGGCCTCGGCGGCAATGCCGAGCGGCGCGAGCCGGTTGCGCAGATGCTCGCGCAGCGTGGCGTCGCCGAGCGGCGAGCCGTAATCGACGAGACTCGACGGGTTGCTGCGCGAGACGTGACGAATCGCCTGGCCGATTGCGTCGATGTCGCGCCACGGCTGCGGAATCGAGCCGCTGTCGAGCTGCAGCGTTTCGCCGGGCCGGTTGAGCTGGCTGAGCAGATGGCCCGATTCGTCGGCGGCGTTCGAGAGATCGCAGGTGCCCATGCCCGAGAGCCCCAGGCGCGCGTGCTCGCTCACATAGAAGCCCGAGCCGTGCCGCGAGTCGAGATAGCCGAGCGAGACCAGCCGGTCGTAGGCCTCGATCACGGGAAAGCGGCTGATGCGGTAGTCGGCGGCGAACTGGCGGATCGAGGGCAGTCGCGCGCCCGGGTGCGCGGAGCGCGAGTGGATCCAGGTCTGCACGCCGGCGACGATCTGGTCGGTGAGCGGGACGCGGCTGGCGCGGTCGAGTTCGAGTTTCATGCGGGCCTCGCTGGGCGGCTCCGGGAGCGCCGGGTTTGCCTGGAAATGGCTTGGGGCGTGATCAAGTGTCCGGTTTTTCGGCTGCACAGTTCCGGATGAACTGTTCGGAACTGTGCATGTGATCGTCTTGCGCTGACGGCAATAATGCTCCAACCGGGAAGGCCCTTCAAGACGTCGTTGCACGCGCTCTGCCGCGTGCTGGCGGCGGCACTGGAGCTGGCCCGCAAGCCATCGGCAAGGAGCACGACAATGCGCGAAATCCGTATTTTCGAACTGGAGCACGGCGAGCCCGCCGAGACCTGGCGGCTCGCGCAGGCAATGCAACTGCACGTGAGCAAAGGCGAGTTATGGCTCACGCTCGGCGGCGACGCGGGCGACTACTGGCTGCGCGCCGGCGAGTCGATCCAGCTTTGCGCCGGCGCCCGCGTGTATCTGAGCGCGGGGCGCGCGGGGGCGCGCTTCATGCTCGCGCTTGGCGGGGCGTCGGCAAGCGAGGCGCGCGACATGCGGGCGGCGCCGGAAGCGTTGCCGCGCGGGCCGCGAGCGGATGGACTCGCGGGACGGTTCGCCCAGGCGCTGCGCGAGCGCTCGGCGCGGTTGCAGGGGGGCGCGCACGCGGCGGGTTGACCCGCAGCGTGCGAGTCGCATCGAGACGGCTCAACTCCCGGTGTCGAATTCGCCAGCGAGTTTGCCCACATAGCGCGCGCGTGGCCGGATCAGTCGGCCATCGGCGTTTTGCTCCAGCGCGTGCGCGATCCAGCCCGTCGCGCGCGCCGCCGCGAACAGCGTGAACGCCGCGCCGCGCGGCAGCGCGAGCACGCGCTCGATGGCCGCGAGCGCATAGTCGAGCGTGGGCCGCGCGCCGGTGGTTTCCGCCACGGCGTGGGCGAGCGCATCGACTTCGTCCATCGGCGAGCGGGCGCTCGCGTGCAGCGCGAGCATGTCGAGCAAGAGCCGCGCGCGCGGGTCCCCGTCCGGGTAGAGGGGGTGGCCGAAGCCCGGCAGCTTTGGCGTCGCGCCGGGATCGTCCGCCGCGAGCCGCTGCGCGAGGTAGCGGTGCAGATCGTCCGCGTGCGAGGCTTCGTCGACGCCCGCCGCCACGCGCGCGGTCTCGCCGCCGTGGCGCGGGCCGCCGAGCGCGCCAAGCCCGCCCGCCGCCGCGCCGAACAGATG
>JAITTX010000130.1 GCA_031286755.1 Paraburkholderia sp.
GGATCGGGCCGCAGCCGGGCCCGTAGGTCTGGCTCGCCGCGTAGATGCCTTCGATCAGCAGCGCAAGTTCGTTAGCAAGGGCGGCGGGATCGGCTGCGTTGGCGGCATGCGCAAGCTCGTTTAGCCGGGCTATCAGCTTCGACTTGTTGTCGGTCACGCTCTGACGCGCCGGATGCGCGGCGTCCGGGAACTCGGCCGAGACATTGACGAACGGGCAGCCACGGTAATCGGGCGCCGAGGCGCGCTGGGCGAGATCCTCGAAATACTGGACCAGTTGCGTGGCGGGCTTGCCGGGATGCTTCGCGATGCTGGCCTCGAAGCGCTCGAAGAAGCGTTCGTCGCAACGCTTCAGATACGCGACCACCAGATCGTCCTTCGACGAGAACTGCCGGTACAGGCTCATCTTGTTGACGCCCGCGCGCTCGACCACGGCCTCTACACCAACGGCGCGCACCCCTTCCCGGTAGAACAATTCGTCCGCCGCGCGCAGCAGATGCTCCTGGGCGCGCGGCCCAGCCGTCTGGGTGCGTGCCCGGCCCGCGCGCCCGGCGCCGGGCGTGGCCTGGGAGGTTGGGGCGGCATCGCCATGCTTGGGCTCGCTCGACATGTTGGGCATCTCATCATCAGGGTTACGCTTGACATGTTACCGAGTGGTCACTAATATCGCAACACACTTGTGACTGATCGGTAACAATCCGTACGGCCCGCAAGCTGGCAGGTACAAGAGGCAGGGCAGAAGAACGTCAACGAAGCGGGCTCCGGACGGAGCCGTAGGAGCACGAATGAACTGGGCAGCGAGAATGGTCGGCGGGCGTTTTCACTATGCGTGGCTCGTCGTGGCGGTGGTGTTTCTCGTGCTGCTGGCGGCCGCCGGCACGCGCGCGACGCCGAGCGTGATGATGGTGCCGCTCGAGCACCAATTCGGCTGGAGCCGCGCGACGATCTCGCTGGCGATTTCGGTGAACATCGCGCTGTATGGGCTCATGGGTCCGTTCGCGGCGGCGGCGATGCAGCGCTTCGGCGTGCGGCCCACGCTGCTCGTGGCGCTCGGCACGATGGCGGCGGGCGTGGCGCTTTCGGCGCTGATGACGCATCCGTGGCAGATGATCCTGATTTGGGGCGTGATGGTGGGCGGGGCGACGGGCGTTGCGGCGCTCTCGCTTTCGGCGACCGTCGTCACGCGCTGGTTCACCACGCATCGAGGCCTCGCGATGGGCGTTCTCACGGCGAGTTCGGCCACGGGGCAGCTCGTG
This sequence comes from Paraburkholderia sp., assembly GCA_031286755.1. Lineage (GTDB taxonomy): Bacteria > Pseudomonadota > Gammaproteobacteria > Burkholderiales > Burkholderiaceae > Paraburkholderia. The sequence goes on from JAITTX010000130.1 coordinate 1,254, forward strand.
TTCCTGCCTTTCCTCGCGGCGATCGCCCAGAAGCATGGCTGGCAGCCGGTGGTGCTGGTGGTGGCGATAGCGGCGGCCGTCGTGCTGCCGCTGGTGGCGTTCCTGTTGCCGGAGCGGCCGGCCAGCATGGAACTGCGCCCGTACGGCGAGCCGCACGATGCGCCCATCGCCCCGCCGGCGCCGCAGCAAAATCCCATCAAGCTCGCGTTCGGCGCGCTCACTTCAGCCAGCCGCACGCGCGACTTCTGGCTGCTCTTCTTCAGCTTCTTCATCTGCGGCGCGAGCACGAATGGCTACGTCGGCACGCACCTCATCGCCATGTGCGGCGACTATGGCATGACGGAGGTGCAAGGCGCTTCGCTGCTCGCGACGATGGGCATCTTCGACCTCTTCGGCACCACGCTCTCGGGCTGGCTCTCCGACCGCTTCAACAGTCGCGTGCTGCTGTTCTGGTACTACGGGCTGCGCGGCCTGTCGCTCATCTATCTGCCGCACGCGTTCGGCATCGACTTCTTTGGACTGCCGATCTTCGCCGTGTTCTACGGGCTCGACTGGATCGCGACCGTGCCGCCGACCGTACGTCTGGCCACCGACGTCTATGGCAAGGAGCGTGCGCCGATCATCTTTGGCTGGGTGGTCGCGGGCCACCAGTTGGGCGCGGCGTTCGCGGCGTTCGGCGCGGGGCTGCTGCGCTCGAGCCTCGGCACGTACACAGTGGCTTCGATGATCTCGGGCGGCTTGTGCCTGATTGCCTCGTTCCTCGTGCTGCGCATCAATCGCGGACCGCGCGCGGTGGGTGTGCAGACAGCCTGAGCGCTTTTCCCCGCGCGCGGGTATGCTGTTGGGCCCGGGCGAGCGCCCGCAACCCTCAAGGACAGACAAGGCATGACGAAGCACAAACCCGCACCGACAGCCGTGCCCATCCACGAACTGATTGCCGGCCGCTGGAGCCCGCGCGCGTATTCGAGCGAGCCGGTCTCGCGCGAGGCGCTGCACGCCGTGATCGAGGCCGCGCGCTGGGCGCCGTCGGGCTACAACCTGCAGCCGTGGCGTTTCATCGTGTTCGATCGCACGGCCGACGAAGTCGCGTTCAAGCGTGCCTTCTCGACGCTCGTGCCGTTCAACCAGCAATGGAACGCGCCCGCGCCGATCCTGATCGCGGTGACGGCGCAGACGCTCAACGCGAAGGGGGAAGTGAACCGCACGGCGCAATACGACGCAGGCGCTGCGGCCATGTCGCTGGTGCTGCAGGCCCATGCGCTGGGACTGGCCGCGCACCAGATGAGCGGCTTCGACGTGAACGCGTTCCGCAAGGAGTTCGCGCTGCCGAACGACGTGGAGCCGCTCGCCATCATCTCGATCGGCCATTACGGCGAGATGGAAAAGCTCGACCCGGTGCTGCGCGACCGCGAGAAGGCGGAGCGTACGCGCGCGGCCGTGGGCGAGATTGCCTACGCGAATGCGTGGAAGCAGCCTTTCAAGGGCTGATGCAGCCGGCGCGTTGCCGCTCGATGTAGCAACGGCGGCAGCGCCAGCACAGCAGTAAACCAGACGCGCGGCGCAGTCCGCGCGCTTTTTCTTGCGGGGACGCATCACCGCCCTACGGTTGCCCCACGCCGCGCTTTCGTGATACAAAGCCGGTCCTCCCAGCCTTCCTCCTTGCGCGCGCCCGCTGCGCGTCATTGCCATGACCCCGTTTTGCGCGATCGACTTCGGTACTTCCAATTCGGCCGTGGCGCTGCCAGGCGCCACGCCGGGCGAGGCCATGCGCCTCGCGCCCGTGGAAGGCACGCACACTACGCTGCCTACCTCGGTGTTCTTCAATACTGACGAGCACACCCGCGAATTCGGCCGCGCGGCGCTCGCGTCCTATATCGACGGCTTCGACGGGCGCCTCATGCGCTCGATGAAGAGCATCCTCGGCTCGCCGCTCGCGGAGAGCACGACCGATCTGGGCGACGGCAGCGCGATCCGCTACACGGAAATCATCGCGATCTTTCTGGAGCACCTGAAGCGCAGCGCCGAGCGTTGTTCGGGAGCCGCCATCTCGCGCGCGGTGTTGGGCCGTCCGGTGTTTTTCGTCGACGAAGATCCGCGCGCGGACCAACTCGCACAAGACCAGCTCGAAGCGGCAGCGCGTTCGGTGGGTTTTCAGGAGATCGAGTTTCAATACGAGCCGATTGCGGCGGCGTTCGACTACGAGTCGCGCCTGACCGGCGAGGGTCTCGTGCTCGTGGCGGACATTGGCGGCGGTACTTCGGACTTTTCTCTCGTGCGGGTCGGGCCGCAACGCATGACGCGTCTCGAGCGCAAGGACGACGTGCTCGCCCACCACGGCGTGCACGTGGCCGGCACGGACTTCGATCGCCGCGTGGAACTGGCGACGATCCTGCGTGAACTCGGTTACCAGTCGCTCGATCCGGAGGGCCGCGAGGTGCCGAACCGTGTCTATTTCGATCTCGCGACCTGGCACCTCATCAACACGATCTACACCCCCAAGCGGGTGACCGAGCTCAAGCTCATGCGCCATCTATATGCCGACACCGTGCACCACGACCGCCTGATGCGCGTGGTCGAGTGGCGTCTGGGTCATGCGCTGACCGCGCATGCGGAGGAGGCGAAGATCGGCGTATCGGCGGGCGGGGAGACGATGATCGATCTGGAGCAGGTGGAGGCCGACCTGCGCCTCGCGTTCGACGACGCGCAACTGATCAATGCTGGCCGCGAGGAAACGCGCCGCATCGTGCAGGCCGCGCGCGATACCGTCCAGGCGGCCGGCGTGGCGGCGGGCGCGGTCAACGCGCTCTATTTCACGGGCGGTTCCACGGGGCTGCTGTTCCTGACCCAGGCGCTCGCCGAGGCCTTTCCGCAGGCGCAACCCGTGTTCGGCGATCGTCTCGCCAGCGTGGCGACCGGGCTGGGCATCCACGCGCAGCGCCTGTTCGGCTGAGTGGCGCGGCGGCGGCCGCGCAGTGAAACTGGCGGACAAAATCGCCGGGCAACAAAAAACCCCACTTTCCAGAGGAAGCGTGGGGTTTTTCGGTAAGCTTGCTGGTCAGAGCCAGAGGTTGGAGCCCTGACGATCAGAGCAGGTACTTAGACCGGCTTGATGTTTGCAGCTTGCTTGCCCTTCGGGCCCGTACGGACTTCGAATTGAACCTTTTGGTTCTCTTGAAGCGTCTTGAAGCCGTCAACCTTGATTTCCGAGAAGTGCGCGAACAGATCTTCGCCACCGCCGTCCGGGGTGATAAAGCCAAAGCCCTTAGCGTCATTGAACCACTTGACGGTACCGGTTTCCATATTACTTTCCTAAAAATGAATGAAGGCCGAAGCCAAAGAGGTGCACGAAAATCAAGGAAGGGGTATGGGACCAGCCGGAGTACCGTTGATGGGCGAACTACGAAAGACCTATTCACACTCGCCGCTTGAAATCCTGCTCGGACTTTATACGGCTAAT
>JAITTX010000143.1 GCA_031286755.1 Paraburkholderia sp.
CAGGTCGAGCGTGAGGCTCGCGAGGTCATCCGCGAGCGGCTCGAATTCGAAATCCTTCTCCTGATAGCCGATCTTGCGATAGGTATGGCATTCGTCGCACGATTCGGCCTTCAAGGCCGGATTGCCGCCTTCGATGCCGTGATACGCGATGCCCTTGGTCGAATCGCAGTTCGTGCACTTCACGCGCACCACGTGATTCTCGGTGCCGCACAAGCTGCATTGCACGTATCGATAGCCCTGCAATGCGCCGCCCACGCGCACGATGCTCGCCACGGGCGGCCGCCGCACACGGGGCACACGCCCGGCGCATCCACGTAAGGCACGTCCTGCTCCTGCAGGCGGCTCGCGAGGTCGGTCCACACCACTTGCAGCGCGGCCATGATGAAGGGCGCCGTGGCCGGTGCGACTTCCGCGTGACGCTGCGCGAGCAGCGCATCGGCTTGCGCGTCGAGTTCGGCGTCGCTCATCGCGCGCAACGTGTCCAGCACTTTCGCGAGCGCGGGCGTGACCGCGCCCGCCGCTTCCACGCGGTCCGCCAGGCGGCGCAGCACCGCGCGCCATTGCGGGTCGCGCTCGGCGCCGAGCGCGGGCAGGATCGGCATGGAATGGCGCTGCGCGCCGGCGATGGCTTCTTGCGGCGGCATGTGCGCCTCGAAATGCTCCAGCGCCTGCTGCTGCGCGTCCACGAGCGCCGCCATGAGGCGCACATAGCCGCCGATGGGGTTGCCGTCCGCCAGCTTGCGCAGGCGCGCGGCGCGCTCGCGGAAATGCGCCGCGCGCTCGGGCAGGCGAATGCGCGGAATCGCGGAGGGATCCTGCACCCGAATCTGCTCGGGATCGAGAATGCGTTGTGTCACAGAGAGTCGTCTCCAATAACAAAAGCCGCCGCGCCCTCACGGGCGGGCGGCTCGTGCAGGACCGCGCGCGCCTGCTACTTGATGCTCTCGCGGAACCAGCGCGGATGATGCTTTTTCGCCCAGCCCCAGGTCACGTAGCCACGCGTCATCGCGCGAATCGAGCCCTTCACCCACAGCGCCGCGTAAATATGCACGACGATGCCCACGATCAGCACGAACGCGGCGCCCGCATGCACGTCCGCGGCCACGCGGATCAGCGTGATGGGAAAGTAAAGCGAGAAGTAGCGCCGCCAGATCACGATGCCGCTCAGGAGCAGCAGCACGAGGCAAATCACCATCACGAAGAATAGCAGCTTCTGTCCCGCATTGTAGCGGCCGATCTCGGGCAGCTTGTCCTCGCGATTGTTCAGCACGTCGCCCATCTGCTTGAGCCATTGCCGGTCGGCGGAATCCAGATAGTTGTGATGCCAGAAACGCAGCACGAGAATCATGAACGAGATGAACATCACCACGCCAACGAACGGATGCAGGATGCGCGTCCATTGCCCGCCGCCGAACAGCGCGGAAAGCCAGAACATGGCCGGATGAAACATCGCGAGACCGGAAAGCGCGAGCAGCACGAAGGTAATCGCGGTAATCCAGTGGTTGCTGCGCTCGTTGGCCGTATAGCGCTGGATCAGTTGCGGTTCATCGTTTTTCATCGCCGCGCTCCTCGGGTTCGCCACGGATGCGCCGCGCCTCGTCGCGCGCGGCTTGCTCGTCTGCCTCACTCACTTCGTTGGGCCCCACTCGCGTGTAGTGGAAGAAGCCGGCCACCGCCGCGAGCGCGATGCCCGCGAGCGCGAGCGGCTTGGCCACGCCCTTCCACAGCCGCACGAGCGGACTGATGCGCGGGTTCTCGGGCAAGCCGTGATAGAGCGAGGGCTGGTCCGCGTGATGCAGCACGTACATCACGTGTGTACCGCCCACGCCCGGCGGATCGTACAGCCCGGCTTTATCGAAGCCGCGCTCCTTGAGGTCCTCGATGCGCTCGGCCGCGTGCTGCTTCATGTCCTCCTTGGTGCCGAACACGATCGCGCCGGTCGGGCAGGTCTTCACGCACGCGGGCTCCTGCCCCACGGCCACGCGGTCGGAGCACAGCGTGCACTTGTAGACGCGGTGGTCCTTCTTCGAGAGGCGCGGAATGTCGAACGGGCACCCCGTGATGCAGTAGCCGCAGCCGATGCAGTTTTCCTCGTGAAAATCCACGATGCCGTTCGTGTACTGCACGATCGCGCCCGGCGACGGACACGCCTTGAGGCAGCCCGGGTCCTCGCAGTGCATGCAGCCGTCCTTGCGGATCAGCCATTCGAGGTTGCCGTTCGGATTCTCGTATTCCGTATAGCGCATCACGGTCCACGAGTGCTCGGTGAGATCGCGCGGGTTGTCGTACACCCCCGTGTTGATGCCCACCTCGTCGCGCAGGTCGTTCCATTCCATGCACGCGGTCTGGCACGCCTTGCAGCCGATGCACTTGGTCACGTCGATGAGTTTCGCCACCGTGCCCGTGGACGGCTCGCGCACGCCTGGCGGCGGCGTCGTGGTGGCCGACTGGCGCTTGATGTCGAGCGATTGCAATGCCATGTCGTTCCCCCTATGCCTTTTCCACTTTCACGAGGAACGACTTGAACTCGGGCGTCTGCGAATTGCCGTCGCCCACGGGCGGCGTGAGCGTATTCGTCAGATAGCCGGGCTTGGTCAGTCCCGTGAAGCCCCAGTGCAGCGGCACGCCCACGTGGTGCACCTTCTTGCCGTCGATGATGAGCGGCTTGATGCGCTTGGTGACCACCGCGACCGCGATCAGGTAGCCGCGATTGCTCGACACCTTCACGCGTCCGCCGTCGACCACGCCCACTTCCTTCGCCAGTTCCTCGCCGATCTCGACGAACTGCTGCGGCTGAATGATGGCGTTCAGGCGCGCATGCTTGGTCCAGAAGTGGAAGTGCTCGGTAAGGCGATACGTGGTGCCGACGTGCGGGAACGATTGCACCGTCGAGAACGTCTGGCGGTCGTCGGGGAACACGCGCGCAGCCGGATTGCTGGTGGCCTGCGGATTGTTCGGGTGGAACGGGTTATAGCCGAGCGGATTCTCGAATGGTTCGTAGTGCTCCGGGAACGGCCCTTCGTTCAGGCCATCGCGCGCGAAGAAACGCGCGACGCCCTCGGGGTTCATGATGAACGGCCCCATGCCGAGATCGGGCGACTCGTCGATCTTGTAGTCGGGCACGTCCGCGCCGCCCCACGCGCTGCCGTTCCAGCCGATCAGCTTGCGGGTGGGATCGAACGGCTTGCCCGCGGGATCGCACGAAGCCCGGTTATACAGCACGCGGCGGTTCGCCGGCCAGGCCCAGGCCCAGTTGAGCGTCTGGCCGATGCCGGTGGGGTCGGAGTTGTCGCGCCGGCCCATCTGGTTGCCCGCCTGGGTCCACGCGCCGCAGAAAATCCAGCAGCCGCTCGCGGTGCTGCCATCGTCCTTGAGCTGCGCGAAGCTCGCAAGCTGCTCGCCCTTCTTCACGAGCACTTTGGCGGGATCCTTCGGGTCGGTCTGGTCGGCGAGCGCGCGGCCGTTATATTCCTTCGCAAGCTCCTCGGGCGTGGGGCTCGCCGGATTCGAGTACGGCCAGTCGAGCTTCACGATCGGGTCGGGCAGCTTGCCGCCATCCTTCTGATACGCGGCGCGAATGCGCAGGAACAGCCCCGACATGATCTCGAGATCGCTCTTCGCCTCGCCCGGCGGCTCGGCGCCCTTCCAGTGCCATTGCAGCACGCGGCTCGAACTCACGAGCGAGCCGTTTTCCTCGGCGAAGCACGAGGTGGGCAGGCGGAACACCTCGGTCTGGATCGAGCCGGGATCGACGTCGTTGTACTCGCCGTGCTTCTGCCAGAACTCGGACGTTTCGGTGGCGAGCGGATCCATGATCACGAGCCACTTGAGCTTGCCGAGCGCGGCCAGCGTTTTCGCCTTGTTCGGCGCGGACGCCATCACGTTGAAGCCCTGGCAGATGTAGCCGTTGACCTTGCCCTGGCTCATCAGCTCGATGGTCTGCAGCAGGTCATAGGGTTTGTCGAGCTTCGGCAGCCAGTCGTAGCCCCAGTTGTTCTCCTTCGTGGCCGCGTTGCCCCACCACGACTTCATGAAGCTCACGAAGAAGGCGTTGTAGTGCTGCCAGTAGCTGAGCTGGTTCGGCCGCAGCGGCTGCAGCGCGCGCTTCTTGATGTAGTCGTCGTAGCTTTGCTCGGCCTCGTTGGGCAGCGTCATGTAACCGGTGAGCAGATTCGACATCAGCCCGAGGTCGGTGAGCCCCTGGATGTTCGAGTGGCCGCGCAGCGCGTTCATGCCGCCGCCCGCGATGCCGATGTTGCCGAGCAGCAGTTGCACCATCGCGCCGGTGCGGATCATCTGCGAGCCGATCGAGTGATGCGTCCAGCCGAGCGCATACATGATGGTGCCCGCGCGGCCGGGTTCGGCCGTGCTCGCCAGCATCTCGCAGACCTTGAGGAACTTGTCCTTCGGCGTGCCGCAGACCTTCTCCACCATCTCGGGCGTATAGCGCGAGTAATGCAGCTTGAGCAGCTGATAGACGCAGCGCGGGTTTTGCAGCGTGGCGTCGGTCTTCACGAAGCCGTCTTCGCCGATCTCGTAGTTCCACGACGACTTGTCGGGATACGCGTGCTTTTGCGCGTCGTAGCCCGAGTAAATGCCGTCGTTGAACGCGAAGTCCTCGCGCACGAGGAAGCTGAAGTCCGTGTAGTTCTTCACGTACTCGTGCTGGATCTTGTCGTTCGTGAGCAGCCAGTTGATCACGCCGCCAAGGAAGGCGATGTCCGTGCCGGTGCGGATCGGCGCGTAATAGTCCGCCACCGATGCCGTGCGCGTGAAGCGCGGGTCCACCACGATGAGCCGCGCCTTGCGGTGCGCCTTGGCCTCCGTGACCCACTTGAAGCCGCACGGGTGCGCCTCGGCCGCATTGCCGCCCATCACCAGAATCACGTCCGCATTGCGAATGTCGACCCAATGGTTCGTCATCGCACCACGGCCAAACGTCGGGGCAAGACCTGCCACCGTCGGGCCGTGTCAGACACGCGCCTGGTTGTCGAATGCGAGCAGGCCCATCGAGCGGGCCACTTTGTGCGTGAGGTAACCGACTTCGTTGCTGCCCGCCGAGGCGGCCAGCATGCCGGTGGTCAGCCAGCGGTTGACGGTCTTGCCGTCCGCCGTTTTCTCGACGAAGTTCGCGTCGCGATCTTCCTTGAGCAGCTTCGCGATGCGATCGAGCGCCTCGTCCCACGAGATGCGCTTCCACTCGTTCGAGCCCGCCGCCCGATACTCGGGATAATGCAGCCGCTGCGGACTGTGAATGAAGTCGATGAGGCTCGCGCCCTTCGGGCACAGCGTGCCGCGATTGACCGGATGATCGGGATCGCCCTCGATGTGAATGATGCTCGCGGTGGCGTTCTTGCCGCCGTCGCCGAGACCGTACATGAGGATCCCGCAGCCCACCGAGCAATACGGGCAGGTGTTGCGGGTTTCAGTGGTGCGCGCCAGTTTGTATTGTCGGACCTCGGCAAGCGCGTTGTCGGGCGCAAAACCCATCAACGCAAGGCTGGAACCCGCCAGCGACGTTGCCGTGACCTTGAGGAACTGGCGCCGGGACATTTGCAGCATGGTGTGCGTCCTCGGCTTTGGGATTGTGGGTTTTTTCAGTATAAGACGTTTTGGGAGACGGATCGCGCAAGGTGTCCGATCGCCTCGCCACCGGCTCCCGGCCCGGCCGCGCCGGCTCCCCCGGCTGGCGCGCGTGGGTACCGGGCTTGCTATATTGAAGGGCTGGTTGAAGAGCGGAAGAGCGGAAGAGCGGGACGAGGTCAAATGAATTCGAACGAGGCCGAACGCGGGCATGCCACGCGCGCCGGGCAAGGTGCCGACGATATGAAACCACCCACTCCGGAACGCGGGACGTACAGTATGGCCACCCTCTCATCGGCACGGCTCGAATCCGCCGCGCGCAAGGAAGCTTCCTGGGTCGTGCGCGCATGCCGGCAGTTCATCGCCGACCGCTGCCCTTCACTGGCCGCGAGCATCGCGTTCTATTCGGCGTTCTCGCTCGCGCCCACGCTCGTGATGGTGATCGCGGTGGCCGGCTGGTTCTTCGGCGCCGACGCGGCGCGCGGCGAGCTGTTTCGCCAGGTGCACAACGTGCTCGGCAACGACGCCGCCGCGGGCATCACGACCATCGTGCAGAACGCGCACCGCGCGGGCGGCGCGGGCAGTGTGGCCGCCGCGATTTCGCTCGCGATGCTGGCGATTGGCGCGTCCGCAACGTTTGCGTCGCTCAATGCAGCGCTCAATATTGTCTGGCCGCCAACCGGCCCGCGTAACTCCTCGGTGTTCGCGCTCGTGCGCGTGCGGCTGATCTCGTTCGGCCTTGTGCTCGGCGTGGGTCTCCTGCTGTTCATTTCGGTCGTGCTGGATGCCGCCATCACCTTCGTCGGCCAGTGGCTCTGGGGCGAAACCACTTTTGTGATTATCGGAAACATCGTGCAGCTGGCGGTCGGACTGCTCGTGCTCGCGGTCGCTTTCGCCGCGCTGCTGCGCTTTTTGCCCGACGCCGCGGTGCGCTGGCGCGACGCCATGGTGGGCGGCGCCGTGGCAGCCGTGCTGTTTTCGGTGGGCAAGAAACTTTTCGCGCTCTACCTCGCGCACGCGGGCATGGCCACCGCCTTCGGCGCCGCGGGCTCGCTCGCCGTGCTGCTGATGTGGCTGTACTTCTCGGCGGCGGTGCTGCTGCTCGGCGCGGAGTTCTCGGCGGCGCGCGCGCGGCTGCACGATCCGCGCGGCGCGTGGGGTTTCCTTGAGGAAACGCCGCCCGGCAGCCGCGCGAAGCTCGCCTCCGTGCTCGCCGCCTCCACGATCGCGCCCATGCGCGCAACCGCTGCGGGAGCGCAGCCCACCGCCCCGGTTCCCATCGGAAACACTGGCGCGAGCGCGGCCGGCCACGGCACGCCCCCGCCGTACGCGGCGCTCGCGGCCGGCCCGGCCCGAGACGCCGCCAATGGCGCGGGCGCCAGCGATGCGCCGCTGCATGCCATCGGCCAGATGCGCGCGGAAGGCGGCGCCTTCGCCCGGCGCAGCGCCAGCGGCCTGCAGATCCGCCGCTCGATCGTGAACCTCGTGAACATCGAGAAAAGCGCCACCCATGCCGCCGCCAGCACGCTCGTGCGGGCCGGCCGCACGGTGGCCGCCGCCGACCGCTACGTCAAGCGCCACCCCTGGCGCTCGGTGGCGCTCGTCGCAAGCGCCGCGCTCGCCATGACGGCGGCCGCGGGCAGCCGCCGCGCCGGCAAGCGCGGCAAACACCAGGAAGCGCCCGACGGCTCGCGCCGGAGCAACTAGATCCACCGCCCGGAGCAACCAGGGCGCATTCTGAGGTTGCTCAGTATTTACCCTGGTATCGCCTCGCCTCCGGTTGCACGTTTCGTTACTTGTATCGAAAACGACAATAATGCAGAGCCGGAGAACATTTCTTTCAAAATCCGGAGGAATCGTTAGAGCCCCCGTATTTCAAGGCTTTCTGAGCATGTGTCAGGTTTTCGCGACAGTCATTTTTTTTCAGTTCAGGTGAATTGCACCCCTGCGTTATTCTCCATTCCGCAACAGCTTCGACTAATTCGAGCAACAACTAAATATCTGCGTGGAGAAAACTGGATGAAACGAATCGCACTCTCGACCCTCTCGCTGGCCATTCTGGCCGCTTCGGGCGCAGCACACGCGCAGAGCAGCGTGACCCTGTACGGCGTGATCGATGAATCGATCCAGTGGGTGGGCAACACCAAGAACGCAGCCGGTCAAAACAAGAACCTGGTCGGCCTGTACGCCGGCAACCTCTCGGGCGACCGCTTCGGCCTGAAGGGCGCGGAAGACCTCGGTGGCGGCCTGAAGGCGATTTTCCAGTTGGAAAACGGCTTCAACGTCAACAACGGCAAGATGGGTAACTACAACGGCAACAACGCGCTGTTCGGTCGCCAGGCGTTCGTGGGTCTGTCGCACCAGCAATACGGTACGCTGACCTTGGGCCGCCAGTACGACCCGCTGGTCGACATGATTCAGCCGCTGACCGCCGACAACTACTTCGGCAGCACGTTCGCCACGCCGGGTGACGTCGACAACAACGACAACAGCTCGCGTACCAACAGCTCGATCAAGTACACCTCGCCGCTGTTCGACGGCTTCCAGTTCGAAGGCATGTACGCACTGGGCGGCGTCGCGGGCGCGACGGGCTCGGGCCAAAGCTGGGGCGCGGCCGCCACGTACGGCGTCGGCTCGTTCAACATTGCCGCCGGCTACTTCCGCATGGACAACTCGTCGTCGCCGGCAGCGCGTCTGGCGAACGGCGGCTGGGCATCGAACTCGACGTCGGACAACATCTTCCAGGACGGCACCCAGATCCAGCAGGGCTACGCTTCGGCGAAGTCGGTTGGCAATGCTTCGGTCGCTGCCCAGTACGTCGCAGGTCCGTTCACGTTCGGCGTGCGTTACGCCAACGTCCAGATCAAGCCGGACGGCTACTCGGCGTTCCAGTCGACCGAGCGCTACAACGTTGCAGGCGGCTTCCTCGGCTATCAGCTGAACCCGGCTCTGTTGCTCGGCCTCGGCTACATCTACACGCACGGCGCGGGCGACACGTCGGCCTCGTACAACCAGGTTTCGCTCGGCGCGGACTACAGCCTGTCGAAGCGCACCGACCTGTACGCAGTGGCGGCTTACCAGCACGCCAACGGCACGCAGCGCAACGCCGATGGCTCGACCCAGCGTGCTGGCGCATCGATCGGCTCGTACGGCTACAACTCGGCTTCGAGCTCGCAGGAAATCGTCAGCCTGGGCATCCGCCACAAGTTCTGATCGACATGAGCCGGGCGCACGCCCGGCCTGGCGAAGAGACCACGCAGCTAAAAGCTGCACGCTACACAAGCCAGCCTTCGGGCTGGCTTTTTCATTTGGGCGCGCGTGCTGGTGCTGGTACGCTGGATGCTTCTGGCGTGAAAGCGCGAAGCGCTTAAAAACGATGGCATGCTGCGCGCCGGGCCGCCTTCAGCGCAGCCGCGCGAGCGCCGCCCGTGCATGGCGCAAGAAGGCCTCCGCCAGCGGCGCGGCGTCCCGCTGCGCGTATCGCGCCGCATTGAGCGGCACCTCCAGTTCCGGCACGAAGCGCTTCACCACCACGCGAGCGCTCGCCCCCGCCGCCGTGAGCGGGTCGACGAGCGCGATGCCCATGCCCGCCTCCACCAGCGTCACGAGCGCCTGCGCGAGATCCGCCTCCACGCTGGCGAGACGCGCGACGCCGCACCCGGAGAACAGGCTGTCGATGCGCAGGCGCGCAGGCGTTCCCGCCGCGTATGAAACGAAGGGCTCGCCTTCGCAGTCGGCGGCGCCAATGGCGCGCTTGCGCGCGAGGCGATGGCCGCGCGGCACGATGCAGCGCATCGGCCATTGCCCGAGACGCTCGAGCCGCACGGCACGCGGCGCCGCTTCCTCGCCCACCAACGCCAGATCGCAGCGCTGCGCCGCCACGCGTTCGAGCGCGAGCGCGGGATCGAGCGTGAGCAGCGTCACGTCCACGCCTTCATGCTCCTGCGCGAACGCCGCGCTCACGCGCGGCAGAAAGTCGGGGCCGAGCTCGGGCGCTCCCGCCACGCACAATGCGCCGCGACGCTGCGCGCGAATTTGCGCGGCGGCCTGCACGACCCGCTCCAATCCGCTGAACGCGCGCTCGACTTCCGCATGCAGCGCGTGCGCCTCGCCCGTGGGCACGAGCCGCCCGCGCGTGCGCTCGAACAACGCGAAACCCACGCTCGCCTCGAAATCGGCAACGAGACGGCTCATCGCGGGCTGCGAAACGCCCAGTGCGTGCGCGGCGCGCGTGACCGTGCGCCATTGCATCAAGGCGCGAAACGCTTCAATCTGGCGAATGCTGAGCTCGGAAACTGGCATAACGTATGTGCATGCTTCTTTTGCCTGAAGGCCTTCGGCGCATCGTCAGGCAAGATTGAAATCGTCAAATACTCCCTGTATTTACGATATTTTACTCGACGCGAATGCATAACATCCAAACATACCTTTGCGTCAAAAACGAGACGATGCGATTTCCGCAGGCAAATAAAAATCCCCGTGGGCGAAACGCCAACGGGGATTCTCTGGGGTACTCACGCGTGCCGCGGTCGCACGGTCACTACGGCCACGCGGCAACCACGGAGCGAAGCATCAGGCCGCTGCTGCGTCCTTGAGCTTCTTCAGCGCGCGCGCCTTGATGCGCACGGTTGCCGGCTTGGCCGGGAACCAGCGCTCTTCACCCGTGAACGGGTCCTTGCCGAAGCGCTTCTTCTTCGCCGGAACGGCCTGGACGACGATCTTCAGAAGACCCGACAGCGTGAACTCGCCGGCGCCCTTCTTGTGGACCGAACCCAGGATCGTGTCTTCCAGCGCGGCGAGCACGGCCTTCGTGGCCTTCGGCTCGACGCCGGCACGCTCAGCAACGTGAGCAGCCAGCGAGGCCTTCGTGAAGGTGTCCTTGATCGGCGACGGTGCGCCGGACGCCTTCACGGCGACCTTCTTAGCTGCGGCCGTCTTGGCGGGCGCTTTCTTTGCGGCAACCTTCTTGGCCGGGGCAGCTGCCTTTTTGGCCACTTTCTTTGCGGAAGTCGGCATGTTTCTCCTACCAGTGTTGGTCAGTGAATCGACGAAGCACAGCGGAATGCAGATGCTTCAACGGCGGATTCTACAAGCGTGCAAGCGTTTTGCGTGACTCTTTTGCATCGCAGATGCAAATTTGTTGCGCGGCGCTGACTGGAGAACGCATTTCGATCCTTGTTTACAGGGGTAAACGTGGCCCGGCGCGCCCCGCATACCGGCCGCCTGCGCCCGTGCGACGCGTGCGCGATGCAGCGAAAACACCACACGTATGGCGGTTTTGCACAATAACGGCGCCTTCGGACGCCCCGACGCGCATCGCGGCTGGCAGCTTTTGCGTGCTTTTTGGCGCTCCTGCGAACCTTTACGCGCATAGAGTGACAATGAACGCGCCGTCGCCGGCACGGCCCGCGTCTTTCTCCACCTTCATTTCGAGGCATTCCCCATGACGCTCAAGATCGGATTTCTGCTTTTCCCCAAGGTTCAGCCACTCGACCTTTGCGGACCCTACGACGTGTTCGCGTCGATGCCGGACACCGAGGTGCGGCTCGTCTGGAAGACGCGCGAGCCGCTCATGTCGGCAACCGGCATGCTGCTCACGCCCGACACCGTGTTCGACGAATGCCCGCCGCTCGACGTGATTTGCGTGCCGGGCGGCAGCGGCGTGGGCCCGCTGCTCGAAGACGACGACACGCTCGCATTCCTGCGCCACCAGGCGCGCGAGGCGCGCTACGTCACGTCCGTCTGCACCGGCGCGCTCGTGCTCGGCGCCGCGGGCCTCCTGCGCGGCCGCCGCGCCACCACGCACTGGGCCTTTCACAGCTTGCTCGAACCATTCGGCGCGATCGCGGTGAAGGAGCGCGTGGTGCGCGACGGCAATCTCATCACCGGCGGCGGCATCACGGCAGGTATCGATTTCGCGCTCACGCTCGCGGCGGATTTGATCGGCGAGCAAGCCGCGCAGGCGCTCCAGCTCGGGATCGAATACGCGCCGGCGCCGCCGTTCGATGCAGGCTGCCCCGAAAGCGCGCCGCAAGCCGTGGTGGAACACGTGCGCGCGCAGAGCGCGGCAACGCTCGCGCAGCGCATGCGCATCGTCGAGCGCGTGGTGGCGAAGCAGCAGGACACGGGCGCGTAATTGCAGACAATCGCCCGCGCTGTCGCACGCACCGTCCACACACAACCGCACGCACGATGCGCGCGCCAGTCGCGGCATGTCTTCGCCGCCGCTGCGCACCGGCGCCCTGAAGCGCGGCGCGGGTCAGGGTCCGCACTTGCTACCCTCGTTTGCAAGGATCGTATACATTCAATCTGGGGCAACGGCTCGTTCCGGCGTTTCCAGCGCCCCGTGACGGCGCGGCATCCGTCGCGCCACTTCTCGCGATTCTTGCATTACAAACCCTGAAACCAGCGGTAAAAATCAACCAGAGGGGTGTTCATGCAGTCCACCACCAGCAAGCTGACTCTCGCCGCGGCCGCCGCCGCATTCGTGCTGGGCGTCACCGCGCCCGCCTTCGCCCAGGAAGCCAGCGCGCCCGCAGCCACCGCGCAAAGCGCGGCTCCGGCTTCGCAGCCGCTCACCAAGGCCGAGAAACGCAAACAGGCGCGCGCGCAACACAAAGCCGAACGCAAGGCCGCGCGCGCGAAGAACAACGCCGAACTGAAGAAACTGGAGGACGCAGGCTACAAGCCCGCGAACAACGACCCGAACTATCCGACCAATCTCCAGAACGCGCAGAAAAAGGCCGCGGCCGCGGGTGCCGCCACGGGCGCGAGCCAGTAAACAACCGCTTTTTTGTTGCGCTTCTTTCGCGTTTTTTTCGCGCACGCGGGAACCGGCGCGCAGCCGGTCCCACCATCTTCGCTACGCCTTTACGTCCTCGCTGGCTTGCCGGCCCCGATGCATTTCAATTGCCGGCCTGCCGCATCGACCTTGTTCCAGCGCACCTTCCGGCGCACCTTCAACGCACGCCATGGCCCGATATGGGACGATCCCGCACGTCCCTGGTCGACATGGAGCCCACCTCATGAACGCAGCGAAACCGGAGGCGGGCGCGGCACCTGCGCCCCGGAAACCGGGTTTGCCCATCGGCTTGATCGCAGGCATCGTGGCGCTCGTCGCGGTGTTGCTGCTGCCGTTGCCCGCGAGCCTGCCCGTAGCGGGCCAACGCATGCTCGCCATTCTCGCCTTCGCCGTGGTCGTGTGGCTCACCGAAGCCGTCTCCTACGAAGCGAGCGCCATCATCATCACCTCGCTGATGGCGTTTCTCGTGGGCACCGCGCCCACCCTCGACGATCCCTCCCAGCTCTACGGCACCTCGAAAGCCATCAGCATGGCGCTCGCGGGCTTCTCTAACTCCGCGCTCGCGCTCGTCGCGGGCGCGCTCTTCATTTCCGCGGCCATGACCGTGACCGGGCTCGACAAGCGCATCGCGCTCGTCACGCTCTCGCTCATCGGCACCACCACGCGGCGCATCCTGATCGGCGCGATTGCCGTGACCATCGTGCTCTCGCTCGTCGTCCCGAGCGCCACGGCGCGCAGCGCCTGCGTAGTGCCGATCATGGTGGGCGTCATTTCCGCATTCGGCGTGGACAAGCGCTCGAACATCGCGGCGGGCATCATGATCGTGGTCGCGCATGCCACCAGCATCTGGAACGTCGGCATCCAGACGGCCGCCGCGCAAAACCTGCTCACCGCGGGCTTCATGGACAAGATGCTCGGCGCGCGCGTGACCTGGCTCGGCTGGCTGATCGCGGGCGCGCCCTGGGCGATCGTGATGTCGGCGGTGCTGCTCTTCATCGTGCTGAAGATGCTGCCGCCCGAAACCGATGCCATCGCCGGCGGCAAGGAAGCCGTCGAAGCCTCGCTGCGCGAGCTCGGCCCCATGACCGGCCCGCAAAAACGCCTGCTGGGCGTCGCCATCGGCCTGCTGTGCTTCTGGGCCACCGAAGGCAAGCTGCACCCCTTCGACACCACCTCGGTCACTTACGTGGGCCTCGTGCTGCTG
>JAITTX010000155.1 GCA_031286755.1 Paraburkholderia sp.
GTCGGCCAAGGTGCTCAACGCGTGCGCGAAGGAAGGCAAGCCGGTCAAGATCGGGATTGCGGGCTCTTCGGATAACGTCGGCTACAAGGCGGGCAATCTCGCGCTCGCCAAACGGCGCGCGCAGGCCGTGCGCCCCTTTCTGGTCGCGCGAGGCGTGAGCGCGTCCACGCTCACGGCCGAGGGCTATGGCGAAGCCACCCCGGTCGTCCGCACCGACACCGCGGGCGGACGCTTCCACAACCGGCGTATCGAGTTCGTAGCACCGCAGTAAGCAGCAGGCAGTAAGCGCAAAGCGCGTTACGCTGCGCGCGGCGCGCGGCGCGAGAGAGACCACTCATAAAAAAAGCGCGTAAGGAGCCGTCCGGCGTGAGCCGGACGGCTCTTTCACTTTGTGCCGCACGAACGGCGCTGCTGCCTGGGGCGGGCGGCGCGCCGGTGTTTCAGCGCGTGCCGGCGGCGGGCTGTTCGAGGCCGGGCGGGCGCACGAAGTCGTCGAGGACGGTGGACGGCTTGCCGTATTCCTCGCGCGCCACGGCAAGCCATGCGCGCGCGGCGTGCGAGAGATAGCCGTTGCGCTTCCAGCCAATGGCCATGTCCCAGGCGATCTGCGGATCGGCGACCGGCAGGCAGGTGAAGCGCGCCGCGTCGAGCCGGCGCACGTAGGGCGCGGGCAGCAGCGCGATGCCCACGCCCGCGAGCACGAGCGCCGCCATCAGATCCCAGTGGCCGCTGCGGCCGACGATTTGCGGCGTGAAGCCCGCCGCGCGGCAGGCGGCGAGCACGACGTCGTTCAGCGCGAGGCTTTCGCCGTAGAACACGAACGGCTCGCCAGCCAGCTCGCCGAGCGGCACGCTTGGCGCGCCGTCCCAGCGCGAGCCGCGCGGCGCCACCAGCCACAGGAGTTCGTGCGACATCGGTAGCACGTCGATCTGCTCCGGGTCGACCGGCAACAGCACTCCGCCCAGTTCGAGCTCGCCGGAAATGAGCGCGGCCTCGATCGCGCGCGAGCCCTGCTCGAAAAGCTTGAGCTCGATCTGCGGATAGCGCTGCCGGAACGCGGCGATGGCGGGCGTGAAGAGCGAGCCGCCCATCGGCGGAATGCCGATGGTGAGCTCGCCGCGCCCGAGCGTGCCCAGATCGGCGAGTTCGGCTTGCAGCCGCGCGTGCGCGGCGAGCACGTCCTGGCCGCGCTGGTAGACGATGCGCCCGGCGTCGGTGAGCACCATCTGGCGGGCGTCGCGCAGCAGCAGCGGGGTGCCGGTCTCATCCTCCAGCGCCTTCACCATCTTGCTGATGGTGGGCTGCGTCACGTGCAACTGCTCGGCCGCGGCGGTAAAGCTCTGCTGCCGCACCACCTCGATGAAATAGCGAAGCGCGCGCAATTCCATGGTCACGTCTCCTGTCAGCCAGACTAATACATTCCATTATGGAATTAACTTGATAAATCTAAGTCATTTTATTTATGTTGCAGCGCAACTTATACTGACTTCTACTCCATTGTCACTTAGGGTTTGCCATGACTGCTCCGAACACCTCCGCACGGACCGCATCGACCGCACGAGCGGGCGGGCTCGCGCGCGTCGGCCGGATCGCGATGCAGTCGGCGCTGCTCGCCGGGGTCTGGTTCGGCGCCGATGCGCTCGTGCGCGCGACGCATCTGCCCGTGCCGGGCGGCGTGGTGGGGCTCGTGCTGCTGCTCGCGCTGCTGTTTTGCGGCGGCGTGACGCCGCGCTGGGTGAAGGCGGGCGCCGACTGGCTGCTCTCCGACATGCTGCTGTTCTTCATCCCCGCCGCCGTGGCGGCGGTGCAGTACGGCGGCCTCTTTCGCGCCGACGGCTGGCGCCTCGCGCTCGTGGTGGCCGGCGGCACGCTGATGGTGATGGTGGCCGTGGCTTTCGCGGTGGACCGGGCCGCGCGGCTGGAGCGCCGCCTCGCGCTGCGCCGCGTGCACCACGCACGCCACGCACGCCAGGCGCGTCACGTGGCGCGGGTTTGAGCGGCCCGCCCGCCACCACGCGCCTGATGCACTCGCACCACTCACCCATGCACGCATGCCAAGGATGATTCCGTCATGAACACGTTCTACGCGTCCCTGTTCGCCGACGACGCCTCGCGCCTGATCGCCGCTGGCTGCTTCGTCCTCACCGTCGCGCTCTATTTCGCCTCGAAGGCGCTGTACGCGCGCTTTCGCTCGCCGTGGCTCACGCCGCTCGTGGCGGTGCCGGCCGTGCTGGGCGCGCTCGTGCTGTTGCTGCACATTCCGTATCCCGTCTACTTCCAGGACACGCGCTGGCTCATGTGGCTGCTCGGCCCCGCCACCGTCGCGTTCGCCGTGCCCATCTACGAATACCGCGAGCTGCTCAAGCGTCACTGGATCTCGCTCGCGGTGGGCGTGACGGTGGGCATCGTGGTGGCCGTGGGCGGCTCGCTCGTGCTCGCCAAGCTGCTGCATCTGTCGCCCGAATTGCAGCGCAGCCTGATGACGCGCTCGGTCTCCACGCCGTTCGCGCTCGCGGTCTCCGACAAGATTCACGCGCCGCGCGACCTCACCGCGCTCTTCGTGATCGCCACCGGCGTGTGCGGGATGCTGTTCGGCGAGCTGGTGCTGGGCTTCGTGCCGCTGCGCACGCGGCTCGCGCGTGGCGCGCTGTTCGGCGCGGCGGCGCACGGCGTGGGCACCGCGAAGGCGCGCGAACTGGGCAGCGAGGAGGGCGTGGTCGCCAGCCTCACGATGATGATCGCGGGTGTGGTGATGGTGCTGCTCGCGCCGGCGCTCGGCTTCCTGCCGGTTTAGGCGGCGCAGGCGACGGCTATTCCCCGGGGTGTGCCGTTGCGTCGCGGCTACGCCGCATTTCGCGATATCGCGACACGCCTATGATCCTGCCTGTTGCCGCGGATCATGCGGTCCATTGTCGCTGCCTACCATGTCCCCCATTTCGATCATCATTCCGTGCTTCAACGGCGCCGCCACGCTTGCGCGCGCGCTCGAGAGTTGCCTCGCGCAGCCCGAGGCAACGCACATCTTGGTCGTCGACGACGGCTCGACCGACGCCTCCGCTTCCATCGTCCGCGTCCACGCCATGCGCGATGCGCGCGTGCGGCTCCTGCAGACGGTGACCAACGGCGGCGCAGCCCGCGCGCGCAACTGGGCGGCGCTGCACGCGGCCACGCCGCTCCTCGCGTTTCTCGACGCCGACGACGAATACCTGCCCGGCGCGCTCGCCGCGGCCCACGCGCACATGGAGCAGCACCCGCACGAGGCGGCCATCCGCCTCGACATCGATTACGTGGGGTTTCCCGGGCGGCTCACGGCGCATCCGGACTTCGAGAAGTACGCCGCCGTGCTCAGCAACACGGTGCCGAGCAGCCTCGTGATCCGCCGCAGCGCATATCTCGCGCTGGGCGGTTTTCCGATGGACGACTTTTTCCGCCGCAACGGCGGCGAGGACGGCGCGCTCTCGTGGACGCTGCGCGAGATCTTCGGCCAGCGCCGCTTCACTGGTGAGAAGCAGGTGCGCATGCATTACCACGAGGGCATTCATGCGGAGCGCTTTCTGAACATCCAGATGGGGTTCGTCGAGGCAGACCCGGCCACCACAGCCGAAACGGTGCGCTGCTCGCAGGCCTTTCTCGACGCCGCGATCGCGAGCGTGCGGCAAGTGCGCTCGCTCGACCTGGCGCAGCCCAATAGCTGAGTTCATCCATAGTCCACCCACGGCGTGCCGCGCGGCCCAACCGGCGCTCGCGCGGGCGCCATCTCGTTTTGCTACAATCACGCCTCGTCTTCGAGGAGCGTTGCGACGGATTCGCGGTTTGACACTGCGTGACCCGCCAGGCTCGAAGGCGCTCAATACGGTCGATTCGAGGGCGCGAAGCCACGAACTCGCCGCACTGAAAAACGGCGCTCACGTCTTTAATTTCTAGTCACTTTTAGAAAGGAGGGCGTGATGAACGCCGCAGTTCCGCAGAATCAAGCCAAAGATTTCGTCGTTGCCGATATGGCGCTTGCCGGCTGGGGCCGCAAGGAACTCGACATCGCCGAAACCGAAATGCCCGGTCTCGTGCAAACCCGCGAAGAATACAAGGCGCAGCAGCCGCTCAAGGGCGCGCGCATCGCGGGCTCGCTGCACATGACCATCCAGACGGGCGTTCTGATCGAGACCCTGACGGCGCTCGGCGCCGACGTGCGCTGGGCCTCGTGCAATATCTTCTCGACCCAGGATCACGCTGCCGCTGCGATCGCGCAGGGCGGCACGCCGGTGTTCGCGTTCAAGGGCGAATCGCTCGACGAATACTGGGAGTTCTCGCACCGCATCTTCGAATGGCCGAACGGCGAGTTCGCCAACATGATCCTCGACGACGGCGGCGACGCCACGCTCCTGCTGATCCTCGGCTCGAAGGCGGAGAAGGACCGCTCGGTCATCGCCAAGCCCACCAACGAAGAGGAAGTCGCGCTCTACAAGTCGATCGCCGCGCACCTCGACGTCGACCCGACGTGGTACTCGAAGCGCCTCTCGCACATCCAGGGCGTGACCGAGGAAACCACGACCGGCGTGCACCGCCTGTATCAGATGGAGAAGGAAGGTCGTCTGCCGTTCCCGGCCATCAACGTGAACGATTCGGTCACCAAGTCGAAGTTCGACAACCTGTACGGCTGCCGCGAATCGCTCGTGGACGGCATCAAGCGCGCCACCGACGTGATGATCGCGGGCAAGATCGCGGTCGTGGCCGGCTACGGCGACGTGGGCAAGGGCTGCGCACAGTCGCTGCGCGGCCTGGGCGCAACGGTGTGGGTCACGGAAATCGATCCGATCTGCGCGCTGCAGGCGGCCATGGAAGGCTACCGCGTCGTGACGATGGAATACGCGGCCGACAAGGCCGACATCTTCGTGACGGCCACCGGCAACTACCACGTGATCGGCCATGACCACATGAAGGCGATGCGCCACCACGCGATCGTCTGCAACATCGGCCACTTCGACTCGGAAATCGACGTTGCTTCGACGCGCCAGTACCAGTGGGACAACAT
>JAITTX010000165.1 GCA_031286755.1 Paraburkholderia sp.
TTCGCGGGGCCGTACACCACCGGCACGGTCTTGCCGTCCTTGTCGGTGATGTCGGCGAGCGTGGGCTGCGAGGGCATGTCCATGTCCCACAGATCGTGGTGGGCGGTCTGGTAGAACCACGCGAGCTTGCCCGTGGAAGCGTGCAGCGCGAGGATGCCGCTCGCGTAGCGTTCCATGAGCGGCGTGCGGTCGCCGCCCCAGATGTCGGGCGTCTTCACGCCCATTGGCAGATAGACGATGTCGAGCTTTGCGTCGTAGGCGGCGGGTGCCCACGAGTTCGGCGAATTCCACGTGTAGTGCTCGCCGGGGCCCGGGATCTTGTTCGGGTCCGCAGCACCCGTGTCGAATACCCAGAGCAGTTTGCCCGTGTGCACGTCGAAGCCGCGAATCACGCCCGAGGGCTCGCGATTCGAGAAGTTGTCCTCGACCGCGCCCGCCACGACGATCACCTTGCTCGTGACGACCGGCGGCGAGGTGGGCTCGTACATGCCTGCCGTGGTGACCGGCATGGCGTGCTGCAGGTCGAGGTCGCCGTTGTTGCCGAAGCCCGCGCAGGGTGCGCCCGTGATGGCGTCGAGCGCGTAGAGGTGGCCGTCGTTCACGGGCAGCAGGATGCGGCGCGTGCAGGCTTCGCCCGCCGATGCGGTTGTGGTGGCGGCGTCGCTCGCGGGCGCTGCGGCTTGCGGAGCCGACGCGCTGGTGTCGCTGGCTGGCGTGGCGCTCTCGGCGGCCTGCGTGGACGAAGCGCTGGCGGACACCTCGCTCGCGGCCGCCGCGGGCGCAGGCGTTGCCGCCGCATCTGCGCTCGCCGAAAGATCGATATACGACACGCCGCGGCACGTCACGTGCTGGAACGACGGATCGGGCTGCAGCTTCGGATCGAACTTCCACTTGAGTTCGCCCGTTTGCGCGTCCAGCGCGAAGAGCTTCTGGTGCGGCGAGCACAGATAAAGCAGATTGCCGATCTTGATCGGCGTGACTTCATCGGTGATCTCGACCGGATCGTTCGGCCCTTTCGTGTCGCCCGTGCGGAACGTCCAGGCCACCTGCAGGTTTTTCACGTTGTCCGGCGTGATCTGTTGTAGCGGCGAATAACGCGTGCCTTCCTGCGTGCGCCCGTAGGCGGGCCAGTCGGCGGGATCGATGCCGTCGGGGTTCGCGGCGGGCGTCGTGCCAGCCGATGAGCCGAACGTGCCGTTCACCGTCTGCGGGTCGTTGAAGCACGCGTAGACCAGCACGCCCGCCCAGATCACGAGCGCGCCCACTAACGCGCTCACGCCCGCCTTTTTCGCGCCTTCGAGGCGCCAGCTCACGAGCAGCAGCAGCCACACGCCGAACACGACCAGCACGCCGGAGCGCGGCGCGAGCGCCCAGAAGTCGGGCCCCGACTCCCAGAGCGACCAGATTGCCGTGCCCACCAGCACGAGTGCATAGAGCACGAGCGCGGTTGGACTGCGCCGGTAGAGCAGCCACGTCACGCCGAGCAGCACCACGCCGGTCACGACGTAGTACGGCGAGCCGCCGAGCGAGAGCAGCCATGCGCCGCCCGCCAGCAGATAGAGCGCGGTGAGCGCGGTGAACAGTAGCGTGATGCCGCCGATGAATCCCAGCGACGCCGACGATGTCGATTGCCTGGACATGATGAGCTCAACCTCCTTTTGAGGACGCAACGGAAGCCGCCGCGTTCATCACCGACACTCAGAACACGTGCATCATGCCGATGTACGCCCCGGTTTGCGACTCGCCGGCCATGGGACTCGTTGGCGAGCTCGAATCGCGCGGTGTGGCGAACACCGAGAAAGTGCCGTTCTTGCTGTTGTTCACGTACGCAACGGTGCCGTAGAGAAACGTGCGCGCGCTCAGGTTATAGGTGGTCCCGAGCGCGTAGAGCATGGCGTGGCTCGACGGATCGTGCGCGGCGTCGCCACCGCCCTCGCCCACGTGAATATAGAAGCCCGCCGCCGTCACGGCCCAGCGCGGCGTGGCCTGGTAAGTCGCGCCCAGCCAGTAGTGGTCGGCGCTATGCGCCACGCCCGCGGGCGAATCGGGCGCCGAATAGTGCGTGTAGGCCGCCTGGATCTTGAACTTCTGCACGCGCAGATTGCCGCCCACGAAATACTCGCGCGAAGCCGTGAAGATGTTGGAGAGGCGGCCGTTCTGATCGCGCAGTTCGTCGTAGATGCCGCGCACGTCGAACACCGTCGAGTGATACGAGAGCATGATGCCGTCCGAGCGGCCGAACTCGCCCGGCGCGCCGCTGTTCCAGGCGCCCGGCTGATTGCCGAAGGCATATTGCCCCTGCACGTCGAAGCCATTCCAGACCGGGCTGTGATATTCGACGTTGTTGCTGGTCTGCTGCCAGTTGCGCCCGCGCACGAGCGAAGCCGACGACACCGCCTGTTGCACGAACGGATCGAATTCCCACACGCCGTCGCTGTCGATGAAGAGGTTACGACCCGCCTGCAACTGGCCCCACGTCTCGTTCTTCAGCCCCACATACGCGCGGCGCGAGAACATCCGGCCGCCGCCCGTGGTGCCGTTCATGATCTGCACCGCGGTTTCCAGGTCGAACAGCGCCTGGGTGCCGCCGCCCAGGTCCTCGGTGCCCTTGAGTCCGAACATGCTGGTGCCCCAGTCGCCGCCTTCCGCGCTCCAGCGGCTCGAACTGCCGCCCGTGCCATTGGCGATGTGGTTCAGGTATTCAATGCCGCCGTCGACGCGGCCGTACAGCGTCACGCTCGATTGGGCCGAGGCGGCCGTGCTGGCTGCGAGCAAAACGCACGCGCCAAGTTGTATTTTCACGTCGGCTCCCAGGTGGATTCTTCTTTCGTTATCCGTGCCGTCCGGGCTCATGTGGCCTCATGTGGCCAATGGGCTCCGGGCTGTGGCTACGTCACGGGGCGATTCATCCAGTACCGCTGGGCATGCTTCACGCAGCGCCGCGCAGCAACGCATCGTTCGATGCGCGCCACCCCTGGCGCACTGCGCCTCAAAAATATAGCGCTTCATCGAAACGCGTGCTTTCTGGCCGGTCGCGGCGAAGCCTGATGCTATCCGCCCGGAATGAAAACACGGCAAACACGTCAGCATGGCGGATGCATGACGCCTTGCACGACTCGCCGCTTTATTTCATTGTGCTTACATTGATTGATCGACGCTTCCGCTGGCGCAGCGCGGCCCCGGGCCCCGCGTTTGCCGGGCGGCGGCAATGATTACCGCAGGTCTTGCCGGTCGTCCGTGGAGCCCGTGCGCGGCGGCGAGCGCTTCGGGCCTTCGCGCGTATGAAACACGGGCAGACGCCAGCCGAAGTACAACGCCGCGAGCCGCAGCGTCACGCAAGCCAGGGTTGCGACCCACGGCGTCCAGAACGACGACCACCCGGCCGCGTTGAGTCCGACCTGCAACGCCGCGCCCAGCAGCGCGGCCGACGCATAGATCTCGCGCTCGAGAATGGCCGGCACGCGCGAGAGCAGGATGTCGCGCAGCACGCCGCCGCCCACGGCGCTCACCATGCCGAGCAGGATCGCCGTCTCCGCGCTGTTGGTCCAGATCCACGCCTTCTGTGCGCCCGACACCGCGAAGAGTCCGAGCCCGATCGCATCGAAGAACAGCACCGGATGGCGCAGCCGCCGCACTTTCGGGTAGGCGGCAATGGTGAGCGCTGCAGCGAGCATCGACACCGCCAGATACGCCCAGTTCGAAAGCCCCACAGGCGGAATCGCGCCAATGCTCACGTCGCGCACGATGCCGCCGCCGCACGCCACCATGAAGGTCACCACGATGATGCCGAACAGATCGAGCCGCCGCTGCCGGGCGGCCACAGCACCCGAGATCGCGAATGCGAAGGTGCCGATCAGGTCGAGGACCGTGTACGCCGTATGGGCGTTCATATGCGCGCTCACGTGCGCGCCCAGTGCTGCACTCACGCTGCCTCGCTTTCCTGTCCGGTACAGCCTGCGCTTTCGCGGCCAATTTCGTGGCCGGTTTCGTGGCCGGTTTCGCCCTCATGCTCGCGGCCGAGCCACGCGCCGGCCGCGCACAGCATCGTTTCGAGTCCCGTGAGCAGCGTCGGGTCGATGACGGGCGCGAACGATTCGGCCAGACTGGGCATGGATGACTCCTTGCTGGCGGCGCGAGCCGCTACAGCGGGGCGTTGGGAATTGAGCGCGGACGGGGCGCGGCGCGCCTGCATCCGCTCCTGGGAGCGCGTCATATCAGGTCGCCCCGGCGGCGCTATC
Organism: Paraburkholderia sp.; assembly: GCA_031286755.1. GTDB lineage: Bacteria > Pseudomonadota > Gammaproteobacteria > Burkholderiales > Burkholderiaceae > Paraburkholderia. The sequence goes on from JAITTX010000165.1 coordinate 4,239, forward strand.
CAGCAGACTAGCCGAAAGTTTTACGAGCAGGCGATCGAGCGTCTTGCGCTCGACGGGCGTGAGCGCAGCCGAGAGTTCAGCTTCGAGCGCGGCCCCCACCCTCGCCGATGCCTGCGCCACCTTGACGCCTTCGGGCGTGCCGCTCAGCGCGACGCTGCGGCGGTCCTGCGCGTGCGTGCCGCGGCCAATCAGCCCGCGCGCCTCCAGTTCGGCCAGCGTTTTCGAGAGCAGGGTCTTTTCGATCAAGGCGCGCTGAGAGATGGCCTTGGGCGTGATGCCGGTCTCCGCGCAAACGAGCCGCAGCACGCGCAGCGCGCGCACGTCGAGGCTCCAGCGCTCGCGGTAGACCGCATTGGCGCGCTCGCTCAGGAGCGCGCTCGCGAGATCGAGCCTGAAGGTGAGAAAGCCGGAATAAAGACTTGTGGACAAGCGCGCACTCCCATGGCGTGCGCCGGCGGACCCGGCGACGCATGGGAGTATAGTTATTTAGTTGAAAATTTCAACTATTTGCGATTGAAGCTTCAGGGGGATCAACCGTTGTCGCCGCCCGCGACCGGCAGCACGGCGCCGGTGATGTAGCTGGCTTCGTCCGATGCGAGAAAAAGGATCGGCGCGATCTGTTCGTCGAGCGTGCCATAGCGCTTGAAGAATGTGGATTCGGTGACTTGCTTCACCGCTTCGTTCATCCATGCTTTTTCCTGCTCGCTATCGCCTGCCGCATTGCGCGGCACGCGTCGGGCCGGCGCACGGGTGCCGCCCGGCGCGCTCGCGACCACGCGAATATTGTGCTCCGCGTATTCCATCGCCAGTGCCTGAGTGAGCGCGTTGACGCCGCCCTTGGCCGCCGAGTACGGCACGCGGCGAATGCCGCGCGTGGCGTTCGACGAAACGTTGACGATGGTGCCGCCCCCACGCGCGAGCAGATGCGGCAGCACCGCATGGCACGCATACAGCGTGGGCATGAGCGAGCGGCGAATTTCCGCGTCGATCTGGGCCGGCTCGAATTCGGCGAACGGACGCATGCGAATCGCGCCGCCCACGCCGTTGATCAGAATGTCGATGCCGCCGAATTTCCCGGCCGCGAATGCCATTGCCGCCTGCGCGCCCTCGTAAGTTTCCAGGTCGGCGACGAATCCCGCGGTCTCGGCCCCCTGCGCTTCTGCCGCCACTTCGGAGATGAAATCGGCGCGATCGACGAACAACACCCTGCCGCCCTCGGCGGCCGCACGCAGCGCCACACCACGGCCTATTCCTTGCGCGGCGCCGGTGACCACGATCACCTTGCCTGCGAATCGTTGCATGTTCATGCTGCCTTCGCCGGTGCGTTGGGGGTGAACTTCTCGTAGTGGAAGCTGTTGGGCTTCACACCCTCGTCGTCAAAATACTGGCGCACGGCGTCGACCATGGGCGGCGGCCCGCACAGGTACACATCGACGTCGCCGTCGTTCAGCGCGTTGGCCGGAATGTGCTGCGTTACCCAGCCCTTGCGCGGATGATTCGATTCCGCTTCGGCCACGACGGTGGCAAAGCTGAAATTCGGCAGCTTCGCCACATAGGCTTCGATCTCATCAACCTGCACGAGATCGAGATCGCGCGTGACGCCGTAAATCAGATGCACCGTCTGCTGTGCGTTCGTGCGCGCCAGCACTTCGAGCATCGAAAGGAACGGCGCGAGGCCCGTGCCACCGGCGAGGAACAGCAGCGGCCGCTGCACGTCGCGCAGATAAAAGCTGCCGAGCGGGCCATGCAATTCCAGCTTTTCACCAGGCTGGGCGGCTTCCAGCCACGTGCTCATCACGCCGCCCGGGATCTTCTTGATGAGGAAGCTGATCTTCGCGGCCCCCGGCGCCGATGAGAACGAATACGAACGATGCTGCCCGCTGCCGGGCACGTCGATATTCACATACTGCCCGGGCAGGAACACCGGGGCGCTCTCGTCCACCTCCATTTCGAGCACGACGGCCGCGTCGTTGTGCTGCTCGACTTTCGATACGGTTGCGGCGAACTTGCTATGCCCGGTCTTGCATGCGGTGGACGACGTGGGGACCGCAATCACGCAATCGCTTTGCGGCACCATCTGGCAGGTGAGCACGAGGCCACCGTCTTTTTCGTCCTCGGTCAGCGCGTCTTCGATGTAGTCGTCGCCGAGATCGTAGCGGCCGCTTTCCGCGCGGCATTTGCAGGTACCGCACACGCCATCTGAGCAATCCATCGGCAGATTGATCTTTGCGCGAAAGGCGGCGTCGAGCACCTTCTCACCCGCCTTGCAGTCGATGAAACGGGTGACGCCATCTTCGAAATTCAATGCAACTTTGAAACTGGACATGGGAACCTCCTCCACTGCCTCTAGTACCTGCCTCTGATTCTTTCCGGCTCGATCTCAAACGTGATAGACGTCGAGAACCTGCCGGATGTAGTCGTTCTTCAGCACGATCTTCTTGTATGCAATCAACCAGTTGTCGCCTGTCTTACGCAACGTCACGAACATCGTGCCGAAGTACTGGTCGTTCACCCGGTAACGATGGCTGAGTGTGTGAAAGTTGTAGCGCACGTCCACTTCTTCGCCGCGCTCGGCCAGCACTTCCACGTTCGTGACGTTGTGGCTGGTACGCGTCTCGGGCGTCGAGGCGCCGCTGCGCTCGGTCTTGATGCGAAACACGCGATCCTCCAGCCCCCCTTTGTCGGGGTAATACATCAGCGAGATCTGGCTTTCGTGGTCTTCCGTCAACTGGTCGTCGTCGTCCCATGCCGGCATCCAGTACGTGACGTCTTCCGCATAGCAGGTCAGCCATTCGTCCCACTGGCGGTCGTCGAGCAGTCGCGCTTCGCGGTAAAGCGCGGCGCAGATTGTCTGGTAGTCGAAGCTCATGCCGGCACTCCCTCTTGTTCCTTTTTCAGCGCGTCGCGCATCACGTTCACCCAGTATTCGTGCTGGCATACGAACAAACCTTCGTCTTCGCTGCGCTCGCCCGAAATGAGCGGCTTCAATCCCATCTTTTTTGCGTTCTCGTCCGCACCGTGAACCCACAACGGAGCGCCACGCGACAGGTCGTTCCAAAGCGCCGTGGTGCCGGCGTAGCCGTTCTGGCAGGCGCGGAATTCCTCCAGATCGTCTGCGGTGCCCATGCCCGAGACGTTGAAGAAGTCTTCGTACTGGCGGATGCGGGTGGCGCGATCCTCGGCGCTCTCGCCCTTCGGCGCGAAGCAGAAGATGGAAACTTCGGTCTTGTCCACGCTGATCGGCCGCACGACACGAATCTGCGTGCTGAACTGATCCATCAGGAACACGTTCGGATACAGGCACAGGTTGCGCGTCTGGTTGACGATGAAATCCGCCTTCGCCTCGCCCACGCGCGCCTTGATTTCATCGCGCTGCCGGTAGACGGGCCGCACTTCGGGGTTCATCGTCTGGGTCCACAGCAGAATGTGGCCGTGGTCGAAGCCATAAACGCCGGCCACCGACTTGCTCCAGCTATTCGCATCCACGGCCTGCGTGCCGTCTTCCTTGCGGCGCCCCATCGTGGCGGCGTAATTCCAGTGAACGGTGCTAACGTGATAGCCATCGCAGCCGTTCTCCATCTGCATCTTCCAGTTGCCTTCGTAGACATACGAGGAATTGCCGCGCAGCACTTCCAGACCTTCGGCGGCCTGGTCGACGATCTGGTCGATGATCACCCGGGCTTCGCCCAGATAGTCTTCGAGCGGCGCGACATCCGCATTGAGACTGCCAAAAAGGAACCCGCGATAGTTCTGGAAGCGCGCAACTTTTCTCAGGTCATGCGAGCCGTGCGTATTGAATTGCACGGGATATTCGGTGGTCTTCTCGTCCTTGACCTTCAGCAGCTTGCCGGTATTGGAGAAGGTCCAGCCGTGGAACGGGCACGTGAAGCTGCCCTTGTTGCCGTGCTTGCGCCGGCACAGCATCGCCCCCTTGTGCGCGCAGGCGTTGATGATTGCGTTCAACTGCCCGGTCTTGTCGCGCGTAATGACCACGGGCTGCCGGCCGATCCACGTGGTGTAGTAATCGTTGTTGTCCGGAACCTGGCTCTCGTGCGCGAGGTACACCCAGTTGCTCTCGAAGATGTGCTTCATCTCCAGCTCGAACAAATCGGCGTTGGTGAAGATATCACGACGGCAGCGGAATATACCGGCCTCTTTGTCGTCCTGCACCGCGTTGGCGAGCAGGTGATCGAGCTCGTTGGCTTTGTCGATAATGGCGGACATATTTCCTCTCCGTGGACGCGAGTGGGCCCCTGCGCAGTATTCGCGCATCGGTATCGAATGATTCTTGCGGGATTCGCTTATGGCGCGCGCGCTTTCAGCGTCGCCGCCATAAGGGAGTGGTAAGAAAGTATTGCGGGCTATTACGCCGTGGCGGCAACGCGCGGGCGATTGACGATCTGGTTGTCCTTGCCCTGCACCAGCGTGGTCAGCGCGAAGTTGAATTCAATGTCCTTGTACGTGTCGGACTTCAAGCCCAACGCCGCCCCGCCCGTTTTCTCCACGACCTGAGGAATCAGTTCCTCGCGGGTGGCGTAGGCGAAGTCGTCCCAGATCAGCGGATCGCCTTCGATATTGAATTGCGTCGTGAGCTTGCGGTGGCTTTCGCTGGTGACGAAGAAATGCACATGCGCGGGACGGTTGCCGTGACGGGCAATCGCATCCAGAAGCTGCTGGGTCGCGCCCTGGGGAGGACAGCCGTAGCCCACCGGCATCAGCGTGTGGAATTCGTACTTGCCGTCGGCGCCGGTCTTCACCGCGCCGCGCAGGTTGAAGTCGCTCTGTGCGCCGGTCGGGTCGAAGTGCGAATAAAAACCCTTCGAATTGGCATGCCAGCATTCCACCACGGCGCCGGCAACCGGCTTGCCATCCGGACCGGTCACCGTACCGTGGATGATGAGCGGGCCCGCGTCAGCGTCGGGATTGAGATCGATTTTCGAAACCCCGTCGCGCAGTGGCGCGCCGGCCACATAGAGCGGGCCTTCGATGGTGCGTGGCGTGCCGCCCTCGATGCCGGCTGCCTTGTCCGCCGCGTCCATGCGGATGTCGAGATACTTCTCCAGACCGAGGCCAGCGGCGAGCAGCGCGGCTTCGCCGTCCGCGCCGAGTTTGTTCAGATAGTTGATGCCTGCCCAGACTTCATCGGGCGTGATGTCGAGGTCGTCGATGGCTTTGAGCAGATCGCCCAGCAAACGGTTGAGAATCTGCTTGAAGCGGGGATTGCCGTTCGCGCCGCCGAGGTTGGTGGCTGCTTTCAGCAGGTCTTGCACTTCCTGGGTGTCGAATACCTTCGCGCTCATGGCTACTGTCTCCACTTCTTTATCTGCGGGGAAAAATGTCTCGGGTTCTTCTCGCCGCTGCAAACCGGAGTTTTCATGCTCCGAAGGTATAATGAATTGCGGCGATTGCTGTGAGAGAAGCATAGTTGGGCCGCAACTGGCGCGTCCAACACTGATTTAGTATCAGGACAATATCCGGCAGGTATGAACATGGAGTTGAGACACCTGCGCTACTTCGTGGCCGTGGCCGAAGAGCGCAATTTCACGCGCGCCGCCCAGCGGCTGCACATCGCGCAGCCACCGCTTTCGCGACAAATACAGCAGCTCGAGGAAATGCTGGGCGTGCAGCTCTTCGAGCGCGACTCGCGCCCGCTCAAGCTCACCGATACCGGCCGCTTCTTCTATCAGCATGCGGTGCAACTGCTTGCGCAATCGGCCGAGCTCGAGTCCATGACGCGGCGCGTGGGAAAGATCGAACGCAGTCTTTCGGTGGGTTTCGTCGGCTCGACGCTTTACGGCATGCTGCCGAAAATCATCCGCCGCTATCGTCAGGAGAATGGCGAAGTCGAGTTGAGCCTGATCGAAATGTCGACGACGGACCAGATCAAGGCGCTCAAGGAGGGCCGCATCGACGTGGGGTTCGGGCGCATTCGTCTGGAGGATCCGAGCATTCGCCGCGTGGTGCTGCGCGAAGAGCGCCTGATCGTCGCCCTGCCGCTCGAGCATCCGCTCATTGGTGCCAGAAAGACGCTCTCGTTGCGCGAACTCGTGAACGAGAACATCATCATCTTCCCGAAGCACCCGCGCCCCAGTTACGCCGACCAGGTGCTCGCGGCCTTTCACGACCGCGCGCTCGAGCCGCAACATCTTTACGAGGCGCGCGAGCTGCAGATCGCGCTCGGACTCGTGGCGGCGGGCGAAGGCATTTCAATCGTGCCGAGCAGCGTCTACGGCCTCAAGCGCGACGACGTGGCGTACAAAGATCTCGACGATGCAAAGCTCGTTTCGCCCATCATCATGAGCACGCGCATGCTCGACGAATCCGAGGATGTGCGCAGCATGCTCGAACTAATCTACGTGCTGTACGCGGAAGAAAAAATGGAGCACCTCGCGCCGCCCGAGCGCTGAAGCACCCGGCATGCGGTGCGCATACGCCTCGCATAGGCACGCCGGCACCATACCCGGCAAGTATCGATTCAGACATTTTCGGTGTTGGACACGCCGCCCGAACGGCCTGCATACTCGGCTCAACTCACTTGATCCAATCTGCCAGGTATGAACGCAACCGTAAGCTCCGTTGAAGCGATCCTCGTGGATCTGCCGACCATCCGCGCCCACCAGCTCGCGATGGCCACCATGCAGCAGCAGACGCTCGTGGTCGTCCGCTTGCGCTGCAGCGACGGCGTCGAAGGCATCGGCGAGGCCACCACCATCGGCGGCCTCTCGTATGGCGACGAAAGCCCCGAGGGCATCAAGCTCACCATCGACACCTATCTTGCTCCCGCGCTAAAAGGTGTGGACGCAACCAATATTCATGCGGCCATGGCCCGGCTCGAAAAAGTCGCGCGCGGCAACCGTTTCGCGAAGTGCGCGCTGGAAACGGCGCTGCTGGACGCGCAGGGCAAGCGTCTTGGCGTTTCGCTCTCCACGCTGCTCGGCGGAGCGGTGCGCACCGCCCTGCCCACGCTGTGGACGCTCGCGAGCGGCGACACCCAGCGCGATATCGAGGAAGCGGAGCGCTGGCTCGCCGAGCGCCGCCACGACACCTTCAAACTCAAGATCGGCCGGCGCAGCGTGCGCGAGGACGTGGCGCACGTCTCGGCCATCAAGCGCGCGCTGGGTGATCGGGCGCGCGTGAGCGTGGACGTCAACCAGGCCTGGAACGAAGCCGAGGCGGCAACTGGCATCGCCATGCTGGAAGCGGCCGGCATCGACCTGATCGAGCAGCCGGTGCCGCGTGAGCAGCGCGCCGCGCTCGCGCGGCTAGCCGCACGCTTCGTGGTTCCGATCATGGCCGACGAAACGCTGATGGGGCCGGAGGACGCCCTCGACCTCGTTCGTGGTGCGTGCGCCGATGTGTTCGCGCTGAAGATCATGAAGTCGGGCGGTCTTTATGGCACGCTGCGCACCGCAGCCGTGGGCGACGCGGGCGGCATGGCGCTCTATGGCGGCACGATGCTCGAAGGCAGCGTGGGCACGCTCGCGGCGGCGCATTGCTTCGCGACGCTGCCAAGGCTCGCGTGGGGCACGGAGTTATTCGGGCCGCTGCTAGTGAAGGACGACATCGTGGTCGAGCGTCCCGCCTATCGCGACTTCTGCCTGCATCTGCCGGACGGCCCCGGGCTTGGCGTCGCGCTCGACGAAGACAAACTCGCGCATTATCGCCGTGACAAGCCACGATCAAGCGTTTCGGCCTCCTGATTATTTTTCAAAACCGAGGATAGAACATGCTGTTTCTGGTTCGTATGGATGTGCACATCCCCGCCGACATGCCGGCCGCGCAAGCCGAGGAGATCAAGGCACGCGAGAAGGCCTACTCGCAGGACCTGCAACGCCAGGGAAAATGGCAGGCGCTTTATCGCGTCGTGGGCGAATACGCGAATTACAGCGTTTTCGACGCGGAGTCGAATGACGAATTGCACACGCTGCTTTCCGGACTGCCGCTTTTCCCGTACATGACGATGCACGTCACGCCGCTCGCGAAACACCCCTCGTCGATCCGCTGATTGCCGCGTTCGCCGCGCTCGAGCAGCCCCGGCGTCACGGGCGCGCTCAAGTTGCGAGCCGCTGCGCGGAAAAGCGCAGCCCGTCGAACATCTTCGTGGCCACGCGCTCCGGAAATCCTTCCGGCAACATAGCGGCTACCTCTTCGATGACTGCCGGCGTGCGCGCGACGAACCGCTCGATGATCGGCGTGGCGTCGGCACCGTAGTGGCACAGTTGCGCGGTGGCGTCGAAATGCGCGCGCTTCACGTCGCGCATGCGGTAATGCCGCCCCTTGCCCCACACCGCCATCGCCAGCGTGGCCTTGTGCCACGACCATTGATTGCCGCCATCGCCTTCCACGGGCCAGATCGACATGACGTCGTAGAGCGGCGCGAGCTGAAAGCGCCCGCCCGGCAAAAGCCGCAGGCTGAAATTCTTCGCATGTCCATCGGGCGCGGCCAGCATCCAGAAGGCGATCTGCGCTGAAAGAAAGGTTTCGATGTCTTCGCGCGCGGCTTGAGACTGACGCAAAAGATTGGCGATCTCGCGCACGCCCGGGCCGCCTTGGGATTCGTACTTGAAATGAGGCGGCACGGCGAGTGCCTGGCAAAAATCCTCCTGCGGCAAACGCAGCAGCATGCCGCTGCGCGATACGGCGCGGTCGAAGCGCTCGACGGCCAGCACCTTCTGCGCGCCAAACGTGACGATGCGCGCCGACGAAACGGGCAACCCGTAGGCCTTGAGCAGGGCGAGGCACAGCCACTCGTTCTCCACCGAGGTATGAAAGTCCACCTGGCGATGGCCGATCAGCCCAAGCGGCAGCTTGAGAATGTGCGTAGTGGGCGTGGCGCCGTGAGGTAGATGCCAGCGGCCCTCGTGAAAGAGCAGCGCCGTCTTTTCCTGCGCGCCCGCAAGCGAGATGCGCAACTCTTCGTCGGGGTCGCCCGTGCCGCCCGGCAACGCGCCCGAGGTTTCCTGCAGGAGCCGCTCGATGGCGGCATCGTCGAGCGGCGTGCTCTCGATGCGATCGAGGCGCTCGGGCGTCTCGTCCTCCTCCAGCAGTTGCACGGCGCCGACGCAATCGCGTCCGACCGCCTTGAGCAAGTCGAACGCGCCGAGAGAGTCGGTGCGAAAGCGCGCCGCGATGCGCCGGCGGATGTGTGTGCTGTCGGGCAGCAGATTGTCGAAGTAGTCGTAGACGCGCGCGCCACGCAGCGGCCGCTCGCCCACGCCGAACGGCAGCGAGAGCGAAAGCGGCCGCCCCGCCGCCGAAGCCTTCCAGGCGGGGTCGTAGCGCAGCTCGGTTTCGCCCATTGGCGGCAGCGTCCAGGTGCCGACGCGCTCTCCGTTGGCCCAGATCGAGAGCGTGCGTGAATGCGATTTGCGCCCCATCGCCTACCACTCCGGCTGGTCTTCGCGCGCCTCGTGCAGGTCGCTCTGGTCACGCGATTGCACGCACAGCTCGAGCTCGTAGAGCGCGAACAACGCGAGCATCTGGTTGAGCGAGATGCTCGCCGTGCCGGTGGTTTCGAGCGCGGAAAGGCGCGGCTGCCCGATGCCGAGCGAGGCTGCCGCCTGCGCCTGGGTCATGCCGCGGGCCTTTCTGGCCGACTGCAGGATCTCGGCAAGCCCGGTTGCCGTATGGACGATGATCTTCATGGGATATTCCTGTGAAGCATAAAGCCATTATATGCCTGTAGACGATATCATGGCAATATCGCTTAAAGGCATAAACAGGAAATATCACCATAATCAATATTTCGGTGATCTGCGTCAATTCGTGCGCGAGGAGCTTCAGACGTCTCGCGCCACCCTGCTCACACGGGCTCGGTCACCCCATGCCGGAACGCCGCACCCGCGTGACGCTCCGGCAACGTGTCGCCCGCGCCGAACAGCTTGTGGCGCAGCGTGCCCGCCTCATAAGCGGTCTTGTAGAGGCCGCGGTTTTGCAGCTCGGGCACGATCAGATCGACGAAATCCTCGTAGCTTTCCGGCACCACGGTGCGGCTCAGATTGAAGCCGTCCACGCCGGCCTCGTCCACCCACGCCTGCAACTCGTCCGCAACCTGCGCCGCGCTGCCGACAATCGCCGGATAACGGCCGCCGAGCTCGAACATTTCCAGCAACTTGCGGCGCGTCCAGCCGTGCTGCTGCGCCGTGCGCGAGGTCGATTCAATTGCATTGCCCCCCGCATAATCGACCGGCGCATCGAGATCGTATTGCGCGTAGTCGATGCCCGTGCTTGCCGCGAAATGCGCGAGTCCCGCCTCGCGGCTCGCATAGCGGCGGTAGTCGGCGTACTTCTCGCGCGCCTCGCGTTCCGTCGCACCCGGCACTACCGCCGCGCCCACGAACACCTTCACGTCGTCGGCGCGCCTTCCCGCGCGCACCAGTTGCTCGCGCAACGCGCGCACGGTCTCGCGCCCCACCGTGCGATTGGGCGGCGAAATGAACACGCATTCGGCATGGCGCGCGGCAAAGCGCTGCCCGCGTCCCGAACTGCCTGCCTGGAACAGCACAGGCGTGCGTTGCGCAGACGGCTCGGCGAGATGATAGCCATCGACATCGTAATAGCGTCCCGCGTGCCGCACGCGGTGTACCTTCGCAGGATCCGCATACACGCGCGCCGCCTTGTCGCGCAGCACGGCATCCGCCTCCCAACTTCCCTCCCAGAGCTTGTACAGGACTTCCAGGTATTCATCGGCACGCTCATAACGCTCGTCGTGCGGCAATTGCTCCCGCACGCCCATGGCGCGCGCCGCGCTGTCCAGATAGCCGGTCACGATATTCCAGCCAACGCGCCCCTGGGTAAGATGATCGAGCGTGGAAAAACGCCGCGCGAGCAGATAAGGCGCCTCGTAGGTGAGATTCACCGTCACGCCGAAACCCAGATGCTGTGTGACGGCCGCCATGGCGGGCACCAGCAGCGTGGGATCGTTGACCGGCAACTGGATCGACTCGCGCAGCGTCACGTCGACATTGTGCTGATAGACGTCGTACACGCCCACGATATCCGCGAGAAAGAGCCCATCGAAAAGCCCCCGTTCGAGCGTGCGCGCGAGATCGATCCAGTAAGCCAGTTGCCGGTAATCGGCAGAACGGTCGCGTGGATGCGTCCATAAGCCATGATTGATGTGGCCCACGCAGTTCATGTTGAAAGCGTTGAGTAGAATTTTCTTGTCCGGCCTGACCATTACAACGCTCCATGACGAGGCGGCAGCGCATCGTTCAGATAGAAGTTGCCGATGGCGTGATACTTCCAGCGCACCGGATCGTGCAACGTGTGAGTGCGCGCGTTGCGCCAGAAACGGTCGAGCCCGAGACCGTCGAGCGTGGCCGCCGTGCCCGCCAGTTCGAACAGGCGCGAGCCTGCTTCGAGCGCAATCGTCGTGGTGAGCGCACGCGCTTCGGCCACGGCAATCGACGCCTCGGCTACCGTGCGCTCGCCCGGCGCGGCCTGCCCGGCATCCACATAACGGCCCGCGCGGCGCACCAGCGCCTCGGCGGCAGCCAGGCGCGCGGAGAGATCGCCGAACCGGGCGAGCGTGAGCGGATCGTCGGCGGCACGTTCGACCCGCGCGTCGACCCATGGCCGCGAGCGCTCGCGCACGAACCGCAGCGCCGCTTCGAAAGCGCCGCGCGCCTGCCCCAGATCGATTGCGGCGTGGAGGATCTGTGCCAGCGGTCCGATGGTCGTCGGCCGCTCGAACGACGCCTGAAATGGCACGATCCATTCAGGCTCCACACGCACGCCGTCGAACTGTACCGAGCCGCTGCCCGTCACGCGCTGGCCAAAGCCGTCCCAGTCGTCCGTGATCGTTACGCCTTGCGCCTCGCGCGGCACGAACGCAAGATAAGTCACGTCAGCGCTAGCTTCCTCGCGCACCACCAGCGTGGGAATCCAGTGCGCGTAGAGCGCGCCCGTGCAGTAGAACTTGCGCCCGTCGATACGCCAGCCGTGCACATCGCGCGAAAGCCGCGTGCGGCGCCGAAAGTCCTTCTGGCCAATTTCCGCCAGCGCATTGCCGAAGCGCTCGCCTGCCAGCACGCGCTCGTAAAAGAAGCGCTGCTGCTGCGCGCTCCCGCCCACGCGCAGTACTTCGAGCGCATAGAAATGATTCTGCGGAATCTGCCCGAGCGAGCCGTCCGCCGCGGCAATGGTCGCTATCACCTCAGCCAGCGTGCCGCTGCTGACACCCGGCCCGCCATATTCGCGTGGCACCGTGATCGTCCACAAGCCGCTCGCGACGAATGCGTCGAGCTCAGCCCAAGGCAAGCGTCGTTCGCGGTCGCGCAGTGCCGCTTTCTGTGCAAATGCACTCGCAAGGCGTTGCGCGACGGCAATCGCGTGTGCATCGTCTTCAATGCGCGCCGGCGGGTTCGATGGCGCGATGGCGCGACGCAACTCACCCGTCCCGGCAGGCGCCTTCAAAAGCGTGGAAGAAATCTCGACGTTCATGCTTCAGTTCCTTTCAATGTTCTCCGGTTCTCACGCGAGACCTCGTCAGTTCCACGAATGCCGCGCGGGCAGCACGCCATTCAGGTGATAGTTGCCCAGCAGATGCAGCTTCCAGCGCACGGGGTCGTGCAGCGTGTGCGTGCGCGCATTGCGCCAGTGCCGGTCGAGGTTGTGCGCGGCGCGCGTGGCTGACGAGCCAGCGAGTTCGAAGAGCTTTTCGCTCGCCTCCAGCGCGATACGCGTGGTCAATACCTTTGCGCGCGCAACGGCCACCGAGGCGCGCGCGCTCGCTTCGGCATCGAGCCCCTTGCCGAATGCGTCGGTGGCGAGCGCATCGAGCGTATGGCCCGCCTCTAGCAGCACCTCACGCGCCGCATGCAGATCGATTTGTAGCCGCCCTATGTCGGCGATGATGTACGGGTCGTCGGCCGCGCGGGCCACGCCCGAATCCACCCAGGGCCGGGCACGCTCGCGCACGAATTCGAGCGCGTCGGCAACCGAAGCCTCGGCGATGCCCTGATCGATCGCCGCCTGGATCAATTGCGAAGTCGGCCCATACAGACCGGGGCGGTCTGCGAGCTGCCAGATAGGCAGGACATCATCGGGATCGACGGCAACGTTGTTGAAGCGCACCGTGCCGCTCGCCGTCGTGCGTTGTCCGAACGAACTCCAGTCGTCGATCACGGCAAGACCTTGCGCATCGCGCGGCACCCAGACCTGCACGGCGCGCCCATCGTCGTCGGTGGCGCGCGAGGGCACGCGGTGCGCGAACAGTGCACCCGTCGAGTAGAAGCGCTCGCCATTCAGGCGCAGCCCTTCGGATGTTGTGGAAAGACGCGTGGCGCCTTGCAGGATAGTCGCCGATGCCGCGGAACGGCGCTCGGGTCCGGCATTGCCGAAGCGCCGCCCCGCCAGTGCTTCGGCGTAAAAGCGCGCCTGCTGAGCAGTCGTGCCGATCTCCCGCAGGACACCCAGCACGCCGAAATGATTCTGCGGAATCTGTCCGAATGCGGGATCGGCCGTGCAGAGGAGCACGAATACCTCCGCGAGCGTCGCGTATGCAACATCGGCGCCGCCGAACGCACGCGGCACGGTAATCGCACCGAGCCCGCTTTCGGACCAGCTATCGAGTTCGCCCCATGGCAGCGCACGGTCGCGGTCGCGTTGCGATGCGCCGGGTGCCACGGCTTGTGCGAGAGTGCGGGCCGCCGCAAGCGCTTCGGCATCGTTCGTGATGCGCCGCACGCGGCGTGGATCGGGAGGCTGCGGCAAGCGCGCCGCGGTGCGGGAGAATTCACTGGTCGGCATGGCGATTCGAACTGGACTGATTGACGTCCCGCTCGCACCTTGAGGTACGGGGCGGGTCCTGCCAATCATTTGAACAGCGCGAAGCGCAATCCCCTACCAGTTAATCCGCGATTGCATATGACATTTCCGGCTATGCGCGCAGGCACGCCGGGCACTCGTCGTCCTGCGCCCGCCCGGCGCTTGCCGGCTGGTAGTCTTCGCTGTCGATGTCGTAGCCGGAGGGCTCCCAGCGGATCGCAAGCAACACGAGCAGCGAAGCAAGCGGCGCAATCGCGATAACCCAGAACACCTTCGTGCCGAGCGCCGCTGCGAGCACGGGAAAGAGAAACAGCGAAACAGTGGACGCCGAGCGCACCAATGTCTGATTGAAGCCCACGCCAATGCCGCGCAGCGAGGTGGGATAGCTGAGCGAGGCATACGTCATCGAGTGTGAACCTGGGCCGAACCCCTGAGCGAACAGATACGCGCCCAGCAGCACGATGGCGAGCGCAACGAACGCACCGCTCGACGGATGACCGATCAACGCAAGGCCAACCAGCGCGGCCACCTGCAATGTGTGACCGAGCACGGTCATCTTCCACGCGCCCACAGTGGGCGCGGTGCGCACGCCGATCAAACCGCCCACGAATGCAAACAGCAGATTGAGCAGCAGCGAAGCCACGATGGTGGTGAGCGGCCCTTGCTGCAGGAAACTCGCAATGATCACGGGCAGGCCGAAAATGATGGCGTTGTAACCGAACGAAGACGCCGCGCCTATCGTCGCCGCGAGTATCGTGCGGCGGCGGTAAGTGGCGTTGAACAGCACAGCGTAATTGCGCCACGACGCGGTGCGCGGTGCGCTTGCAAGCACCAGGCCGCTCGCAACACCACCCGCGCTGCTTGCGCCGCGCTCGACCACGGCATCCACGCCCCAGGTGCGCTTCAGGATGCGCGCGGCGCCTTCGAGATCGCCCTGATTCGCGGCCCAGACCGGCGACTCGCTGATATAGCGATGCCGCACGAGAATGATGACGAGCGCCGGCACCGCGCCGAACGCAAGCGTCAGGCGCCACAGCCAGCCCGAGTGATGCGCGGGCAGCACCGCATAGAGCGCGAGTATCAGCAGATAGCAGGTGCTCGTGGCTGCGTACCACGCGGGGCACCAGGCCGCGACACTCGCCGCCTTGTTGCCTCGCCCGGCCACGCGCGAGAACTCCGCGAGGAACGCCATGGCCACCGGCAAGTCGAGCCCCACGCCGAAGCCCATCAGGAAACGCGCGCCGCCGAGCACCCACGCATTGGGCGCAAGCCCCGCAACAATCGCGGCGACCACGAAGAACAGCATATCGGCCATGAAGACGCGATAACGCCCGATGCGATCGGTGAGATAGCCGCCGAACAGCGCGCCCAGGATCGCGCCGAACGCGATCGCGGCGGAAACGAAGCCCACCTGAGCCGGCGTTAGCGCGAATTCGCGCGCGATGTCTTTCACGCCATAGGCGAGCGAAGTGAGATCGTAGGCGTCGAGAAACACGCCACCCAACGCGATCGCAATCACGGCGCGCGTTTTGCTGTTCTGCGCCGGGCCCGCATTGACGATGCGCGCGACGTCTTCGGCGGAACGGATGACATGGTGTGAATGAACGGCATCGGGGGCAGCATCAGTGCGCGCGTCGATACCAGCATCGTGAGAAGGAACGGCCAGAGTGGACATGAGCGAAACCCATATGAATGACGATCGCTGCATCGTAGACAGGGTCCGGCACACGGCAAAACGACGTTTTCACATATGCTTTTCGCCCGTTTCGAAAATCGATATGCCAGCTGCGATGCGCTTGCGGCGTGGTGCTTATCCGCACCCGCGCGATAAACTTGGCGCGCGAAACGGGTTGGCCACGGCCGGGGCGCGCCCTGCCCGCAAACACGGAGCGAACGAGTGACCCAAAGGAAGGAAAGCGGAAGAGCGGCTTTTCGCCCTACACTGCAAGGCATCGGCCGCGAACTGCGTCAGTGGGCTCCGGCCCCCGATCCACGCCTGCAAGGAGTACCGCCATGCACACGAAAACCGTGAAGATTCCCGGCCCGGACCATCCCATCACGATCGAGCCCTGCCCATTGCGCGTGGTCGTGAAGGTTGCTGGCAAGACCATCGCAGATACACGCCGGGCGCTGATGCTGCGCGAGGCGAACTACCCGGCCGTGTTTTACGTGCCGCGCGAAGACGCCGATATGTCGCTGCTCGCACGCACGGACCATGCCACGTATTGCCCCTACAAGGGCAATTGCAGCTACTACTCGATCGTGCCGGGCGGCGAGCGCTCGGTCGATGCGGTGTGGACCTACGAGTCGCCGCATGACGCGGTCGCGTCGATCAAGGACCACCTGGCCTTTTATCACGACAGGGTGGATTCGATAGAAGAACTGGACGCCTGACACCACTCGCGCGCGAGCGCCTCGCCACGCCCCACGCCCGAGATGCACGCTCAGCGCGCCTTTTGCACAGCAAGCCCATTCCCCACCACGGCGCCGCATTGCGGCGTTTTCAGGAGATCCTCATGAAAGCCATCAAGCTGATCGCGCCCGCCGGGCTCGACAATCTCAAGCTCGTCGAACTGGCCACGCCGGGCGAGCCTCAGGTCGGAGAGATTCGTGTGCGGCTGCATGCCAGCTCGCTGAACTATCATGATCTTGGCGTTGTGCTCGGGCATATGGGCGCCGCCGACGGCCGCATTCCCATGTCCGACGGCGCGGGTGTGGTCGAGGCCGTTGGCCCGGGCGTGAGCGAATTCGCCGTGGGCGACCACGTGGTGTCCACGTTTTTCCCGCTCTGGCTCGACGGCGAGCCCACCATGGCCGATTTCTCCGCGACGCCCGGCGATGGCATGGACGGCTACGCGCGCGAAGCCGTGGTCGCGCCCGCCACGGCATTCACGCACAGCCCGCGCGGCTACAGTCACGCGCAAGCCGCCACGCTCACGACCGCCGGTCTGACCGCCTGGCGCGCGCTGGTCGTGAACGGCGCGCTCAAGGCCGGCGAAACGGTGCTGGTGCTGGGCACGGGCGGCGTGTCGATCTTCGCGCTGCAATTCGCCAAGGCGATGGGCGCGAACGTGATCGCCACATCGTCATCCGACGAGAAGCTCGAGCGCGCACGACAGCTAGGTGCCGACCACACGATCAACTATCGCCGCGAGCCACAATGGGCGCAGCGCGTGCTGGAATTCACGAACGGACGCGGCGTCGACCACGTGGTGGAGGTGGGTGGCCCGGGAACGCTCGAACAGTCCATTCTGGCTACGCGCGTGGGCGGTCATATCGCGTTGATCGGCGTGCTGACCGGTATCGCGGGCCCGGTGCCCACCGGCACGATGATGCGCCGCCAGCAACGCTTGCAGGGATTGATCGTCGGAAGCCGCCAGCACCAGATCGAACTCGTGCGCGCCATCGACGCGACGGGCGTCAAGCCGGTGATCGACCGCTCGTTCCCGCTAGAGGCTATCGCCGATGCATTCCGGCTACAGCAGGCGGGCGGGCATTTCGGGAAGATTGTTCTGGAGTACTGACGCCGAAAGCGAGGGCGTGTGGAGGCATCAATCTGGCCGGGAAGCCCGCCGCTTTGTGGCTGATGCACGCGGGCGCGTGCCTTGTTCAGCACGCGCGAATTGCTCGCGATCGCGGGCCCTCATTGCAACGGCGCAACGCGCGGGGCAATCTGGCCCGCCAGGCTCGGACGGCCTATCAAAGATCATGATCGGCGGCATCACGGGATGGCTGGACGAAGGGTTCGATCTGGCGGAGGTCGAGGCCGGGGTATGACCGCACGTGCCAGAGCGCCTTTCAATACGCAAACGATACACGTTGCATAGTCAGCTACGAACGCAGCTTCACGCGCCCTGTATTCGGGTAGGATGCGGGTTATACGCTGCGCCGCCCGCGCCGCCATCCTCACTTCACTGCTCGAAACATGCAACAAGGCACTCAGGCAACCGCCGCCAGCTTCGCCGGAATGGGCGTAGACCTGCTCGACTTCTTCGACGTCACGCCCACTTCACTTTGGCTCGAAGACTATAGCCAGTTGCGCGCCCTGTTCGCCCGGTGGCGCGCGGCGGGCGTCACGAATCTGCGCGCGTGGCTCGAAGAAGATCCGCGCCGCGTGGCCGAGTGCTCGGCGTGCATCCGGGTGCTGAAGGTCAACCAGCATACGCTCGCGCTCTACGGCGCGCGCAGTCATGAGGAACTCACCGCGCGTCTTGCCGACGTGCTGCGCGACGACATGTTCCAGGCGCACGTGGGCGAGCTCGAGCAAATGTGGGAAGGCCGCACCACGTTCCAGAGCAAGAGCGTGAACTACACGCTCGGCGGCCGGCGCATGGACATCCTGCTGCGCGGCGTGATCCTGCCCGGGCACGAAGACGACTGGAGCCGCGTGCTCGTCTCGATCGAAGACGTTTCCGCGCTCGAAGAGGCGCGCCATCGCGCCGCCATGAGCGAGCAATACGCGCACGGCATCTTCGAGCACGCGCCGGTGTCGCTGTGGGTCGAGGACTTCACGGCCATCCGCCAGTTGCTCGACGAAGTGCGCATGCAAGGCATCGTCGATTTCCGCACGTTTACGGACGTGCACCCCGAGTTCGTCGAGCGCTGCATGAGCGAAATCCAGGTGCTCGACATCAATCACTACACGCTCGGCATGTATCGCGCACCCGACAAGGCCACGCTGCTCTCGCGTCTGCCCGAAGTGTTCCGCGACGAAATGCGTCCGCACTTTCGCGAGCAGCTTCTCGATCTATGGGAAGGCCGTCTTTTCCAGCAGCGCGAAGTGGTCAACTACGCACTCGATGGCAACACGCTCAACGTGCATCTGCAATTCTCGGTGTTTCCCGGTCACGAGGAAGCGTGGGATCTCGTGCTGCTCGCGCTCACCGACATCACGGCGCGCAAGAAGGCCGAAGCCTACCTCGAATTCCTCGGCAAGCACGACGTGCTCACCAAGCTGAAGAACCGCTCGTTCTACGTGGACGAAATCAATCGCCTGCAGCGCAAGGGGCCCTTCCCGGTGAGCGCGATCGTCGTGGACATGGACAACCTGAAGGCCGTCAACGACCAGTTGGGCCACGCCGCAGGCGACGCGCTGCTACGCCGCGCCGGCGAGGTGCTCGCGAAAGCGATTCAGAAGCCTTACCATGCCGCACGCATCGGCGGCGACGAATTCGTGGTGTTGATGGCCGGCGCCGACCAGCGCGACGCCGAAGTGGTTGCGGACAGCATCGAGAAACTCGTCGAATTGAACAACCAGTTTTATGGCGGGCCGCGGCTGAGTTTTTCGCTGGGCTGGCAAAGCTGCGAGGAAGGCGAGAACGTGGAAGCGATGTTGCGTGCCGCCGACGCGGCAATGTATGAGGCCAAGCGGCGCCGCAACGAGTTGCATCGCGCTGGCGCGGGTGGCGCGAGCCTGGATAGCCCGGCAGCCAAAGACGGCGCATGAGGTCAACGCGACAACGCCATCAGGCACGGTCGCAGTTGCGCCTTGAAGCCTGTAACGGCCTGAAATAATCAGACGGGCACCCTGGCAATTCGGCGCCGCAAAAGAACGACCGGGAGCGAGGCGTCATGCGCCTCGCTCCCGGCTTATGATGCGCCTTGCCGCTGCAACCGCACGCACGGCGGACAACCCGGCGAGACCAGCTACGCGCTGCTCCCGTCAGCTTGCGAGGCTCGTGCGCGCCATGCGAGCGGCGGCCTGCATCACGACGCGTTGACGGCGTCCTTGAATGCCTTGCCGGCCGTGAACTTCACCGTCTTCGCCGCAGCGATCTGGATTTCCGCGCCCGTAGCCGGATTGCGGCCCACGCGGGCAGCACGCTGGCCGGTCGAGAACGAGCCGAAGCCGACGAGTTGCACGGAATCGCCCGACGTGACCGCCTTGGTGACCACTTCGAGGATCGCGTCGATTGCGGCTCCCGTGGCTGCCTTGGTCTCGCCCGTGCTCGCGGCGACTGCGTCAATGAGTTCCTGTTTGTTCATCTGCTACCTGTGTTGAGTTGAGAAAACCTGCATACCCTACCTCACACGGGCCAAACAGGCAAATCGCGTTGCATGTCGAAACGCAAAGCGCACGGGGCTTACAGGCCGCCGCCACACCGGGAATGATTCGTGCAGGCGATTTTCTCGTCGATTTTGTGACTATTTCGCGTCATTTTACAAAAATCAGCGATATTCTCGCATGCCGGTCGTATTCATAAAATCGAGAAGACCCCGCCGGTTATTTTCGTAATAAATCACCGCGAAATCGTCGCCGGGCACCTCCAGCACTCCGGCAGGTCCGCGCGTGGCGGCCGCAGCCGGGTGCATCGCGCCAGGAAAATCGACACTGTTCGCGCGGCCCTGATCGAGCGCCGCGATCGGTTCACAGCCCGCTTCCAGGTTATGCGCAATGCCGGCGAGGGCGGAATGACCCGCACGAAAGGCGCGCACTTCGCTCAGGAAGGCTGTTGCGATGGCCGTCACCCCGGCTTCCTCCTCGGCGGGAGATATCGACCTGAGATTTACTCTGGATTCCGAAGCATAGTGAAAACGGATACATGGACAAGGCGTCGGCCCTCGTACCAGGCAGGCATCACCGCGAGCGTCGAGCGAAGACCCACAACATGCGGACAGCCCCGTCCGGGCGATTCGCGTAACTACTGGTCCGCGCCCCCGGCCCGGCCGGCCCACTCCATCACATAGCCGGGCACGCCATCCGCGGGCTGCGCACCATCGGGCTCGGGCGCGAGCGGCTTGAGCGCCAGCGGCAGCACGCCCGCCCAGACCGGGTGGCCGAGATCCTCGTCGTCGTCCTTGGGGCCGCCCGTGCGGATCTTCGCCGCCGCTTCGTCGAGCGGCAGGCGCAACACCGTCGTCGCGGCCAGCTCGTTGCGGTTGCCTGCGCGCACTTCATGTGCACGCCCTTGCGCGATGTGATTGAGAAAGGCATCGAGCGCCGCAGCCTTGCGATCGGCGCCAACCACCTCGAACGCGCCATAGATCATCGCCGAGCGGTAGTTCATCGAGTGATGAAACGCGGAACGCGCGAGCACGAGGCCGTCGAGATGCGTGACCGTCACGCAGACCTGCGCACCCTCGGCCGCGAGCCGCAGCATGCGGCTGCCATTGGAGCCGTGGATGTACAGATGATCGCCCTCGCGCCAGCACGCCGTGGGGATGCAGTGCACGCCATGCTCGTCGGCGAACGCGATGTGGCACAAGTAGGCCGCGTCGAGAATTGCGTACAGCGTGTCGCGATCGTAATGGGCGCGCTCGGCGATGCGGCGCACCCGCGTGCGCGGCGACGGTGCCTTGCCATTGACGGGAACGGTATCGGTGCTGGACATTCTCGGCATCTCCTCGATTGGGTACGGATGCCGATTACGTTAGCGAAGCGGTGGCTCCATAGGTAGACCCAGCACGAGGCACCCGCCTGGGGCCACGGCGCGAGCCGAGGATTGTCGCCCAGCCAGACTCGCCCGGACGAGCGCGGCGCGCGCCCAGCGCCTTCAGCCTTGTTCGCCCCGCAAACGTCATTTCCTCGCGACCGTCTTGCGCGCGGGACGCAGCGGCTTCGCCGGGGCATCGGCGGAGCGCCCCGTGCGCCGCTGCACGCGCCGCGCCGGCGTCATAGTGCCCGCCTCGCTGCCCTCGCCCGAAGCGCCGTCCGCGCCTGCCTTCCTGCGCAGCGCATCGAGTTCCCGCGCCTGCGCCTCATGAGACGCGCGCAGTGTCTCCAGGCGCCCTTCCTGCATGCCGGCCTGATGCCGTAGATCGCCAAGCTGCCCCTGCAGCGATTGAATCTCCGCTCGCGCGCTCTCTTCGGCTCGCGCGGCTCGTTTGGTGGCCGCCTCAACGTCGCGCTGCAAACGCGCATTGGCCGAGCGCTCGCGTTCGATTTCGAGCAGCGCGCGTTTTTCAGCGGCCTGCAAGCGGGTCTCCGCGAGCTCAGCGCCGGCTCGAAGCTTGTTGAGTTCGGCCGCAAAATCGGCGCGCGCCTGCGCGAGCGCGCCGTCGCGCTCGCGGCCCTCCTGCTGCAGCCGCGCGACCTCGCTCTCCAGCGCACTGCGCGTGGCGGCAGCGGCAGCCTGCGCCTGCTCCAGTTCCTGAATACGCACTTGTGCCGCAAGCAGCGCGGTCGTGCGTTGTTCGAGCGCCGTTTCGGTGCGCGCGAGATCGCCCTCCATGGTGGATAGCGCCGCCTGAGCATCCTGCCGCGCCTGCTCGACCTCGACGCGCAACGCCTCGAGCGCGGCCTGCGCGGCCGCCGTGGCGCGCGTCCAGAGCGCGGCCACGAGCTCGCCCGCCGCGCCCTGCAACTCTTCGGGCAGATCTGCATGCTCGATGCGCACGCGGCTTTTCTCGCGCAACTCCGCCCAGAATTCGGAAAGCACCGCCGTGGGCGTGCCCATGCTGCCGCGCCGCACAAGTTGATAGAGCCGATTAGCGGTAGGCGTGACGCCGAAGCGGAAGAACAGCAGCGCGCACACTTCCCGGTAAAGCTCGCGGGTCTTGGGGAATTCGCTCTTGAGCCGATCGATTTCGGCGGTGAGGCGGGCTTCGTCGAGCGTAGCGTCGGACATGGGGTGCGAAGGCGAAATAAGATTGATTGATAATACAACGTAAAACGTTAAATTTCTATCTTATCGCGCCATAATTTAGACATTACACCTCTGAGACATAGCAGTGTGCCAACACACATTACCGGAGAAGGAACTCCCAAACGAACGCGTAATGGAGGTCAGAATCATTGATGCATCATCGCGCGATCAATCCGGTGTAGCCGGCGAGCGAGAAGTCACTTGTCATCAGGCGACGCGGTTGGCGTCGATCAAGTCATGAATCCTTTATTCAAGGTGCCCCTACTGGATCTCGATCATCCGGGGCTCTGTTGCAAATAGGGTCGGCGAGTCGGTTAGAGTTGCCGGAGCAAAACGAACTGATGATCCGCGATGAGCAAGCTGAGGAGTCTGGAGAATTTGTTCGGTGGACGCCATTTTGATCGGGAGATCATCATTCTGTGCGTTCGCTGGTATCTGCGCTACAAGCTCAGCCTGCACGATCTGGTCGAGATGATGGCCGAACGGGGATTATCGCGGGCCCACACGAATCGAATTGATGCATCGCATTCGCAAGGGCCAGTTCGATCTCTCGGAGATCGGACTCAAGGAGGCCACTGCGCCCGCCGTATGGAATGCGGCCCTGTCCACTCAATAAGTTATCCTTCCTATAGGCAACTTCTCGACCTACTTTCCTATTTTCACCAGAACCATCTCGCCTTCAATCAGTTGTTGCAGGAAGAAAGACGGCTTGCAGCCGCTCGTTTCGGCCAGTGGCCGGAGCCTGCGCTCG
>JAITTX010000196.1 GCA_031286755.1 Paraburkholderia sp.
GGATAAGCAACAAGGCAAGCCGGAAGACGGGCAGGAGCGCTGCGCGATGCACGAGGGGACGCATCGCGCGGCGAGACGGTCGACCGGAGGCGCAATGGCAGGGTGCGCCGTAGCAGGCATTCGAAGCGCGAATTGATTACGTGCGCGGCATGAGTACCGCGTGCGAGGAGGAGAGATGCCGGAGCAATTGGCGGGCGACGTGGCATGGCTGGGCGGCAGCCTGCTGTTCGCGTGGCTTGTGTGTGCATTTGCACAGTTGGCGGCGCTCGCGCCGGCATGGGCGCGGCGCGCCCCGGCACGCGCGAAGCCGCGCTGCAAGCATGCACGCGAAGTGAAGCCGCGGGCGCGTACCGCGCTCGCCATTTCATTCGCCATGCTGTTGACGGTGCCGCCGGGCTTGCTGGCGGCGCTGCTTGCATACCGGCCCGATGCGGTCGCCGCTGCGGAATGCGGCGCGCTGGCCGGGTTGTGGCTGGGCGCGCGGCACGATCTCGCGAGGCGCGCGCGGGCCACCGCCGTGGCGGGCTGCATGGTGGGCGCGGTGTCCATTTGCGTCTGCCTCGCCAGTTTCCTGCTGCTTCCCGCGCTGCCCGCTTCCGGGCGCGCGGCGCTTTACGTCACGGCAACGCTCGGGGCGCTGCTCACCGGCGCCGCTGCTAACGCCTTCGCATGCGGCGCGAGCATGAATGAGCGCCGCCGCTTGCCGTTCCGGCCGGGCGACCGTGTAGTGCATGCCATCGCGTTCGTTCTTTTCGCGGTACTGGGCTACGGCTTTGCGGCAGTGCCGATGCTGGCCTCGGAAGAATTCGGGCTTTCCGTGCTGGTGGCCGCCTGCGTGCTGGCGGCTGCGCTCGGCGTGCATCTCATGGGCGGCGCGCGCCGCCCTGTCACGCCGCGTCCGGGCATTACGCGCGCGCCCGCTGACGAGCCGGCCAGCCAGGGCAATGCGTTTTCGCGGATGGCGTCGAAATCGCCTGCGCTGGCGCGTTTTGCGGGCATGCCTGGCGAATGGCTCGTCGCGGCTTGCGGCCGTGGCGCGCTCGAACCCGAGAGCCTCGACATCTGGCTGGCGGACAGCGAGGAGCCGCGCGCGCTGCATCATGTCGCGCAGGACTTGCCGCGCCGCAGGCGCAACCGCAGCCGTCACGGCGCGCACAGACTGCGCCAGGGGCTGCACTGAGGCAGCATCCTGTTCAACGATCCGGGGAAGGGTGTTGCATTGATTCGCGCTTCTTCGCAGTGCCGTTTGGCTCCGAAAAGCGCGAACGATCAGTTATGACTGATGAATCGATTTTGATTCATCAGGTTTTATTTATGAAGTGACGCTTCCGACACGCGTGTAATGTTCTCGATGAGCTGCTCGCCTTCCTCGAGAAGGAAGCGCTTGAACGCAAGCGCGACGGGCGGCAGACGCTTGTTCTTGCGGTGCACGAGGTACCAGTTGAGCATGACTGGAAAGCCTTCGACGTCGAGCACGGTGAGGTGCCCGACCTGCAATTCGAGGCTGATCGTGTGCGCCGAGAGAAACGCGATGCCCATGCCGGCAATCACGGCCTGTTTGATCGTCTCGGTGCTCTGAATCTCCATCGCGATCTTCAGGTTCGTGATCCTGCCTGCAAAGCCTTCCTCCATCGAATTCCACGTGTCCGAGCCGCGCTCGCGCACGATGAACGCCTCGTTCGCCAGCGCGCTGAGCTTGATGCCGCGCTTGTTCGCAAGCGGGTGCGTGGGCGCCGCCACGATCACGTAGGGGTGTGGGGCGAAGACCTCGTTGATGGCGTCGGTGGCGTGCGGCGGGCGCACCATGACCGCGAGATCGGTCTGGTTGGTCGCGAGCTGCTGCAGCAATTGCTCGCGGTTGTGCACCGAGAGATTGAGCTCCACGCCCTTGTAACGGCGCGTGAATTCGGCAAGCAGGCGTGGAAAGAAGTAGTCGCCGGCGCTGATCACGGCCACGTTGAGCTTGCCGCCCGAGACGCCCTTCAACTGGCTCATGGCCTCGTCGACTTCATGGAACTGCTGAATGATCGCGCGGCTGTAGTGCAGCATCTCCGTGCCGGCAGGCGTGAGATAGATCTTCTTGCCGAGCTGCTCGAAGAGCGGAAGGCCCGCGTGGTCTTCGAGTTGCCGGACCTGCGTGGAGACCGCTGGCTGCGTGAGGTGTAGTTCTTCGGCGGCACGCGAAAAACTGAGGTGGCGCGCCACGGTCTCGAAGACCTTCAACTGGCGCAGCGTGGAGTTTCGCATGGTCATGGCTGATCCATAAAGGATACTGAATCAACATAATAACAAACTTTAATTATTAGTAATCAAATAATCCCCCTAGCATGAGTTGAAAGGAGTCCGAATGCCATGAATTGGCGTGCGGGTTAACGCCTGGAAAGGCGTTTTATAGCGGGAAAACCCGTATTAAAAGGCTTGGCGGCCGGGCTTCTCAGGCACTTCATGAATTCGTGGAATGAAAGGGAAATTACGGATTTTCATTCGAATTTTTGTGTGTCGGATCGAATAACAATAAGCAGTAAATAAGGGTGGATTTGAAGACTATAAGCTGAGATTTATGCAAGCCGGAAAAGCGGCTGCAATCCTCGAATGGATAGTGGAGACAACCGAGATGAATGCAATCAGTCAGAGGAGTGACGGTGGTCCGTTTTGGACGAACCGCTGGGGTCAACTGGTATTGGGCATGCTATGCATGGCGCTCGTTGCCAATCTGCAGTACGCGTGGACGCTCTTCGTCGCGCCCATGAATGCGCGCCATCACTGGGGGCAAGCCTCCATCCAGTTGGCGTTTTCGATCTTCATCCTGACTGAAACCTGGCTCGTGCCGATCGAAGGGTGGCTCGTCGACAAGTTCGGCCCCCGCCCGGTCGTCATGGGCGGCGCCGTGTGCGCGGGCCTTGCCTGGGTGATTTATTCGTATGCGGACACGCTGCCGATGCTCTACGTAGGGTCGGTGCTCGCCGGCCTCGGCGCGGGCGGCGTGTACGGCACCTGCGTGGGCAACGCGCTCAAGTGGTTCCCGGACCGTCGCGGTCTCGCAGCGGGTCTGACCGCCGCGGGCTTCGGCGCGGGCGCGGCCGTCACGGTGATTCCGATTGCGAACATGATCACGCGTTCGGGCTACGAGCACACGTTCTTCTTCTTCGGCATCCTGCAGGGCGTGGCGATTTTCATCCTCGCACTGCTGCTCGTGAAGCCCGCGCCGCGCGCCGCGATGGCGGCCGGCCGCCGCCTCGTCTCGCGCGTCGACTACACGCCGGGGCAGATGGTCAAGCAGCCGGTGTTCTGGGTCATCTACGTGGCGTTCGTGGCCGTTGCCGCAGGCGGCCTGATGGCGACCGCGGAGATCGGCCCGATCGCGAAGGACTGGGGCCTCGCCCGCATGCCGATGACCGTGTTCGGCGCGACGCTGCCGCTGCTCACGCTCACGCTTTCGATCGACAGCATCTGCAACGGCTTCACGCGTCCGCTGTGCGGCTTCGTCTCCGACAAGATCGGCCGCGAGAACGCCATGTTCTTCATCTTCGTGGGTGAAGGCCTCGCACTGCTCGGCATGATGAAGTACGGCACGAACCCGTATGCGTTCATCACGTTCGCCGCGCTCATCTTCCTGTTCTGGGGCGAGATCTTCTCGATCTTCCCGGCGATCTGCGCCGACACGTTCGGCAGCAAGTACGCCGCCGCCAACGCGGGCACGCTCTATACCGCGAAAGGCACGGCCGCGCTGCTCGTGCCGGTGGCCTCGGTGCTCTCGGCGGCGGGTGGCTGGAGCGCCGTGTTCATCGCCGCGGCGGTCATCACGATTGCAGCGGGCGTGAGCGCCAAATTCATCCTCGCGCCGATGCGCCACCGCCTGATCGAGAGCAGCCACGAGCATTCCGCTTCGCTCGCAGTCAATTCGGTATCCGAAGCGGATGGGCGGGTGAGAGGCTGACGCCGGCACGGGTCAGGACCTGTTCCCGCTGACAACAGGCTTGTCGTACCTGCCTTTGCGGTCGCAATGCGGCCGCAAAGGCACATTGGCAAACGCACCATGCTTTTCACCGGCGGGTCGCCGCAACGGTCGATCCGCCGCGTCATGCTCCTCGCGAATGCGTCCGGCACATGCCGCATTCGCATCGTCGCAATCCTCGCGCACGGCGGCTTCCGGCAGCCAGCGCGAGCCTGTTATCAGCGTGAGCAGGCCCTAAACCATGTCGATGAACGTTTCGCTCCAGCAACTCAAGGTATTCGTCGCGGTGGCGCGCGAGCGCAGCTTCACGCGCGCCGCACGCGAATTCGGGCTCACGCAGTCGGCGGTGAGCCGCTGCGTGCGCGATCTCGAAGAAGCGATCGATCTGAAGCTGTTCGATCGCACGACGCGCCAGGTCGAGCTCACGCTCGCGGGCAGCGGTTTCGAGCGGCGCATCGGGCGCCTGCTCGACGAAATCGACATGGCGCTGAACGAAGGCCGCGATGCGCACCAGGAGCATAGCGGCGTCGTGCTCGTGGCGAGCAATCCGGCGCTGTCCTCGGGCTGGGTGCCCGCCGCGTTCGCGCGTTGTGCCTCGGCCTTTCCTTCGCTGACGCTGCAATTGCAGGACTTGCCGCAAGCGGCGGTCTTGCAGGCCGTCGAGCAGGGCGAAGCCGATTTCGGCGTGATCGTGGAAGCGATGCCGTTCGCGAGCGCCAACCTCGAAGTGCAGCCGCTCGTGGCCACGCCATTGTGCGCGCTGCTGCCCTCGCATCATCCGCTTGCGCTGCAGGGCGCGCTGCGCTGGGACGAGCTCGCGCGCGAGTCGCTCGTCACGCTCAATCGCGACGCGGGCTGCCGTGGCGCGGTGATGCGCGCGCTCCAGGGGCTGCGGCCCGAGGGGCGTCCCGTTCAGGAGCTCGCGCACGTCGAAGGCGTCGCGCGCATGGCGCAACTGGGCATGGGCATCGGCGTGCTGCCCGTCAGCAACGACGGCACGCGCGCTTCGCGCGGCGACGCGGCGGGCGTGGCGTGCCATTGGCCGGTGCCTGCGGGGCCGCTCGTCGCGCGCGTGCTGCATCCGGTCGTGATGGTGAGCACGATGCTCGTGCGCCGCCGCAATCGCTCCTTGCGGCCTTGTGCCCAGGCGGCGTGGTCCCAGTTCGCCGCGGACTGCGACATCGCCGAGGACCCCATCTCCGATTCGAAACGTGACGTGCGCGTGACGGAGCGCTTCGAGCGCCAGACTGCCACGCTCGCGCGCATCGGCTGACGCTTGCGGCGATCGTCGCCAGCACACCAGAAAATCCGGCAGTAAACGCAAAACGGGCCGCGCACTTCGCGCGGCCCGTTTTACTTCCGCCTGGGTATCGTCACGCTGGTCAGGCTGCCTGCTGCTTCATCATGCGCTCGCGCTGCTTCACGAGTGCGAGCACGGTGTCGATGGCCGGCGTGGGCTCGCCCACCAACTGACCCATCTCCTGCACGACCGTCAGCAACGGATCGATCTCCATCGGCCGGCGCTGCTCCAGGTCGACGAGCATCGAGGTCTTGTGCGCGCCCACTGCGCCCGCTCCGTTGATGCGGCGTTCCACGTCCACGCGGAATTTCACGCCGAACTGTTCGGCAATGCGCTGCGCTTCGAGCATCATCGTGCGCGCGACGGAGCGCGTGGCCGGGTCTTCCGTGATGACGTCGAGCGTGGCGTGCGTGAGCGCGCTGATCGGATTGAAGCAGAGATTGCCCCACAGCTTGAGCCAGATTTCGTCGCGGATGTTCTCGCGGATCGGCGCGTCGAAACCGGCTGCCGTCATGGCTTCGTGCAGTTGCACGATGCGCGGGGTGCGCTCGCCCGAAGGCTCGCCGAGGGGGAACTTCTTGCCGTACACATGGCGGATCACGCCCGGTTCCTCGATTTCGGCGGCGGGATAGAGCACGCAGCCAATCGCGCGCTCAGGCCCGAGACGTGTCCATTGCGAGCCGTCCGGGTCGATGCTTTCGAGCCGCGAGCCTTCGAACTTGCCGCCGTGGCGGTGGAAGTACCAGTAGGGAATGCCGTTGGTGCCCGTCACGATGGCGGTGTGCTTGCCGATGAGCGGCTGCATCGAGTCGATCACGCCCGCCACCGAATGCGCCTTGAGCGTGATGATCACCACGTCCTGCACGCCCAGCTCGCGCGGATCGTTCGTACAACGGACCTTCGCGACATATTCCTCGCCGTCCATCAAGAGGCGCGCGCCGCGTTCGCGCATGGCGGCCAGATGCGGGCCGCGTGCGACGAAGCTCACGTCGGCGCCCGCACGGGCCAATTGCACGCCCATCATGGCGCCGATGGCACCCGCTCCAAAGATGCAGATCTTCATATGGATTCCCCCAATGACGTTGAAAACAAACCGCGTGCCCGCGAGCGCGATGCGTGTGACAGGAGTAAATCCGGCCACTCGCTGCTTACGCAGACGATGGTTCGAGCATAGGGGATGCCGTCGATTAACGACAGTTAAAGTTTTTCGTCACAATCATCAGGAATACATTATGAACCGAGTGTTTTCCCGATGTTGTGCGAAAGGAGACGACGGACGATGCGGGCGCGGAATCACGCGCGTCGCACCAGCAGGAAGCTCACGCCAATGGCGCCCAGAAACGCGCCGCACGCGCGGTTGAACCAGCGGCGCACGCTCTCGCGCGTGAGCCAGCGGCCCAGGTACATGCCGGCGAGCGAGTAGAGCGCGATGGCCACGCATTCGAGCACGAGAAAGCTTGCGCCCAGCACGCCGAATTGCGGCAGCATGGGTTTGGCGACATCGACGAACTGCGGCAGGAACGCGGTGAACACGAGAATCGCCTTCGGGTTGCCCGCCGCCACGAGACACTCGCGCCGCGCAATGCGCGCGAGCGTGGCGTCGTGCTCGATCATGCCGATCGGGGCGGCGTCGCTGCGCCAGAGCTGCACGGCGAGCCACACGAGGTAGGCCGCGCCCGCGAGCTTGATGGCGAAGAAGATGGCCTCCGAGGCGCGCAGCACGAATGCGAGCCCCGTCGCCGCGAGCGCGATCATCGCCGCGAAGGCGACCAGCCGGCCCGTGCCGCCCACGAGCGCGCGCATGAAGCCGTGGCGCGCGGCCACGTTGATCGACAGTAGATTGTTGGGCCCGGGCGCCATGTTCAGCGCGAAGCAGGCGGGCAGGAAAAAGAGCCAGGCGGTGAGGGACATGATGGTGGTTCGCAACGAGACGTGCACGCGGCGGCGCATCGGGCGATTCTAGCGCGAAGCAGGCTCGTTGCAGGCCGCGAATTCGCATATCGGCTGCGCCTCGGGCGGCCCGGCCGGTCGCCGGCCCGCTTGCGCAAAAAAGGGCCGCACGCTTAAATATGGCGGGCGCGTTCCGCCGCGCCGATGGACCGGGGCGGAGCGCGCCAGCAGCATCCATGATGCATCCGCGAACATCCCTCGCATTCACCCGCATCCACGAACATCCCCGGGAAAAGGAGCCGTTCATGAATGGAAAGACCGTTGCTGAACGCGAGGCGGCTGGCCGCGCCGCGCGCGAGCGCGCGAAACGTTCGAGCCACAAGCAGGTGGGCGAGCTCAAGCGCGATCCGGTCGCGCTGCTCAAGCAGAGCAGCGAGGGCCGCGTGCCCAACCTCGTGCCGCTGCGCTACGGGCGCATGATCGTCTCGCCGTTCACGTTCTTTCGCGGCAGCGCGATCCTGCAGGCGCACGATCTCGCCCAGGTGCCGAACACGGGCATGGCCATGCAGATTTGCGGCGACGGCCATCTGCTCAATTTCGGCGGCTTCGCCACGCCCGAGCGCCAGCTCGCCTTCGATCTGAACGACTTCGACGAGGTGGCACCCGGCCCCTGGGAATGGGATCTCAAGCGGCTCGTCGCGAGTCTCGTGGTGGCCGCGCGGCACCTGCGCTTTTCGCGTGGCGTGGCCGAGGATCTGGTGATGACGGCCGTGACCTCGTATCGCGACCACATGCGCCAGTACGCGGATTTCGGCGCGCTCGAACTCTGGTACGACAAGATCACGTTCGACCGCATGGTGGAGACCGCGCTCACGCCCGAGGGCCGCCGCCTCATTCGCCGCGGCATGGAGAAGGCCGCGGGCCGCACGCACGAGAGCATGCTGGAAAAGCTCGCTTATCGCGATGACCGCAACGATGGCGGCAATGGCGACGCTCGCGAAGGCCACGCCGGCTCGCACTGGACGATTCGCGACGCGCCGCCCGCGCTCTTTCACGTCCACGGCCCGAACTCGCTTTACGAGCACGAGGACAACTGGCTGACGCACGGCGACTGGCGCTCGCTGATCATGCCCACCTACGCGGCCTATCTGAAGACGCTCGCCCCCGACCGCCGCGAGTTGCTCGAACACTTCGAGATCCAGGATCTCGTCTTCAAGGTGGTGGGCGTGGGCAGCGTGGGCACGCGCTGCCTCGTCATGCTGCTCGTCGATCATCATGGCAAGCCACTCTTCCTGCAGTTGAAGGAGGCGCGCCAATCCGTCATTTCCCGGTATTTCAAGGCGCCCGCGTTCAAGCACGAGGGCGCGCGCGTGGTGCAGGGGCAGCGTCTGCTGCAGGCCGCGAGCGATCTCTTCCTCGGCTGGTCCACGGGGCCCTCGGGGCGCCACTTCTACTTTCGTCAGTTGCGCGACATGAAGCTCTCGGTGGATCTCGAGACGCTCGACAGCGCGCTGCTCGCGGGCTACGCGCGCATCTGCGGCTGGGCGATGGCGCGCGCGCATGCGAAGTCGGGCAATGCCGCCATCGAGATCGCCTCGTATCTCGGGCGCGGCGACGCGTTCGCCGAAGCGCTCGCGGGCTATGCGGCCGGTTACGCGGATCAGGTGGAGCGCGACTACGAGGCGTTCGTGAAGGCCGTGCGCAGTGGCGAGATCGTGGCGCGCAGCGACGAGGACATGGCCGCCGATTTCCGCATCTGATGCATCTGATTATTGCGTTCGAGTTCATGCGTCTACGTCACATCGAAGTTTTCCACGCCATCATGCGCACGGGTTCGCTCTCGAAGGCCGCCGAGCTCCTGTGCGTTTCGCAGCCCGCCGTGAGCAAGGTGCTCGCGCATGCCGAGCGCAGCGCGGGCCTGAAACTGTTCGCGCGTGCGCACGGCCGCTTGCAGCCCACGCGCGAAGCCGAGTTGCTGTTCGCCGAAACGCAGAAGCTCCAGTCGAGCCTCGACAGCATTCGCGACCTCGCGCGCAATCTCGCGCTGCATCCGCAAGGACTGCTGCGCATCGGCTGCCTGCCGAGTCTCGGGCTCAGCCTCATGCCGCAGGCCGTGCAGGCGTTTCGCGCGAGCTATCCGGCCGTCTCGCTCAAGATCCAGACGCGCCATACGGCCGAACTGCTCAACGCCCTGCTCACGCGAGAACTGGACGTGGGCGTCGCGCTCAACCCGCCCGCGCGGCCCGGCATCGAGGCGCTCGAACTCGGCCGCACGGCCGTGGTGTGCGTGGCGCCGCCCGACGATCCCTCGCCGGCCGGGGTGCCGCTCGCGCTGCGGGAATTCGTCGATGGCGACTGGATCAGCATCGGCAACGTCGATCCGCTGGGTGAGACCATCGACCATCTGCTCGAGACCCAGGGCCTGGACGGGCGGCTGGCCGCCGTCGAGGCGCAGACCTGGTACGTGGCGCGCTCGCTCGCGGCGCGCGGCATCGGGCGCGTGCTGCTCGACGAGATCACCGCGCGGAGCGCGGGCGAGCCGGTTGCGATCCGCCGCGTGGAGCCGGAGCTCACGGTGGGCGTGTTCGCGGTGTGGCGCGACGGCGGCATGGACTCGCAGGCGGGCAACGCGTTCGTGGAGGTGCTGCGGAGCATGCTGGCCGCGCATTGAGCTTCGCCTGCGCCGTTGACGCAGCGGCAACGATTCGAACCGTGCGACGATTTAATCAACGAAGCGATTTAACCCATCGAAACGAGGCAAAGACCATGACTGAAGCGAATCGAAACGCAGACGCCGCAACGGGCGCGGGCAACACGCGCAAGGTGGCGCTCGTCACCGGCGCGGGCAGCGGCGTCGGCCGCGCCTGCGCGCGCAAGCTGCTCGCGAACAGCTATGCCGTCGTGCTCACGGGCCGCCGCGCCGAGCCGCTCGAAACGCTGGCCGCCGAGGCCCGCGCCGCCGGCCGGGAAGCGCTGGCCGCACCGTGCGACGTGACGGACGCCGCCGCGGTGGAGGCGCTGTTCGAGACCGTGCGCGCGCGCTATGGGCGTCTGGACCTGTTGTTCAACAATGCGGGGCGCAACGCGAAGGCCGTCGATATCGACGAGCTTTCCGTCGACGACTGGCGCGCCGTGATCGACACGAACCTCACCGGCGTGTTCCTGTGCACGCGCGCGGCGTTCGCGCTGATGAAGCGCCAGAGCCCGCGCGGCGGCCGCATCATCAACAACGGCTCGATCTCGGCGCACGCGCCGCGGCCGTTCAGCATCGCGTACACGGCCAGCAAGCATGCGATCACGGGCCTCACGAAGACGGTGTCGCTCGACGGGCGGCGCTACGACATCGCCTGTGGCCAGATCGACATCGGCAACGCGGCCACGGAAATGGCCGAGCGCATGGCGCACGGCGTGCCGCAGGCGAACGGTGAGATCGCCGTGGAGCCGCTGATGGACGTCGAGCTCGTAGCCGATGCGGTGCTGCATATGGCGCAACTGCCGCTCGAAGCGAACGTGCAGTTCATGACGATCATGGCGACCAAGATGCCGTTCGTGGGGCGCGGCTGACCGGTTGCGGCTGGCGGCGGCCGGTGCGGCGCTGCCGCACGTGCGGTCGCATGCTCCCGTATACTGGACGTGCCGAATAGCCACAACGCGCCACGTCGCACGCTTTTTTCTCCATGTCTTTACCTTCGCATTCCGAGGACGACCCGCGTCCATCGCCGCCCGAGCAGCCCAGTCAGGACGACTGCTGCCAGAGTGGTTGCAATCCCTGCATCTTCGATCTCTACTACGAAGAGGTGGGCCGCTGGCGTGCCGCGCTGGCGGAGTGGGAAGCGCGCGAAGCAGCGCGTCAGGCGGCCGCCGCAAAAGATGGCGTGAAGGCGGGCGGCAAGAAGGGCCAGTCCGCGCACGATGCGAAGCAGCCGAAGGGGCCGAAGGCGCAAGCGCACGGTGGAGCAGCCGCGAAGCACGCAGCTGAAACATCCGGATAGCGCCGGATAATCGCGCCGGTAACCGGCGGGGCTTGTGCCCCCGGCCTCGAAGCCCCTCGTCATCGACCCCCGATTCCCCCAGATCGTCATGTCCGATTCCCTCTTGTCTCTCGCTGCCAGCCAGCCCGATTCCGCCGCGCTCGACGCGCTGCACGCGTTCGCCGAGCGCCACCCGCGCCTTTTCGTGCTCACCGGCGCCGGCATCAGCACGGACTCGGGGATTCCCGGCTACCGCGACGAAAACGGCGCCTGGAAGCGCTCGCCGCCCATCACGCTGCAGGAATTCCTCGGCGCCGAAAGCGCGCGGCGGCGCTACTGGGCGCGCAGCATGATCGGCTGGCCGACCGTCGGTCTCGCGCAGCCCAACGGCGCGCATCGCGCGCTCGCGCAGCTCGGCGCCGCGCAGCGGGTGGGGGCGCTCGTGACGCAGAACGTCGACGGCCTGCATCAGCGCGCCGGCAGCCCCGATGTGATCGAGCTGCACGGCAGCATCGGCCACGTGCATTGCCTCGATTGCGGCGCGCAGTACACGCGTGCGTCGTTGCAGCCGCGTCTCGAAGCGGCCAATCCGGCGCTCGCGGGCGCTAACGCCGAGCCCGCCGCCGACGGCGACGCGCACCTCGATTTCGACGGCGACCAGGCTTTCGGCATTCCCGCCTGCGAGGCGTGCGGCGGCATGCTCAAGCCTTCGGTGGTGTTCTTCGGCGAAAACGTGCCGCGCGAGCGCGTGGCGGCGGCTTCGGCGGCGCTCGACGCAGCGGATGCGGTGCTGGTGGTCGGCTCCTCGCTGATGGTGTATTCGGGCTATCGCTTTTGCGCGTGGGCGCAGCAGCGCGGCAAGCCCGTGGCGGCAATCAGCCTCGGCAGGACGCGCGCCGATCCGCTGCTCGCGCTCAAAGTGGCGGCGCCGTGCGCGGCCACGCTCGAAGCGCTGGCCGCGCGCCTCGCGGCGTGAGGCCGCGTACGAGCCAAGATTCCAGGCAACCCGCCAGATTGGCGGCACCGCAGCATCGACGCAGCCACAACGACCCGCCAACGCAGCCATAACGTAGTCATAACGCAGCAGCAAGGAACCCCTGAGGAAGCCTCATGCCGAACACGACCGCGGAACTCGAAGCGCACTACGGTGCGCCGAACGAGCGCTCGCTGCGCAAGGAAATCGACCACGTGAATGCGGACTATCGCCGCTTCATCGAGCTTTCGCCGTTCGTGGTGCTCGCGACGGGCGGCCCGGACGGTCTCGATTGCTCGCCGCGCGGCGACGCGCCCGGCTTCGTGCGCATTCTCGACTCGCGCACGCTCGCCTTGCCCGACCGCCCCGGCAACAACCGCGTCGACAGCCTGCACAACGTGGTGGCCGCGCCGCAGGTCGGCCTGCTGTTCATGGTGCCGGGCGTGGGCGAGACGCTGCGCGTGAACGGCCGCGCGCGCGTGAGCCTCGACCCTGAATTGCTCGCGGGCTTTGCCGTGGACGGCAAGCCGCCGCGCTCGGTACTGCTGATCGAGGTGCAAAGCGTGTACTTCCACTGCGCGAAGGCGATCGTGCGCTCGAATCTCTGGGACCCGGCGCGCCACGTCGAGCGCTCGCGACTGCCGAGCGCGGGCGAGATGCTGCGGCGCGTGAGCGCCGAGCAATACGGCGAGACGTTCGACGTCGAGCGCTACGAGGCCGATCTCGCCGAGCGCACGAAGAAAAGCCTTTACTGACCGATTCACGCCATTCGAACGACGACACGATGAACGATTCCGAGGATCAAGCCATTCACCGCCTCACGGCGCCCGCCGCCGCGCGCAACGCGGCACCGATCCTCGAGGTGCTGCGCGGCGCGCTGCCTGCGCGCGGCATGGTGCTGGAGATCGCGAGCGGCACCGGCCAGCACGCCGTGCATTTCGCGGCGGCGCTGCCTGGCATCGCGTGGCAGCCGAGCGATGCCGACCCGCGCGCCCGCTCATCCATTGCCGCGTGGCAGGTGCACGCGGGCCTCGCGAACCTGCGTGAGCCGCTCGATCTCGACGTGCGCCGCGAACCCTGGCCGGTGGGCGCGGTGGACGCCATCGTCTGCATCAACATGATTCACATCGCGCCCTGGGAAGCGGCTGTCGCGCTGATGAAAGGCGCGGGCGCGCGCATTGCTGCAGGCGGCGCATTGGTGCTCTACGGCCCGTACCGGCGCGGCGGCGCGCACACGGCGCCCTCGAACGAGACCTTCGACGCCGATTTGCGCGCGCGCGACCCGTCGTGGGGCGTGCGCGAACTGGAGGCGGTCGAGGCGCTCGCGCAGACCGAAGGCTTCGTCTGCGAGGCGGTCGTGCCGATGCCGGCCAATAATTTCAGCGTGGTTTTTCGCAGGCAGCCGGCGAGGGCCGGCGAGTAAGCGATAATCGCGGCCCCGAAGAGACTCGAAGCGGTTCGATAAGGCTCAAAAGAGACTCAAAGAGGCTCGGGGAGGCAAAGCGGGAGACCAGCACGGGAAACACCAGCGCGCGACGACGCGCACGGAAACGAACGCGCGGGCGCTTCCCCGGTTGCCGCCGGGGTGCGCCGGGCCGGTGCGCACGAAATGTACGCTGCGGCACGTTGCGTGGGCGTTTCCCTTATCCTTGCACGATCGACGTCGCGCGCAGGCGCGGCGTTGCCCCAATCGATTGAAGTGGAGATTCAACATGAGCAAACAGCCAATCGGCGTAGTGGGTTTGGCCGTGATGGGGCGCAATCTCGCGCTCAACATCGAGAGCCGTGGCCATGCGGTGTCGGTGTTCAATCGCACCCGCGAGAAAACCGACGAGCTGATCGCTGAGTACCCCGAGCGCAAGCTCGTGCCGACCTACACGCTCGAGGAATTCGTGGCGTCGCTGGAGAAGCCGCGCCGCATCCTGATGATGGTGAAGGCCGGTGAGCCCACCGACGCCACCATCGCGGCGCTCAAGCCGCTCCTCGACCAGGGCGACATCCTGATCGACGGGGGCAATACGCATTTCACGGACACCATCCGCCGCAACCAGGAGCTCGCGAAGGCGGGCCTGCATTTCATTGGCACGGGTGTCTCGGGCGGCGAGGAAGGCGCGCTCAAGGGCCCCTCGATCATGCCGGGCGGCCCGCGCGACGCTTACGACCTGGTCGCGCCGATCCTCACCGAGATCGCCGCGAAGGCGCCGGACGGCGAGCCGTGCGTGGCGTACATGGGTCCGGATGGCGCGGGCCACTACGTGAAGATGGTGCACAACGGCATCGAATACGGCGACATGCAGTTGATCGCCGAAAGCTACGCGGTGCTCAAGCAGGTGCTCGGCCTCTCCAACGAGGAACTGGGCCAGGTCTACACCGAGTGGAACCAGGGCGAGCTCGACAGCTACCTGATCGAAATCACCTCGAAGATCTTCGGCAAGAAGGACGACGAGACGGGCCAGTATCTCGTCGACGTGATTCTCGACCGCGCCGCGCAGAAGGGCACCGGCAAGTGGACGAGCCAGAACGCACTCGACCTGGGCGCGCCGCTGCCGCTCATCACGGAAGCCGTGTTCGCGCGCGTGCTCTCGGCGCTCAAGACGCAGCGCGTGGCGGCGAGCAAGGTGCTCGCGGGTCCGGACGCCAAGCCGTTCGCGGGCGAGCGCAAGGCGTTCGTCGAAGCGGTGCGCCGCGCGCTGTATTTCTCGAAGGTGATCTCGTATGCGCAGGGCTTCGCGCAACTGCGCGCGGCCTCGGACGAGTACAAGTGGGATCTGCAATACGGCACGATCGCCAAGATCTTCCGCGCGGGCTGTATCATTCGCGCGCGCTTCCTGCAGAAGATCACCGACGCCTATGCGAAGAACCCGCAGATCGACAACCTGCTGCTCGATCCCTATTTCCGCGATATCGCCGCGAACTACCAGGCGGCGCTGCGCGAAGTGGTGATCCAGGCGGTGAACGTGGGTGTGCCGGTGCCGGCGTTCTCGTCGGCGATCGCGTACTTCGACGGCTATCGCTCG
>JAITTX010000293.1 GCA_031286755.1 Paraburkholderia sp.
AAACCGCGCGCCTATAATCGAACGACCGTTTCAATGAGCGCCCAATGGGCACTCAATGGACACTCAGCGCGCGTTTTCCGGCCTGAGCCCGCGCCAGAATCCGGCCTGAATCCACCGCGCCGCCAGCAAGGAGACCCCGTCATGGCATTGCCCGCCATCCTGCAGAACCTGTCGTTGCCCGTCGTCGGCTCGCCGATGTTCATCGTGAGCTACCCCGAGCTCGTGCTCGCGCAGTGCAAGGCTGGCATCGTCGGCTCGTTTCCGGCGCTCAACGCGCGGCCCGCCGAGCTGCTCGACGAATGGCTCACGCAGATCCAGCAACAGCTCGCCGCGCACAAGGCCGCGAACCCGGACGCCGTGATCGGGCCCATCGCCGTGAACCAGATCGTGCATCAGTCGAATACGCGGCTCGAGCACGACGTGCGCGTGTGCGTCGAGCACAAGGTGCCCATCTTCATCACGAGCCTGCGCGCGCCGCCCAGGGAACTGCTCGACGCCGTGCACAGCTACGGCGGCATCGTGCTGCACGATGTCATCAACCTGCGCCACGCCGCCAAGGCGCTCGAAGCGGGCGTGGATGGCCTCATTCTCGTGGCGGCGGGCGCGGGCGGCCACGCCGGCACGACCTCGCCGTTCGCGCTGGTGGGCGAAGTGCGGCGCCTGTTCGACGGCCCCATCGTGCTCTCGGGCGCTATCGCCAACGGCGGCTCGATCCTGGCCGCCCAGGCCATGGGCGCCGATCTCGCCTACATGGGCACGCGCTTCATCGCCACGCGCGAGGCGCACGCGGTGGACGCGTACAAGCACGCCATCCTCGAAGCCAAGGCCGCCGACATCGTCTACACGAACCTGTTCACGGGCGTGCACGGCAACTACATTCGCGAGAGCATCGTCAACGCGGGGCTCGACCCAGACGCGCTGCCCGAGTCGGACAAGTCGAAGATGAACTTCGGCGGCGACAAGGCCAAGGCATGGAAGGACATCTGGGGCGCGGGCCAGGGCGTGGGGCTCATGGACGACGTGCCGTCGGTCGCGGAACTCGTCGCGCGCCTGAAGAGCGAATATGACGAGACCAGGGCGCGGCTGGGAGTCGGGCGCTGAGGTGGGAACCGGCTGACTGAATGAATGCCGCGATATGAATGCCGCGAACGCGGCGGCAGGCGCCGGTGCACCACGGCTGCGCACCGTTTGCGCCACCCGCAGCCGCAGTGGCGCTCGCCCGCGCGCCCGCCTTCAGGACTTCGTCGTATCGGGCGCCGCCCGCGCCGCCGCCTCGCGAATCGCGTCGACGCCCGGCCACAGCGCGCGCTCGCCAAAGCGCGCCGCGAGGAAATCCACGAACGAGCGCACCTTCGCCGAAAGATGGCGCCGGCTCGCGTAGACGGCATAGATGGGCAGCTCGCGCGGCGGCAGCGCGTCGACGAGCAGCGGCACGAGACGGCCTTCCGCGATGTCGTCGCCAATCACTTCGGTGCCAAGCATCGAGAGCCCGCCGCCCTGGAGCAGCACCACGCGCAGCGCCTCCAGGTGATTGACGATCAGATTGCCGCCCGGCTTCGGCCGCGCGCCGGCCTCCGCGAACGGCGCGAGCTCCGCCGCCGAGGCGCCCGCGTAATGCACGAACCGGTGCTGTGCGAGATCGGCGACGCTCCGGGGCACGCCATGGCGGCGCAAATACTCGGGCGCGGCGCACAGCACGATATGCGCAGTGGCAAGCGGCCGCGCAATCAGCGACGACGACTTCAGCCCCGAAGGCGACGCGCGGATCGCCACGTCGAAGCCTTCGTCGATCAGCTCGACCACGCGGTCGGAGAGCGTGATGTCGACGGTGACCTGCGGGAAGCCGGCCGCGTAGTCGGCCACCGCGCCCATCACGTGGCGCAAGCCGAACGCCGTGAGCGACGACACGCGCAGGCGCCCTTGCGGCACCACGCTCGCCGCGCCCACGGCCTGGCCGGCCTCGTCGAGCTCGGTGAGCGCCTGGGCCACGCGCTCGTAGTATTCGCGGCCCGCCTCGGTGGGCGCGACGCGGCGCGTCGTGCGGTTCAGCAAGCGCGCGCCGAGCTGCTGCTCCAGATGCATCACGTGCTTGCTTGCCATGGCCGCGGACATATCCATGCGCTCGGCCGCCGCGACGAAGCTCCCCGCCTCCACCACATGCCGGAACACTTTCATGCTAACGAGGGTATCCATCCAGCCGTTTTTTCCAAAAGAATCGCGTTAATCAGGAAATAATCGCCGGCATTGTGCGCGCTTTATCAACTTCGGGTAGCCAAACGCGCACGCGCACCGCCCGCGAAACCGCAAAAAAACCCCGCGCTGCGGACAGCGCGGGGTTTTGCGTTTTCAGCCGCAGGTCCGCAGGCGCTCAGAACTTCGCGCGCAGGCCCACGCCGTAGGTCTGGCCCGACGACATGTTGTCGTAGTGGTCGTACATATAGGCCGCGTAGACATCGGTGCGCTTCGAGAGCGGGTAGTCGTAGCCGACAGCCGCGGTCGAGTGCGTCTGGTTCAGGCCGCCGCTGTCGCGCGAGTACGCGTACGAGGCCATTGCCGTGCCCGGGCCGATGGGCACCGAAACACCGCCCTGCCCCGTGTTCACGTGCCAGCTGTTGATGTCGCTGTTGTTGTTCGTGTACATGTACTGGCCGAAGAACTTCACGAACTTCAGGTCGTACGAGAGGCCCACCTGAGCGATGCCCTGGCTGCGCAGGCCCAGGATGACTTGCTGGCCGCTCACGATGCTGCCGATGTCGCCCGGCGTATTGTTGAAGTTCACGTACTGATAAACCGCCGTGGCCGCGAACGGACCATGGAAGTACATGCCCTGGACGCTCCACTTCTTCTTGCCGTTCTCGCCGGCCTGGTTGCCGAGCGAGTACACGGCCGTGCCCGACAGGCCGTTGAAGTTCGGCGTGGAGTACTGGATCGAGTTGTTCCAGCCCGAATCGCCCACCGCGCCCTGGTCGGTCGTGTAGGTCGGGAACGTCGAGAGCCCGAGGTACGTGTGGTACACCATCGGCGAGAACGTGTACGAGTCGACGAACGGGTTGAACAGGATCGTCGAGACGAACAGCGGCGTCGTCACACGGCCCGCGACAACCGTACCGTACGGCGACTCGATGCCCACGTACGCGTTGCGCGCGAAGAAGGTGTCGCCCTGGAAGCGGCCGAACTGGCCGTTCTGCGCGCGGAAGAAGCTTTCCATCTTGAAGATCGCCTTGTAGCCGCCGCCCAGATCTTCAGCGCCCTTCAAACCCCAGTAGGACGTCGACATGCCGCCGCCACCGACATTCCAGGCCGTTTTGCCGCCCGGGAAGCGCGTTGCCCCGACCCACTCGTCGACCTGGCCATAGAGCGAGACGCTGGATTGCGCGAATGCCGACGACGATGCGGCGGCAAGCACAGCGGCAATGACACCCGCCTTGAGTGGCGTACGCAGCGCGCGGCTGACGGTTTTTTTCATGGGTTCTCCTGTCTCTTTGTCAAAAGGGTGATTGGCGGCTTTGGCGCTCGCGCAAACCGTTTGTTATCTCGTCGTTCGCAGGCGTGGCCGTTCTGGGCGGAACCATCTTTGCGGACCATATTGGTGGACAAAAATATCGGTTGTTATCGCCGGTATATCGGCCCGATTAGTTTGCTCACGGCAAACGCCGACCCGGTGGATTTCAGTGGTTGTTTTGCTGCATTGCGACAGGGCCGGCGCCTGGCCGGTCACCCGCGTGGACTGGACCTCGGCCCGATTTTTGCTGTTTTTTGCGCCTTCCCCGCCACGCTGCTCGAGCGCCGTTTTCATGAAGCCGAGATTTGATGATGAAAGGGCACTGTATGACGAGAGATTTCCCAAAAAGTGTGGTATCCGCGCGTCAGTTTTGAGATTCGAGGAGAAAACGGTATCGGTCGGGCTCACCGACCGGATGGTCGGTCAAGCCGATTCAGGAGCCGGCAAGATGGGAGCGAAAGGAGAATCGCGCGGGAAAGGCGCTGGTGGGGGTGGCAGATAACGCCAGAGGAGGCCTGGCTACGCCAATTGCGCCGGTTTTGCTAATTACGATAAGGCGTCGGCATGGGCGGACGCGGCCCCTCGCCGCCGTTGCGCTGGAATGGGCGGAACGTGCTGCGCTCTTCGTTATACCGCGCGACGTCTTCGCGAATGGAACCGGCGCGCACCGGAGAGTCGGCCGGCGGATGGGGGACTTGACGCGCGTCCGCGCTCACAGGGTGAATCGGGCCGCGATAGCCGCCGAAACCATTGCCGTACGGGTTGTTGCTGAAACCGGGGCCGCGGCGCTCCGCCTGGCGCCCGCGCCAGCCACCCGGGTCGGCCACGCGCATCGGCGTGGCGCCGCTGCGCCCACGCGGCGCGCCGCCGTAGCTCTCGCCAGCGCGCCCCATGACGCCGCGCTGGCCACCCCATTGCATCGGCATGGCCGCACGCGGCGCTGGCGCGCCGCGCATCATGGGAGCGGCATGAAAGCCACCGCCCTGAAAACCACCACCGCCGTGACCAGCAAATGCGGGTTGTACATGGGCGAACACGACGAGGGCCGTTAATCCGGCCCCCAATCCCAGCTGTCCCATCCGTAACAACCCTGCACGCATTGTGTCGATCACCTGCCCGACGTTCAGCATGGCTTACCGCCATTCGGGCCATGGCGTGCCGTTCCGGGAAGCAAACGTGTGCTGAGCAACGATTGCTGCCGCAACGGTTTTTGAACCTTCCTTGACGGTAATTTATGGGCGTCCTGAAAGGGTGTCGAGCCAAAAGATGTTATGCCTGCGGAAGGGTTGTAACACCATGTTACTGCACGATTTTCTGCTCTTCGGGGACACTTCACACAGGCTTGCCTGGCGCTCGCCGCGAGTCTTGCCTGTGCAGCCGGAG
Organism: Paraburkholderia sp.; assembly: GCA_031286755.1. Taxonomy (GTDB): domain Bacteria; phylum Pseudomonadota; class Gammaproteobacteria; order Burkholderiales; family Burkholderiaceae; genus Paraburkholderia. The sequence goes on from JAITTX010000293.1 coordinate 4,886, forward strand.
GCCCTGCCGGCAAGGCTTTGCGGGTAATGAGCGCGCACCGGATTCAGTCTCCGCGGCGCCGGGTCTTTCGCATGACGAATGGATCTCGGCGATGCCCGCCCGCGCCGCTTGTCTCGCGCCGGCTACACGATAACAGTCGCTTATGAAAGCCATTATTTCATGCGAAACGATCATCAATCGATTCGTCAAATGAATTTGCTTTTTCAATCGGCTTGCCCCGACAATAGAGGTCCCGATTCTTCCCGTGGCGCCCTGATCGAACCAACAAAGCGCGCCGCGGTGCGCACTTGAGATTCTCAGATGGCTCGTCCGAAATTCCTGCCCGATAACTTCACCCTGTGCCTCGTTGGCACGGTGATTCTCGCCAGCCTGCTGCCCGTGCACGGCGTGGCCACCACGCCCTTCAACTGGCTCACCAACGTGGCTGTCGGGCTGCTGTTCTTCCTGCACGGCGCCAAACTCTCGCGCGAGGCGATCGTGGCGGGCGCCACGCACTGGCGCCTGCACATCGTCGTGCTCGCGAGCACGTTCATTTTCTTCCCGCTGCTCGGGCTCGCGCTCAAGCCCGTGCTCTCGCCGCTCGTCACGCCCGCGCTCTACATGGGCGTGCTGTTCCTGTGCACGCTGCCCTCGACCGTGCAGTCGTCCATCGCGTTCACCTCGATCGCGCGCGGCAACGTGCCGGCCGCCGTGTGCAGCGCGTCGGCGTCGAGCCTGATCGGCATCTTCGTCACGCCCGCGCTCGTGAGCTTCATCGTCACGAACCAGGCCGCGGGCGGCACGTCGGCCTGGCATACGGTCTGGAACATCGTGCTGCAGCTGCTCGTGCCGTTCGTCGCGGGGCAACTGCTGCGCCCCGTGATCGGCCGCTGGATCGAGCGCAACCGCGGCGTGCTCAAGTTCGTCGATCAGGGTTCGATCCTGCTCGTGGTTTATGGCGCATTCTCCGAAGCAATCAACGAAGGACTCTGGCACCACACGCCGCTTGCCGCGCTCGGCGGCCTGCTCGTGATCAGCGCCGTGCTGCTCGCGCTCGCGCTCGGCGCCACCATCTTCACGAGCAAGAAGCTCGGCTTCTCACGCGCCGACCAGATCACGATCATCTTCTGCGGCTCGAAGAAGAGCCTCGCAGCCGGCGTGCCGATGGCCAAGGTGATCTTCGCCTCGAGCGCCGTGGGCGCGGTGGTGCTGCCGCTCATGCTGTTCCACCAGCTCCAGTTGATGGTGTGCGCGGCGCTCGCGCAGCGCTGGGGGGCTCGCGACCTGAGCGCCGAGCGCGCCGAAGCCGGCGACGAATCGCGCGCGGGCCGTGGCGAGCGGGCTGTGGCGGGCGGGCGGCAGTAAGCGGCAAGCCGCGAGCGGAGCAACTTTTCACTCCACAACTCCGCTCCCCCTCGTCCCGAGGACCGTTCATGCGATTACCCTGCCCCGTCACACAACCAACGGCGGCCCGCCCCGGTTGCCACCGCCACGCTTAGTCCGAAGACCACGCCCTGTCCCGAGCGTGCGCGCAAACGACACCGCAAACGCTCCCGTCCCTTTTTTCGCCGCCCCAACAAACCCGTGACACGAACGACCGAGGCCGGCGCGAATCGCTTCGCGCCGGCCTCGTTGCGCTGAAAACACGGAATATGAAGATGCGCGCTAGACCTGCCCGGACAGCACGAGCCACAACATGACGATCACACCAGCGCCCACGGTGCCGGATGGTCCATAACCCCATGTGCGGCTGTACGGCCACGCAGGGGCGGAGGCAACCAGAAGCAGGACCAGAAAGAGCAGTAGAGAGATGCCGCGCAAGGGGGACCTCCGGGTAGAGCCATGACCCGTGGCACTGCGCAATCAGCGTTCCTGATAATGCTGTTTAGTTAATTTTACTAAACACATAAGTTTACATTTAATCACGTAATTACGGGTATTTACCGGGGGTTTCACACGCCAGCCAAGGTTGCGCGGCCATATTTTTACTATACAATCGCCGCACATCTGGCCAGATCGCGGCGCGCGCATTGCCCCTTGCGGACCTTGTGCATCTTGCGTGCATTTTTGCCCACCTCTCGGGCACGCCCGCCGCGCGGCGCCAGCAAGCTGCAGACAGGAGCCATGGGGACAACCATCCGTGATGTCGCGCAGGCGGCCAATGTGTCGATCGGCACGGTCTCCCGCGCGCTGAAGAACCAGCCGGGCTTATCCGAGCTCACGCGCGCGCGCATTGTCGAGGTCGCGCGCTCGCTCGGCTACGACTGCGGGCAACTGCGGCCGCGCATTCGCCGCCTCACGTTCCTGTTGCACCGCCAGCACAATAATTTCGCCGCAAGCCCGTTTTTCTCGCACGTTCTGCACGGCGTGGAAGACGCCTGCCGCGAGCATGGCATCGTGCCCGCGCTGCTCACCGCCGGCCCCGCCGACGACACCATCCAGCAGTTGCGCCTGCACGCGCCCGACGCCATCGCCGTGGCGGGCTTCGTCGAGCCGGAGACGCTCGCCGCGCTGGTCGCGCTGCAGCACCCGCTCGTGCTGATCGACCGGTGGGCCCAGGGCCTGCGTTCGGTGAACATCGACAACGCCGCGGGCGCCGCGCTCGCGATGCATCATCTGTTCGGCCTCGGGCGGCGGCGCGTGGCGTTCATCGGCGGCTCGCTCGCGCACTACAGCATCGCCCAGCGCGCGCTCGGCTACCGGCGCGCGTTCTTCGAAGCGGGGCTGCTGTTCGATCCCTCGCTGGAAACCAGCATCGACGGCGGGCTCGATCCCGACACCGGCGCGGCGCGCGCCATGCAGCGCCTGCTCGACGCCGCGCGCAACGCATCCGGCCCGCTGCCCGACGCCGTGTTCGCCTTCAACGACGCCGCCGCGCTGGCCGCCATGCGCGTGTGCCAGGCCGCTGGGCTGCGCGTGCCGCAAGACATTGCGATCATCGGCTTCGACGACATTCCCGGCGCGGCGCACGCCGCGCCCGCGCTCTCGACCATCGCCGTCGACAAGGAAGCGCTCGGGCGGCGCGGCGTCGAGCTACTGCTCGAAGAAACGCCCGGAGCGAACGAAATCGTGCTGCCCGTGCGGCTCGTCGAGCGCGCGAGCACCGCCGCAAGCACGACAGGGGATAGCGCCGCGGCGGCGGCAAACCCATCGCCGTGGGCCGCGCCACCTGCCGGCGAAGCCCTGCTGAAGCCACACCAAGCCTGGTCCGCAGTCACGCCAGATCAAGCCAAGACGAGAAAGCCATGACGAAGCCTTCCAACGCCGTCCCATCCCAACCGGCCCGGCAAGCCCAGGCCGCCGATGTCAGCGCGCAGGCGGATACCGCTGTGCCCGTGGTCGCGAGCTTTCGCGACCGCGCGTTCCTGCTCGGCCATGTCGAGGACACGCTGCGCTTTTACGCGCCCAACGTGTTCGACAACACGGGCGGCTTCTTCCATTACTTCCGCGACAACGGCTCGATCTACAACGCGCACTCGCGCCACCTCGTGAGCAGTTGCCGCTTCGTCTTCAACTACGCGATGGCGTACCGCGAATTCGGCGATCCGCTCCATCTGGATTACGCGCGCCACGGCCTGCGGTTCCTGCGCGAAGTCCACTGGGACCCGCATCACCAGGGCTACGACTGGGAGATCGACTGGCGCGACGGCAAGAAGCGCACGCTCGACGCCACGCGCCACTGCTACGGCCTCGCGTTCGTGCTGCTGGCGTACGCGCACGCGGCAATGGCGGGCATCGAGGAAGCCCGGCCAATGATCGCCGCTACCTTCGAGCTCATGGAGCAGCGCTTCTGGGACGGCGCGGCGGGCCTGTACGCGGACGAAGCCAGCGCCGACTGGATCGTGTCGGACTATCGCGGCCAGAACGCGAACATGCACACCACCGAGGCGCTGCTCGCGGCCTACGAGGCAACCGGCCACCTCGTCTACCTCGACCGCGCGGAGCGCGTCGCGTCGAACATCACGCTGCGCCAGGCCAGGCTCTCGCAAGGCCTCGTGTGGGAGCACTTTCACGCCGACTGGTCGGTGGATTGGCACTACAACGAAGAGGACAGCTCGAATATCTTCCGTCCGTGGGGTTTCCAGCCGGGGCATCAAACCGAATGGGCGAAGCTGCTCATGATCCTCGAGCGCCATCGTCCGCTGCCGTGGCTGCTGCCGCGCGCGATCGAATTGTTCGACGCGGCCATGGCGCACGCATGGGACGACGACCACGGCGGGCTCTACTACGGCTTCGGCCCGGACGGCACGGTGTGCGACCACGACAAGTACTTCTGGGTGCAGGCCGAAACCTTCGCCGCCGCCGCGCTGCTCGCGAAACGCACCGGCAACGAGCGCTTCTGGGACTGGCACGACGAGATCTGGCGCTATAGCTGGACGCATTTCGTCGATCATCGCTATGGCGCGTGGTATCGCATCCTCACCTGCGACAACCGCAAGTACAGCGACGAGAAAAGCCCTGCGGGCAAGACCGATTACCACACGATGGGTGCATGCTACGAAGTCCTGAATGCATTGCCGGGCCGGGGCATGGCGCCCGTCGTCGGGCAAGCGGCGGGACGCGAAGCGGCCTTCGCGCAGGCGAGCGGCGCCAGCGGCAACGCATGAGCGGTTGAACGCATTTACGGCGCAATATC
>JAITTX010000308.1 GCA_031286755.1 Paraburkholderia sp.
GGAATTTCCCGATCCTGATGGCCGCCTGGAAGCTCGCGCCCGCGCTGGCCGCCGGCAACTGCGTGGTGCTCAAGCCCGCCGAGCAGACGCCCGCGTCGCTGCTGGTGCTCGTCGAGCTGATTGCCGACCTGCTGCCGCCGGGCGTGCTCAACGTGGTGAACGGCTTTGGCCTCGAAGCTGGCAAGCCGCTCGCTTCGAGCCGCCGTATCGCCAAGATCGCCTTCACGGGCGAGACCACCACGGGTCGCCTGATCATGCAGTACGCGAGCCAGAACATCATTCCCGTGACGCTGGAGCTGGGCGGCAAGAGCCCGAACATCTTCTTCGCCGATGTGCTCGACCACGACGACAGCTACTTCGACAAGGCGCTCGAGGGTTTCGCGATGTTCGCGCTCAACCAGGGCGAGGTGTGCACCTGCCCGTCGCGCGTGCTGATCGACGAAAAGATCTACGACCGCTTCATGGAGCGCGCGCTCAAGCGCGTGGCCGCGATCCAGCAGGGCCACCCGCTCGACCCGAAGACGATGATCGGCGCGCAGGCCTCGCAGGAGCAGCTCGAAAAGATTCTTTCGTACGTCGATCTCGGCAAGCAGGAAGGCGCGCAGTGCCTGATCGGCGGCGAGCGCAACAAGCTGGCCGGCGAGCTCGGTGACGGCTACTACGTGAAGCCCACGGTCTTCCGCGGGCACAACAAGATGCGCATCTTCCAGGAGGAGATCTTCGGCCCGGTCGTTTCCGTGACGACCTTCAAGACCGAAGAGGAAGCACTGGAAATCGCCAACGACACGCTCTACGGTCTTGGCGCCGGCGTCTGGACGCGTGACGGCACGCGCGCATACCGCTTCGGCCGCGAGATCCAGGCCGGCCGCGTATGGACCAATTGCTATCACGCCTACCCCGCGCATGCGGCGTTCGGCGGCTACAAGCAGTCCGGCATCGGCCGCGAGAACCACAAGATGATGCTCGACCACTATCAGCAGACGAAGAACCTGCTCGTCAGCTATAGCGACAAGCCGCTTGGCTTCTTCTGATCGCGGCGGCTGGGCGCCCGGGGCGAGCGGGCTGGGCAACTTTCCCGGCCGCCCTGGCGCGCCCGCGCCGCTGCGCCACGAAGCATGGAGGACCGTTACATGGTTGCACGCGTTACGGCCACGCCTGCCGCGCTCGCGCTGATCGAGCAGCTTGCGCGCGAGCATGGCCCCTTGCTCTTTCATCAATCGGGCGGCTGCTGTGACGGCAGCGCGCCCATGTGCTTTCCCGCGGGCGAGTTCATGGTCGGCAACGCCGACGTGCAACTCGGCGAGATCGGCGGGATGCCGTTCTACATGACCGAGGCGCAATTTGAGTACTGGCAGCATACGCAACTCATCATCGACGCAGTGCCGGGCAACGGCGGCATGTTCTCGCTGGAACGGCCCACGGGGCTGCGCTTTCTCACCCGTTCGCGGCTTTACGACGACGAGGAAAGCGCGTGGCTCGAGGCGCATCCGGTGACGCGGGTCAGCCTGTGAGCCTCCAGGGGCTATAACGGCAGGCGCGCCCGGCGTGCCTGATCCGGAAAAGCACGTCTGCCGGAGCGTGGTGCTATCTTGAAACGCATGAACCTGCGCGTTCAAGCATCCGCACCTGCGCGGCCCGCGCGGCCGCCAAACCTGGAGACGCCATCATGCAACAGCGCGACGTAAAGCTCCTCACCCTCGAGCCGATGGACCTGCTTGCCGTCAGCCACGTGGGCCCGTACATGAAGATCGGCGACGCGTTCTACACGCTCGCGCAGTGGCTAGGCGAGCGCCAGGTGCGCACTTCGGGCGCCCGCATGGTCGGCATCTACTACGACGATCCCAATCAGGTCGAAGCGTCGAAGCTGCGCTCGAAAGCCGCGATTCATCTGGAGCAGGCAACGGACGCCGAAATCATTTCCCCCGTCGAGAAGATCCATCTGCGTGGCGGCGAGCACGCGATGCTGCTGCACAAGGGGCCATATGAAAGCCTCGGAGACGCCTGGATGTGGTTCTACAACGACTGGCTGCCCAAATCCGGACGCAAGGCCGATTTTTCGATGCCTTCATTCGAGATTTATCTGAATACGCCGGATGAAGTGGTGCCGGACGATTTGCGTACGGAGTTGTATGTCCGGCTGATCTGATTCGCTCGATGCCGCCGGTGAAGATGTTTCCGGCGGCCTGTGCCGCTTCCGGCACGAGGGTTCTAAGGTTTTTTCAATTTATGTATACGTAAACGTAGTAATAGTTAACAAGCCCCTGGGTTTCCTGTGGATAACCGTGAAAAACCGCTGAGTAAACAAGGTTGTGGGAAATTCATAACCCTGCGGGCGTTGCAAGGACAACAGCGGATTGCTGCTGACAACTTTTCCCCGTTTTTTTGCGCGGCAAAGTTATCCCCGATTCGCGCACAGTCATTTCCAGGGCTTTTCCTCGGGTTATCCGCAGGGGGCTGTGGATAGCCGCCATTGAGCCGTCCGGGCGCAGGCCGCTTGTTCAGAATCAATTTGAGAGCGCCGGGACGCCGCGACAATGAGCGCTTTCGCATCTTCACGCCTCATCGTGCCCGGCCCGCGTTTCCGGCCGGTCCATCACGGCGCACCCAATCATGGCAACCTCAAACTCCGGGGCTTCCGGCGCGCTTCGCCCGGATGACACGTTCGCGGCCGCCGAGGCCGCCTGGCACCGCGGCGAGACCGAAACTGCACGAGTCATATGCGAGCGCCTTGTCGCCGCCAATCCTCGCGATGCCGATGCGCTGCATCTCGCGGGCCTCCTCGAATTGGGCCGGGACCGTACGGCCGCCCGCGCGATGATCGGGCGCGCGCTCGCGGTGCGCGAGAGCCCGGCTTTTCTCGTGAGCCTCGCCCTGACCTGCCACTCAACAGCCGAGCGAAGCACGGCGATTCATGCGTTGAGCCGCGCGCTCGAGTTGCGACCGGATTTCCCCATCGCGCTGAACAATCTTGGCCACCTTTACGGAGAGCAAGGGGATGCCGCGCGGGCATCGCCGCTGTTCGAGCGCGCGATCGCGCTGGCGCCCGATCACGCGGGCATCCACTTCAACTACGGGACCATGTTGTTGAACTCGGGCGACCCGGCGCGCGCCGAAGCGGTGCTGCGGCGCGCCGTGGAGATCGAGCCGGGTCATGCGAATGCCTGGAACAATCTCGCCAAAGCCCTGCTGGCGATGAGCCGCAATACCGAAGCGCAGAAGGTTCTCGAACGCGCCCGCATGCTCGCGCCGGACTCCGTCGAGGTGCTCACGAATCTGGGCAGCGTCTGGTGGGGAGCGGGCCGCCTGGAAGAGGCGAAGTTGGCGCTCGAACGTGCGCTCGGGATCGATCCATGCAGAGTGTCGGCGTGGAACAACCTTGGCAACGTATTCATGAGCCAAGGCCATATCGACGAAGCGCGGGCAGCGTTTTCCCGCGCCATCGAACTGAAGCCCGATTTCGCCGATGCGCACCTCAATCTCGGCAACACCCTGAGCAAGAGCGGCAGCATCGAGGCGGCCATCGCGTGCTATCGCCGGGCGATGGAGTGCGATCCAGCCAATCTCGGCGCAAACAGCAATCTGCTTTTCGCGCTGATGTTTGCCACCGACGACGCTCACGCGGTTCGCGCGGAGGCCGAGAAATTCTCGGCGCGACATGAAGCGGCGCTGCTTGCCGAGAGCGCGGGAATGCGTCACGCGAATGCGCCGGAGCCAGCGCGACGGCTGCGCATCGGCTATGTTTCGCCGGATTTCCGCAACCACTGCCAGTCGCTTTTCACGATGCCGCTCTTGCGCCATCACGATCACGCGGCGTTCGAGATCGTTTGCTATGCGTTGAACGCGCAGCGCGACGACCTGACCCGGCGACTCACGACGCTCGCGGACGTGTGGCGCGACGTCAGCGATTTCGACGACACGCGCCTCGCCCAGCAGATTCGCGACGACCGCATCGACATACTCGTGGACCTCACCATGCATATGGGCGGCGCCCGGCGCCTGGCGTTCGCGCGGCGGCCCGCGCCCGTGCAGGTCGCATGGCTCGCCTACCCGGGGACGACGGGCAGCCCGTCGATCGGCTGGCGCCTCACCGATCCGTGGCTCGACCCAATGGACCTGCCGCATATCGACGACCAGTACACCGAGCGGTCGCTGCGTTTGCCCGACGCCTTCTGGTGCTACGACGCGCTTTCACCGGGCCTGGAGCCGAATGCGTTGCCGGCGCTTTCGGCCGGTCACATCACGTTTGGATGTCTGAACAACCCCTGCAAACTCACCGACGCCACGCTGGCGCTCTGGTCCGGCGCGTTCGCCGCGCTGCCCGACGCGCGTCTCATCCTGATGGCGCCGCCCGGCAGCGCGCGTGAGCGGCTTGTGAGGCGTCTTGCAGCGCATGGCATCGATGCCGCGCGCGTGCGCTTCGTCGGCTTGCAGTTGCGCGAGGATTATTTGCGCACGTACCACCAGATCGATATCGCGCTCGACACGTTTCCGGCCAACGGCCACACCACGAGTCTGGATGCCTTCTGGATGGGCGTGCCCGTGCCTACGCGCCATGGACGCTCGGCGGTGAGCCGCGCCGGGCTCTGTCTGCTCGCCAATCTGGGCCTGCCGGAGCTTGTTGCGCAGAGCGATGCCCGTTACGCGGACATCGTAATCGACCTCGCGCGCGACCTGCCGCGGCTCGTCGCGCTGCGCGCGGGTCTGCGCGAGCGCATGCAAGGTTCACCGCTCATGGACGGCGCCCGTTTCGCGCGCAATATCGAGGCGGCGTATCGGAACATGTGGGAAGCGTGGTGTGCGGATGTGCGCCAGAGCGCCGGTTGATCTGGCGGATTCCGATCCCGTATTTACGCCAGGCCGAAATAGCGCTCGAAAAACGCAGTCAGCTTGCCCAGCACCGCCTGCTTTTTCCCGGCATGCCCATTGTTTCGAGAAAACCGGGAAGTCGGAGGCAGAATCTTCGTAACGGCCGTCCCGCTTACTGGAATGGTGCCGTCACGGAATGCGTTGTCAACGAAGGCCTTCGTTTCGCCAGGCTTGAGTCCCTCGGCGGCGATGATCTGGTCGAGTTCCTCGGCTTTCCGGGCCGCGATAAAGGCCACCCATGTCTCGTCGGCTCTCGCCGACGTGGACACCGAATCGACGAACTGCTCGATGAGATCCTTCTTGTTGCGCGGCGACGGACTGGCATTGACGGCGCGCTCGATGCTGGTGCGAATTTCCTTGCCCTGTCGGCAGGCGTTGGCCGCGAATGAACGATTGGCGAAGGCTCTTTCCG
>JAITTX010000319.1 GCA_031286755.1 Paraburkholderia sp.
TCTAGCTTGAGCATGCGCGAACGCCGATATCGACACCATGAGCGCGGCACACGCGCCGCTCCAACATTTCTTCACTTCAAGCTCCTCTGCGGCCCAGCGGCCAGTACCCTCGACTGCTCCGGCGCAATCGCGCGCCGCTTCCCGATGCATCGCGGTGCTGCAATGCAATTCATGCGGCAAGGATAGAGGCGCGAACCTTCGCGAATATCCGCAGGAAAATGAAGAAATGTTTAATGTTCCGCGCGTGGCAATGATGTGGCGGATATATCCATGTGCGCGCATCTGCACGGGGCGAATTCGATCAATTGTCCTGATCGAATCAGGCCGCGAATCGCACGCCGTGAATCGCGCACCCGGCATGCGGGCCAGAACCGCATAAAAACAACACTCCCGCTTGCCGCGCCCTTGCGGTGCCGCCCAGACGGGACGCGCGCACGCATGCGTTTTCCGAAACTCAGTCTTGCCGTTTTTCAAATTCGTCCGCACGGCGTGTTACGCATAATCGCCCTGCATTTGCCCGACGCATTGATCGAACGCCCTCACCACTTCGCGACTCGCTTTTCATGAAGTGCACGCTCTCCCGTACAACTTTTCAATGAAGATCCGCCCATGAAGAAAACCACTCTCGCCCTGGCCGCCACGCTGGCTTCCCTCGCATCCGCCGCTCATGCGCAAAGCAGCGTGACGCTCTACGGCGCGCTCGACACCTCGATCGCCTTCTTCGGCAATCAGGCGGGCAAGCACGGCTCGGGCAACACCTTCGAGATGATGTCCGGCAACGTCTCGCCGAACCTGTGGGGCTTAAAGGGCACCGAGGATCTCGGCAACGGTCTTGCCGCCATCTTCAAGCTCGAAAGCGGCTTCAACATCGACAATGGCAAGCAGGGGCAAGGCCAGCGCATGTTCGGCCGCACCGCGATGGTGGGCCTGGACTCGAACACGGCCGGCAGCGTTACGCTGGGCCGCCAGTACGACCCGCTGATCGACCTGCTCCAGCCGATGACCGACGACGTGAACTTCGGCTCCACGTTCGCGACGCCGGGCGACATGGACAACTACGACAACAGCTACCGCACCAACAACTCGGTCAAGTACACGAGCCCCAACTGGGCGGGCCTGCAGGTGAGCGCGATGTACGCATTCGGTGGCCAGCCGGGCAGCGCGGGCGCGGGCCAGACCTGGGCCGTCGCGGCTGCGTACAACCACGGACCGTTCGGCTTCGGCGCGGGCTACTTCAAGGCCAACAGCAACAGCGGCACGGCCGCTTCGTTCGACGGCCTGAACCCGAACACCGACGTCAATGTGGATTCGCCCGCGATCACGGGCGGCTTCGTCTCGGCGAACTCGCTGCAGATCATTCGCGCGGTGGGCGACTACACCTATGGCCCGATGACCTTCGGTCTCTCGTACAGCAACGTCGATTACGCGAACTACCAGAGCGCGTACGGCGCGAACGGCGACACGAAGTTCAACACGGGCCAGGCGTTCATCAACTACCAGGTGACGCCGGTGGCGCTGATCGGCTTCGGCTACAACTACACGAAGGGCCACGGCAACGGCGTGGACGCGAGCTATAGCCAGTTCAGCCTCGGCGGCGACTACTTCCTTTCGAAGCGCACCGACATCTACGTGCTCGCGGGCTACCAGAGGGCATCGGGCCACACGATCGACGCCGATACGGGCGCGCTCGTCGACGCCAACGCCTCGTTCGCCGACTTCGGCAACGACGCGAGCACCAACAAGCAGGCAATGGCGATGGTCGGCATCCGCCACCACTTCTGATCACTCGCTCCCGCACGCGCGCATTCGTCGGCTATAATGCGCGGGTCTTAGGGGAGTAGTCTGCGTCGCGCGCAATGCGTGGCGCGCCGCCGTCAACATAATTGGCACGCATGCCATGGCGCCGGCAGCCGTTCTTCGGCCTGACGAGACCTATGACGTCATCCCTCACACCCGGGCTGGGCGGGGGGATTGCGTCATTGGTCCATCCGTCCAGCCCGAGGAATGCCGTATCCCATGCCCCGCTTTTTCCTCACGCGCCTGCACACGCGCACCACGGAGCGCACGTCATGATCTGGACGTTCGCCCTGCTCATTGGCGCTGCCGGCGTCATCTACCTTTCCTGCGAGACGTTCGTCAACGCCGTGGAATGGCTCGGCCAGAAGCTCAAGGTCACGCAGACGGCCACCGGCACGATCCTCGCCGCTTTCGGCACGGCGCTGCCCGAGAGCGTGGTCACGCTCGTGGCCGTGGCGTTTGGCGCGGACGCCGCGCACAAGGAGATCGGCATTGGCGCGGCCATTGGCGGGCCGCTCGCGCTCAGCACCGTCGCTTATGCGGTAGTGGGCGTCGCGCTGCTGGCCACCGCCGCGCGCGCGGGCCGCGCACGCGCCGGCACCGTGGACGCCGACACGCGCCGCCTGCGCCGCGACCAGCTCTGGTTCCTCGCGATCTTCGTCGTGAAGATCGGGCTCGGGCTCGTGGTGTTCAGCTTCAAGCCCATTCTCGGCATCGCGTTTCTGGCGGCCTACGCGTTCTATTGCTGGAAGGAGCTAAGCGACGATAGCGATCTCGTGGAGGACGTGGGGCTCGAGCCGCTCAAGCTGCGTCCGCGCGATGCGGATCCCGCGCTGTTCTGGGTCCTGCTCCAGACCGTGGGCGCGCTCGCGGTGATCTTCTTCGCCTCGCACCTGTTCGTGCAGCAGATCGGCGCGGTGGGTCCGTGGCTCGGCCTGAGCCCGCAGTTGACGGCGCTGCTCTTCAGCCCCATCGCCACCGAGCTGCCGGAAATCATGAACGCGATCATCTGGGTGCGTCAGGGCAAGGAGCGGCTCGCGCTCGCGAACATCAGCGGCGCGATGATGATCCAGGCGACCATTCCCACCGCGTTCGGTTTGTTCTTCACGCCGTGGCATCTTGGTGCGCCGTCGATTCTCGCGGCGGTCATCACGATGCTCGCGATTCTGTTCCTGCAGCAGGCATTCCGGGCACCGCAGGTGAAGAGCCGCCAGCTCACGCACGTGGGCTGGCTCTATGCGGTGTTCGCGGCCCTGCTTTTCGTGGTTCCGAAGTGATGGGTCTAGTTTCGCCATGAATCAGGCCGGTCCGCTGCCCGCCGATTCGTCGACGTTAAAAAGCCCGCGAGCGCGTCATGCGTTCGCGGGCCCTCTGCCGGGTTGCGCCACGGCAATCAATGCATCGAGTGCAGGTACAGGTATAGCGACGATGCCGCCACTCCGCCCACGAGCGGCCCGAGCACCGGAATCCACGCATAGCGCCAGTC
>JAITTX010000336.1 GCA_031286755.1 Paraburkholderia sp.
CGCGGTGCGCTTCGCCTACGAGTGGCACGACGATTCGGGCAACTGGTTCCGCTCGTACGGCAACGAGAACTGGGAGTTCGACGGCAACGGGCTGATGGCGCGCCGCCACGCCTCCATCAACGACCTGCCGATTCGCGAGGCGGACCGGCTGTACCGCTGGCCGCTCGGCCGCCGTCCCGACGATCATCCGGGCTTGAGCGAACTGGGGCTCTGAGCGGCGGGCATCGTCTCCTGTCTTTGCACACGGCTCGAAGGGTTCATCACCGCGACTCATCGGGCTGGCAATATGGGCGCGTCGAAAGATCGTGTCTGCGAGCCGCGCCCGCGTTCCCGATTTGCATTTCCAGGGCTGGGTTCCATACGCGCGGGCCGTCTTGCGGTACAGTTTGCAGTCGCTGGAAGTCGCCCATGAATAGATCACAAGCAGATACGCAAGCAGACCCATAAGCAGACGAACCGAAGCGATTCGGCAAGCGAGAGGACGGAGAGCCCATGCGGTGTTGGCAAGTGCGCGGTGGCAGGACAACCTGGCGCGGGAGCGTACCCGCCGTGCGGGGAACGGGAGGCGGTGCCGATATACGCGCACCGGCTGGCAGGCGGGCCGAAGCCCCGGGTGCCGGCAACGGGCGAAAGCGCATCGCTCGCGCAGCAGCGCTTGCGGCGCTCGCGATGCTTGCGTCTGGCGCCGCCACGAGCGCGCGCGCGGCCAACTGGTGCGGCGCCGGCCTGTGGGTGGATGCGATGGTCGCCTCGTATCACATCCATCCCGACAAGGATTTCGAGCAATTCAATCCGGGCCTCGGCATCGAATGCTGGCCGAGCGACACGTGGGCGCTCACGGCGGGCGGCTTTCGCAACTCGCTGCGGCGGCCCTCGTGGTACGGCGGCGCGGTCTGGGCGCCGGAATTCCTGCACTGGGGCTACGTGCGTCTGGCGGCGATGGGCGGCATCATCTCCGGCTACAACTACGGCAACTGGGGGCTCGGCCACAATCACACGATCGGGCCGGTGGCCGCGCCCATCGTGATGGTCGCGTACAAGCGCGTGGGCGTGAACTTCATCGTCATCCCGCCGATTCCTTCCGACGACCTGCCATTTACGGTCGGGTTTCAACTGCGGGTGAAGTTCTGAGCGTCCGCGAGTCTTGCGCGAGGGCGTCGAGGCATTCGCGATAGGCGTGGCGGCAGGTCTCCCATCCGAACATGTCGATGGCCTGCTGGCGTCGCGCCGCCACGACCTGCGCCGCCGAGTAGCGCGGCCAGTTTTCCGCGACGAAGCGCACCACCTCCGGCAGCGTTGCTTCGTGCTCGAACAGCAGGACATTGTCGAACTGCTCAGCGGCCCAGCGCATGAACGGGATGGCCCGGCCGATCACCACCGGCACGCGCCCGATCGCTTCGAAGAAGGCGCCGCTCACCAGCATCGAATCGGCCACGTGCGGCAGGATCAGGACGTCGGCGGCGCCGATGCGCGCGTCGAACTCGGCATCGCTCAGGAAGCGGGCGTCGAGCGTGACACAGGCCGCAAGGTTCCGGTCGCGCAGGATCGCATGCAGCGCATCGAGATAGGCGGCCTGACCTCGCCCGGCAATCAGCAGCGTGTGACCGGCGGGCCAGGCCGCGAGCACTTCGGCAATGCCCTTGTAGGGCTCGACGGTGCCGAGAATCGCAAACGACGGCGCGGGCGTGCCGCCGTGCGCGGCTTGCGTCGCCCGAGCGGCCCACATGGCCTCCGGCGCGCGCCCCGGCACGTCCCAATAGAGCGGATGCGGCAGATAGCGCGCGCGAAAATGCCCGGCGTAGTGCGGATCGTGCACGATCCGCACATCGGCGAGCCGGCGCACGAGCGACATCAAGGCGACGGAAAGCACGCGCACGGCGCCGCGCGCGTTGTGAACCGCGTGGTCGTGCACGAAGCACACCACCCGCGCACGGCCGAGCGCCATCAACGCGCAATAGAGCAGCACCACCGGCAAGCCGCGCAGGCGCGGCACGACCCCTCGCCCCTTGTCGATGAACGCGCGCAGCTCGATCCAGTGCAGCATCAGCACCGTCGAGCGCCTGAACAGGTCGACGAATCCGCCGCGCAGCAGATATCGCAACGAGAGCGGCCGGACGTCGTAGCCGATGTCGCGCAGCAGTTGCTTCTGCAACGCAATGTAAGGGTTCGTCGTGTTGGTGAACGGCGAGAGCAGCACGCGGGGCGCCGGTTTGCTCGTCCCGCGCGCCCGCTGCGCCTCGCGCGCCGCGGCCGGCGTGCTCATTGCACCGTGGCGGCCGCTGCGGCCAGCACGATGTCGATGATGCGGTCCTGCACTTCGCGCTCGAGCATCGGGAAGACCGGCAGACACAGCACCTGTTCGGCAATCTCCTGCGCGACCGGCAGATTCCCATGGGCCGCCGAAGCCAGGCCGCTATAGGCCGGAAATTCGCTGATGAGCGGATAAAAGTAGCGCCGCACGGCGATCTGGCGCGCCCGCAATTCCGCGTAGAGCGCGTCGCGGCTGAGTGGAAACTCAGGCGTCACGAGCACTGGGAAATACGCGTGATTGGGCGTGTTGCCCGCATCGATCCGGTGCAGGCGCAGCCCCTTCACGTGACCGAGGCGCTCGCGATAGCAGGCGTCGATGCGCGCGCGCGCCGCGTGGGTCGCGCTCACGTGCTGCAACTGCACGAGACCGAACGCCGCCTGAACCTCGTTCATCTTGCCGTTGATGCCGTGGCCCACCACGGTCACTTCGTCCTGAATGCCGAAGTTCTTGAGGCGGTCGATGCGCCGCTTCATCTGCTCGTCGCGGCAGACGATCGCGCCGCCTTCGAAGGTGTGAAAGATCTTGGTGCCGTGAAAGCTCAATACGGACATGTCGCCGAAGCTCAGGATCGAGCGGCCGTGACGCCGCACGCCGAACGCGTGCGCGGCGTCGTAGATCACCTTCAGGCCATGCCGGTTCGCGATGCGCTCGATTTCCTCGACCTCGCAAGGATTGCCGTAGACATGCACCGGCATGATGGCGCGCGTGGCGGGCGTGATGGCCGCCTCGATACGCGCCGGGTCGAGATTCATGCTCACGGGGTCGATGTCGGCGAACACCGGCTTGATGCCGTTCCAGTGAATCGCGTGCGTGGTCGCCACGAACGAAAACGGCGTGGTGATGACTTCGCCGGTGATTTCCAGCGCTTGCAGGGCCGTGATCAGTGCGAGCGTGCCGTTCGAGAACAGGCTGATGTGCTCGACGCCGAGATGCTCGCAAAGCGCCTGCTCCAGTTGATGGTGCAGCGGACCGTCGTTCGTCACCCAGCGGTTCGACCAGATCTGCTCGAGGTAAGGCAGGAATTCCGCGAGCGGCGGCAAGAAGGGCTGTGTGACCGGCACTACCGCGGCTTTCGTGTCGTTCATCATGATGTTTTGTCCCGTAAGCGTGTCTATGGTTTTTCTATCGATCGTTTCCGGATCGGCGTGGCCTTCGTCGCAATCTTCCGATAATCAATCAGGATGACGAATTGAATGATCTGATGCTTCGCATTGAGTGAGCAACCCGCCGTGGATTCAGGAGCGATGAGCCTGAGCGCCCCGCGCTAGCGGGTTGGCAAGATAGCGGATGGCGTGATCGCTGACGCTGCGCAGCGGCAGCAGGCACAACAGCGTCAACGCGACCGCCGCGAACTTCTTGCGCGTGGTCCAGAACGGATTGGAGAGGATCGAGCGGAAGTAGCGCCGCGAGCCGAAAACGATCCAATGCCAGCGCCGCCACAACGGTGCGTCGTACACCCGCATGCACAGATGCGCTTTCTCGTACGAGAAGTCCATGGGCTGCTCGGGCAGTTGCTCGCCAAGGCGCTCGCTCACGAGCTCGCGCAGCGCGTCCCAGCGTTGCGGGAACGCTCGCACGACTTCGGCAACGTCCTGACTGTTGGCAATCGAGAGCCCCGCGCGCGGCATGGCGGCCGCCGTGCTGTTCGCCTTGTCTTCGCCCGGCATCCGGTGCACGCGATAGCCGCCAAGCGGCGTGTCGATCACGCCCACCTGTCCCACCAGCGCCACGCCGTAAATGGCGAAGAAGTCGGCGGCAATGCCACGGCGAGTGGTCTTGGGCAAAGGCAAAACGCGTTTGAGCGCGCTGACGCGATAGGCGTTGCCGGACGCCGGCGGCGAAGGGTAGAGCCAGCCATTGCGCAGCAGCCCCGCGCATTCGGCGGGCGGCTGCGAATGCGGCACGCAGACGCCGGTGGAGCGGCTTTCGCCGTCGATCACGTCCAGCGTGAACTGCACCTTCGCATAGCCGCCGCGCTCGAACGTGTCGAGGACCTGCGCCACCGCGCCGTCATAAAGGACATCGTCGGAGTCCAGATACAGGATGTATTCCGTATCGGCCATTTCCAGGCCGAGATTGTAAGAACTCGCCTGGCCGCCATTCGCTTTCAGAACCGGTGTCACGCGCGTGCCGTAGCTCGCGAGAATGGCGCGCGAGCCGTCGGTCGAGCCGTCGTCGATCACGACGACCCGGGTTCGATGCGGTTCCTGGGCGAGCGCCGAATCGATCGCCTCGCGCAGAAACCGCTCGTAGTTGTAGCTGCATATGACGATTGTGATGTCCTTCACTGCTTTTACCCCGTGGTCAGCGAGCGCGTGCTCATGCAACGTCATGTGCGCTGCTTTGAGCGCTTGTCTGACTCGTTCCGGCTGGCCGATGCCGTGATATCGCAATGTCGCGCTGCGTTGCCGCTCACGCTCGCCCGGCCGAATCCGTTCGCGTGATTGCCGGCCGTGGTGCTGCGCTTCGACGGCAACCAATGACTTACTTTCCCTCTGCTGCCGATAGCAAAATGAAAGTAATTGGTAATCTTATAGCGCACGGGCGATAACGGACGCCACCGCTATCGCCGCCATTGTGTGCGTTGTTCAACACAACGGCGCGGATGCTCGCGAGCGCGGTTCGGGCACCTCATCTGCGTTGCCACCGATAAAGGTGAGGAATTCCAGGAGATGGGGCACGCCCCATCGAACGTGATGCGTACAGGCCTCCCGCAAACACTCACCTTTGTGCGCGCCTGACCGTTTAGCCATCGTCGCGTCAGGTGCGCGCCACGCCCGCGCCATACGATACGGGGCTGCGTGCCGGGGCTATTCCCGAGCCGATTGATATGACGAACGCAGCGTGTTCAAAGGTGAGCAATGAAGAAGTGGATCACGACACTGATCACGGCGAGTGCATTGAGTGTGCTGGGCGCCCCGGCATCGAGCATGGCCGCCGCCGAACCCGCCTGGCTGCTGGCCTCGGCCGCCCCGCGTTTTCAGAGCGCGAGCGCGATTGTCGAAGGCGCGAGCGGAGCGAACGTCAAGTCGACGCTTTATGTCTTCATGGACCCCAACTGTATTTTTTGTCACCTGGTGTGGAAAGCGTTGCAACCGTATGAGGCGGCCGGGCTCCAGGTCCACTGGATTCCCATGGGCTTTCTCAAGCCCGATTCGGCGGGCAAGGCGGCGGCCCTGCTGCAGTCGGCCAACCGCGCGGCACTCCTGAGGGAACTGGAGATGCATTACTCCGAGAAGGACGAATCGGGCGGCATTGCACCGCTCGCGAGCATTGCGCCGGCCACGCAGGCGCAGCTCGACAGCAACATGAAGCTGTTTCAGGCGCTGGGTTTTCAGGGCACGCCTACCCTTATTTATCAGGGCTCCGGTGGCCGCTGGGCCGACATCGACGGCCTGCCGAAACTCGGCATGCTGCCCGGCTTGCTCAATTTGCTGGCGCAGCCGGTCACGGATCCCGAACTGCAGCGCTATCGTTGAGGCCCGCGTTCAGGGCATTGCCGTGCTGAACGCGCCTCGAGTGACGCGACAGGTGAGCCGTTCCAGGAGAGGCAGGCTCACGGTGAGTCGCACGCGGCGTTGCAACCTCACCGGCCATTGCGCAATGGTGAGGAATTCCAGGAGTTGGCGCTCCCGAAAATCCTCACCTTTGTCCTGCGTGACGTGATGTGACGCGAGGTGGTGTGGCGCAAGCGCGGATCAGAACTTGTAGTCGGGATTCTTCGGATCGAAGGCTTCGGTTTCGAAGGTCTTCGGCGTGATGCTTTCGATCACGATCTTCTCGAAGATCTGGCCGTCGTTGTCGTACGCCTCGACCGTGCGGAAATACGGGCGGCGCAAATCGAGCCCGAGCGTCTGCTTCTTCGCATAGAACTGCGGCTTGCCGGCCGGCGAGACATAGGTGAGCGCCACCACGCGCACGCCGCCGAGCGTCTTCACCTCCACTTGCGGCTTGTACGGGGCGCCCACTTCGGCGTACTTCTTCGCGTCCGTCATGAACTTGTTCACGATGAATTCCGTGCCGAGGTCCGTGATCTTGTGATTCGACTGCGAGCGCGCGAGCGAGCCGTCGAGCGCCGTCCACATCGGCATGACGCCGAGCACGCCGCCCAGGTGCCCGTACATCTGGTCGGTGCGCTTCGAGGCGTCGTAGATCACTTCCTCGCCCGCATGCTCGCCATCGGGCAGCCACTTCGCGTAGATGCGCAGGGGCTCGCGCTCGAGCTTCACGAGCATGTGCGCGGGCTTGCCGGGCCACTTGCCGTTCAGGCGCTCCCAGCGCGAGAGCACGAACTCATACGACGGATACCCCGACGGCCCGAGCTGGATCAGCGCGGGCACCACGAGCGGATCGAACGCCTGGAAGAGCGCCGTGAGTTGCGCGTCGCTCATCTTCACGAGCGCGCCGCTCTTTTGCGCGCGCTGAAGCCAGCGCACCTGCTGCTCGACGGAGAGCTTGCCGACTTCGGCGGCAGCGTCGTTCGACGGGCTCGCCGTGGCGGGCGCCGCGTCCTGCTGCGCGCTGGCGCTGGCTGTTGCGTTCGCTTGCGCAAAGGCCGTTGCGCAAGCGAACGCAAGCGCCGCGCCGGCGAATGGCGCTGCGAGGCGCCGCGCACTCATTGCACGCAGCGCCGGCGCGCGCGCAGGCCGGGCATCGTGCGGTATCGAATGCAATGGATCGTCATTCATGGTTGGGCTCCCTGTATCGCGACTTTCTTGAACGAAACGTTAAACAGAACAGCAAATGGCATGGCGAAAAAAGCGCGATGGTAACGGTCAGGACGCGCGCTGCTTCTCAATTTTCTCGTCGCCGCGGCTGGAGGCGAGCGGGCGCTCGCTATACGCTCGCGTGGTGCCCGCGATCGCGGTGCGCAGCCAGTCGAAGGTGGTCGAAGGCGCGGTGACCGGCAGCATATGGCCGCCGCTCACGACTTTAAGCGTCACGCGCTTCGAGCGGCGGCGCAGCGCGTCGCCGTGGCGCATCCAGTGGAGCACGATGTCGTCGCGGCCGAACAGCACGTCGACGGGGACCGTGAGGTTGGCGTAGCGTCGCTCCATCTGTTCGAGATCGCCTGAGTTCTCGATGGCCGCGAGGTCCATGGACGCGTTGTAGAACCCGTCCGGCCGCACGCTGAGCAGCGCGCCGCCACGGGTGCGGAAGTCCGCGGGCACCGCCTCGGGCGCGAACACGGCCTCGAGCGTCGCGGCGCTCGTCGCGAGGCCGACGGGCGTGGCCAGCGTGCGCGCCATGAAGCGGCGCAGGCTGGCCGAGCGCACGGCGAGCGCGCGAAAGGCCCTGGGCACTTCGGTCTGCACATGGGTGAGCGGGGCGATGAGCGCGAGCCGCGCGACCGACTCGGGGTGATCGAGCGCGACGGCCAGCGCGACCGCGCCGCCGAGCGAATGCCCCACGAGCACCGGCGCTTCGAGGCCGAGCGCGGCGATGAGGCGTGCGACCGTGCGCGCCTGCGCGCGAATGTTGGCGGGAGTTTGCGCGCCGCGCGTGGAGTAGCCGGAGCCCGGCCGGTCGAGGAGGATCACGCGATGCTCGCGCGCGAGCGCTTCGAGCGGCAGATAGGCGAAATTGCGCATCTGCCCGCACAGGCCGTGCACGAATACGACGGGCGGTCCGCCGCGATGGTCATTGCCGCTGCTGTTGCCATATTCGGCGTAATGAATGCGCTCTCCGTCGATTTCGATATGGCGGCCATCCATCGGCACGGCCTCTTCGATGCGGCGCGTCGCGCGCCGCGTGAACACCATGAGCGCGGCGCAGACTACGGCTATCACGACGATTCCCGTTACGAGTGACAAGGCGATGGCGTTCACGCGATCCTCTGCTGGCAAGATTGAAAGAGGTGAAGAGCACGGGATGATTCGTTATCCATGTGAATGGATCTGTGTCAGGTGCTCTCGGGAAGATGGCATTCCGGTGTGGCATCGGGGCCATGGGCGTCGTTCGTGCACGGCGCGGGTTGCGCGGCTGTCTGCGTGTCGCGCGCCGTCCACGCGATGAATCGCTCGACACGCGCGGCAATGAGGGGCGCGTCGCGCAGAACGGCCCAATGCGGCGCGTCGATGACCTCGCGCCGGTAGCGGCCCAGCCATTGCGCGACATTTTCGGAGAGCGCTGGCGTCACATAGCGGTCGAAGCGCGGCACGATAAACTGCACGGGCACCCGGGAGCGCCGCTCGCGTGGCCGCCGGGCGCGCGCGATGAAGTTGGCGCGGTAAAGCTGCAACCCGTTGATGCAGTTGCGTAGCTGATCGGGGTCGCGCGCCGCATGCACGCCCTCGGTCTTGCGCAGCCACCACGGCCACAGCGCCGCGCCGCCCAGGCGCCACACGAGTTGCGGCACGAGCGGCAGATGGAAGAACGCGATGTACCAGGACTTCAGCGACTGTGAGAGGCTCATCCGCGCACGAAACACGTGATCGAGGCACGGCCCCGAAATCGACGTGAAGGACGCAATGCGGGAGGCCGCTCGCGCCGCGCCGGCCGGATCGGTGACGGCCTCCCAGCACTGGATCGAGCCCCAGTCGTGCGCGACGAGATGAAACGGCCGCGCGCCGCAGGTCGCGTCGGCCACGGCGTGCAGATCGCGCGCGAGTTGCGCGAGCCGGTAGCCCGCGCGACGCCGCGGCGCTCCGGAGGCGCCCATGCCGCGCACGTCGTACGCAATCACGCGAAAGCGCGCATCGAGTTCGCAGCGCAGCGCCTCCCACACGCGCGCCGAATCCGGATAGCCGTGCACGAGAATCAGGGGCGGCGCGTCGGGCGGCCCGCTCACGTAGACGGCGAGCCGCACGCCGTCCGAATCGACGTCGAGCCTTGCAGGGCCCAAAGCCTCACCGGCCTGAGCGCCCATGTCGCCCATGTCGTGCCCGCGCGTACCGTTGCGCCTCGCTGCGCTCATCGTGTGCATGATCGTCAGGCGGCGCGCGGCGTGCCGGCCGGATGCAGCGGCACGCGCCGTGGCGCGGCTTGTGTGGCGTAACGTGCATTGGTGGCGTCGATCTGTGCGATGAGGCCGTCGATTCGTTCGAGATGCTGACGATTGTTGTGATCCCACGGATGGAAGCCCGGCTTGAAAAAACGCAGCCATTCGAGCGCGATGCCCGGAAATACACCATGGCGCGGGCCATAGAGAAACTTGATGAGTTGCCAGCGTCCCCCGAATTTGCCGATGCGACGCTTGTGCCGGCGCATGAGCGCGAGGTGGTAGTCGAATACGATCAGCCAGAACAGCACCGCCGTGGCGAGCATCGTGCCGGTGCGCATCAGATAGCGCCTGGGGCCGGGCTTGATCACGAGATTCCAGACATCGTACGAAACGGACTTGTGCTCGGTTTCCTCGAGCGCATGCCACAGCCACATCTGCTTGTAGCCTTCCACCGAGCCTTCGATGCGCGTGCCGGTGTCCGCGAGCAGTAAATCGGCGAGCATCGCGGTGTAGTGCTCGAGCGCCACCGTCTGAGCGAGTTGCAGCGAGGGCGGCAGCACCTTGCGCGTGAAGTTCAGGATGGCCCAAAGACGCTTGTCGAGTTTGTGCGCGGGCAGGCCCGCGGCCTGCAGAAGGTCGTTGTATTCGACGTGCTCGCGCGTGTGCATCGCCTCCTGGCCGATGAAGCCCATCACCTGCTTCTTGAGCTCGGGGTCCTGGATCTGGTCGCGGTAGTGGCGCACCGCATCCATGAAAAAGCGTTCGCCGGCCGGAAAGAGCAGCGAAAGCGCATTGAAGAAGTGGGTGACCGGCACGCCTTCGACGTGCCAGTCGCAAGCCCGTTCGGGCGGTAACGCGAAGCGGATGTCGCGCCGGATCGGCATCATGCTGTTTCTCCCTGATTGCTGTTGCCTGCGTTGTTGTTCCTTGCGGGTTCGCGCGCAGCGGCGTTGCCGCTGGCGCTAGCCGGGCCGCTCGCCAGCTCGCGGCGCGCGCGCTTGCGCGCCTTCGCGGCCTCGCGCCGCGCGTTCAGCACGACGAGCGCCTGATAGGCGGCGGGCAGCACGCGCGCGAGCCAGTCGGCCATGCGGGCGTCGCGGCCGATCAGCACGCGCCGCGCGTTGCGGCGCACGCCGTTGAGAATCGTGCGCGCGGCGTCGTCGGCGCTGGTGATGAAGAACTTCTCGAATTCGTCCTTGCCCTGCTGCTCGCTCGCCACCATGAAGCCGACCATGTTCGGCGCCACGCGGCTCGACTGCGCGATGTTGGTGCGGATGCCGCCCGGATGCACGCAGGTGGCGGAGACGCCGCACTTCATCATGTCCAGCTCCTGGCGCAGCGACTCCGTGAAGCCGCGCACCGCGAACTTGGTGGCGTTGTAGCCGCTCATGCCGGGCTGCGCGAACAGGCCGAACACGCTCGACGTGTTGACGATATGGCCGTCGCCCGAAGCCTTCAGATACGGCAGAAAGGCCTTGGTGCCATGCACGACGCCCCAGAAGTTGATGTTCACGATCCATTCGAGGTCGCTGTACGACATGCCGTCGATCGTGCTGGAGAGCGCGACGCCCGCGTTGTTGAACACGAGATTCACGCGGCCATGCTCGCGGACGGTTTCGTCGGCCCAGGCGAACACGGCGTCGCGCTCGCTCACGTCGAGCACGCGCATGCTCACGTGCACTCTCGGGGCGAGCGCGCGCACGATGCGTTCGGTTTCGGCGAGGCCTGGCGCGTTTTTATCGGCGAGCGCGAGATGGCAGCCGGCGCCGGCGAGCTGCACGGCGAGCGAGCGGCCCATGCCCGATCCTGCGCCGGTGATGGCGGCCACCTTGTTGTCGAAGTGCTTCATGAACGTCTTCTCCCTTCCTTGTGGGCTGCCTTGAATCGCCTCAAGCAGCCTCGGTCGTTTGCGTGGTGACGATGAAAGGCGCTTCGGCATCCTCACGATATGGTGCGCGAAATACCTGGTAGTCGGCTATCGAGAAATGCGCCGTGGCCTGCCGGAAGCGCCACGTGAAGCCCGGCCAGAGCGTGGTGTTCTTGCCGTTGCGCGGATCGAGGTACCAGCTCTTGCAGCCGCCCACCGACCAGATCGCGCGGCCGAGCTGGTCCTGAATGCGCGCGTTGTAGCGCGCCTCAACCTGCGGACGCACCTCGATCGCATCGGCGCGTTCCTGCTTCATGGCGTCGAGCGCACCAAGGATGTATTCGACCTGCGACTCGATCATGAACACCATCGAGTTATGGCCGAGCCCGGTATTGGGGCCGACGATCATGAAAAAGTTCGGATAACCAGGCAAGGTCGTGCCGAGATAGGCATGCGCGCCGTCGCGCCACGTCTGCACGATGTCCACGCCGTCTCGCCCGATGACCGCGCCGGGCGGAAACGGATCGGCCACCTGGAAACCCGTGCCGTAGATCAGGCAATCCACCTCGTGATGCCGGCCGTCCGCGGTGATCACGCCGGTGGCGTCGATGCGCTCGATCGCGTCCGTGACGACGTTCACGTTGGCGCGCGTGAGCGCCGGATAGTAGTCGTTCGAGATCAGCACGCGCTTGCAGCCGATCGTGTAGTCGGGCGTCACCGCGGCGCGTAGCGCGGGGTCACCGACCTGCTGGCGGATATGGCGCAGCGCCAGCTTTTGCACGTTCTTCATGAGCGCGGGGTGGACCGCGAAGCCCAGCACGCGCGACTCCAGCATCCAGTAGAGACCGGTGCGCGCGATCTTTTGCGTGAACGGCAGCGCGCGGAACATCCACTGTTCGAAGCGGGAGAGCGGGCGGTCGGGCTTGGGCATGATCCACGGCGGCGTGCGCTGGAAGAGCGCGAGCTTCGCCACCTTCGGCGCGATTTGCGGCACGAACTGGATCGCGCTCGCACCCGTGCCGATCACAGCCACGCGCTTGCCTTCGAGCGCATAGCCGTGGTCCCACTGCTGCGAATGGAAGGCCTTGCCCGCGAAGCGTTCCACGCCGGGAATCGCGGGCAGCGCGGGCCGCGAGAGGCCGCCCATGCCCGAAATCAGCACGCGGGCGGCGAGGCGCTTCCCGTTGGCGAAGGCGAGGCGCCAGCACTGCGCGGTCTCGTCCCAGTGGGCGCGGGTCAGCTCGTGATCGAAGTTCAGCCAGGGCGCGAGCCGGAACTGCTCGACGCAGCGGTTCAGATACGCGCGAATCTCGGGCTGCGGCGCGAACATGCGCGTCCAGAGCGGATTGGGCGCGAACGAGAACGAGTACACGTGCGATTGCACATCGCACGCGCAACCGGGGTAGTGGTTGTCGCGCCAGGTGCCGCCCACCGAGCCGGCTTTCTCGAATACGGCGAAGTCGGTCTGGCCGCGCTGGCGCAGGCGGATCGCCATGCCGAGACCGGCGAACCCCGTGCCGATGATGGCGACGCCGATGGGCTCGCCCGCGTGGCGGTTACTGGCTGCGCCTGTGCCGGCCGCGCCTTGACCGGCCGTATCGAAAAACCGGGGGGATGCGTTCATCCGGAGCTTCTCCCTATGATCCAGTACTAACTGTTACATTGAATGATGTAAACATAGTGGGTGCGGCGCTTGGACGCAAGGGACTAGAGGAAGCACTCCAGCAAAGGCGCGCGGGCGGAAAACGCGCGCAAATGCCCGCTGGGCGTGGGTTTCATGCCAATGATGGAGGCGTGGGGGAAGGGGGGCTAACTTTGGACGAGCCCGCGAAGTCGATTTGCAACCGATGCGTGCGTCGAAAGCCAACTACCCAACGCAAGCGGAAACGACGAGTAAGGCCGCGCGGAACATCGGTGTCGGGCGGCGCTCGGGCCCGGCGGACGTAGCGAATCACCATTGCGATCCGGCTCGATGCCGCGTCGCTCGAGGACTTTCTCCCTGGCCTTTTGACAAATAGCAAACCGATCCTGAAAGTAGCTTCATTGTAGATACATGCTGCTTGAAATGCTCGCACGATGTTTCTACAATGGATACACACAGGAGAAGTGATATGGAACTCAAAATTCAGAAATGGGGTAATAGTGCCGCGGTTCGCTTGCCGAGCGTCCTGCTTGAGCAGATCAGCGCGTCGGTGGGCAGCTCGCTGACCGCAGATGTGCGTCCGGATGGGGTGTTGCTTACCCCGGCCCGACGCAAGTATTCGCTGGCCGATCTCGTGGCCCAATGCGACCCGAAGGCGCCTGCTCCGGCTGACTTGTCGGGGTGGGGCGAGGTCAAACCTGTTGGGCGTGAAGCATGGTGAGGCGGGTCAAGTTCGAGCGCGGCGATATCGTGCGTGTGAGCCTGAATCCAACTGCCGGGCGTGAGCAGCAAGGTGATTTTCGCCCCGCGCTGGTGCTCTCTCCAGCGGCCTTCAACGCGTTGGGCGTAGCGCTGGTTGCGCCGATCACCCAAGGCGGAGAATTCGCGCGCTTTGCTGGATTCGCCGTCCCGCTTTCGGGTTCAGGCACCGAAACGCAGGGTGTCGCGCTCGTGAACATGGTGCGTACGCTCGACCTCGAAACGCGTGGTGCGCGCAAGGTCGAACGCGCGCCAGCCGAAGTAGTAGAGGACGCGCTGGCCAGGCTCCAGACGATTATCGACTAGGAAAACGGGGGCAGTTTTTTGTCACGTACCCCAGCGGGCGATTTCCGGGACCGAGTCCTGGAAATTCACTTTGCCGAGCTGGCACAGGTCTTTGCGTTGAAGTTTCTGAACCTCGAGGCCGAGTATCCGGAATCCGGTCTCGACCGCGACGTCGCGCAGCACGCGCAGGCATCAGGCCGGCGCATGCCGGATCAGCGCTTTTTGCCAGCCACTTTACCTTGGGCTTTAGCGCCGGCTTTTTTCGCAGCCGCCTTGCCCGCCTCGGCAGCCACATCCTGAGCCCCAGCCGGAGCCACGGACGCCCCAGCCCGACGCCCCAGCGTTTGCTCGAGAATGGTCGCGACGCGGCCGCCCAGATAGGCGCTCGACTGCTCTTCGAGCGCGCGCAGGATTTCGTTCTCGACGAATACGGTGGAGAGCGGCCGCAGCCGCCAGATAGCGTCGACGAGCGCCGGCATGTCGGTGGCGGGCGGCAGCGCGCCCGCGTCGTAGCGGTCCAGATGCCGCACGACCATGGCCACCAGCGCGCGCGCGATCGCATCGAAATGCGGGCGCGCTTCTTCGAGCACGTCCAGCAGCTCGCTTGCCGGAATGCCTTCGCGCACCGTGGCCGCGGCGGTGTCGAGCATGGCCGGATTGCGCGCGACGAACGAGAGGCCTTTGCGTTCGAGCAGGCCGAGGTCCGCGAGCCGCGTGAGGCTGCTGGGCGCCTGCGGCCCGAACAGCCTGATCAGCTCGGGCAGCGAATAAGTCCTGGGCCGCGTGTGCGACCACGGACCGCCAATCGCGTTCTCGAGGCCGAGAATCGAGCGCAGGTCGCCGCCGTCGTCGATGGCCTTGATGAGGTCCTGGATGTTCGAAAGCGTATAGCCGCGCGCGAGCAGGTGATTGATGAGCTTCAGGCGCGCGACGTGGGAATCGTTGTAGATGCCTACCCGGCCGCGCTTGTCGGGCGGCATGAGCAGGTCGCGGTCCTGATAGGCGCGTACGTTGCGCACCGTGGTGCCGGCCACGCGCGCGAGTTCGTCGACGGTGTATTCGCTGCCGGCGGCGCGCTCGGGCGTGGTGTCGTTGGCGGGGGGCGTGGGCGATTTCGGCATGCGCCGATTTTAGCGCGAGCGGTTGCGCGGGCGCGAGCGAGCGTGCCGCGCGTAATACCCGAGGCGCCCGCAGTGCCCGCAGTGCGCCTCAGAATTTGTACGAGAGCGCGACGAACGAAATGATGGGATCGGCCTTGAGCTCCGCGCGGCTCACGGCGAGCTCGGTGCCGTCGGCGGCTTTCACGATCACCGAAGACGTGGTTTTCAGCGGAATGTAGGTGACCGACGCCACGACCCCCAGATGCGAGGTGATGTTGTAGGTGGCGCCCACGTTGAACACCGGCTGCCAGGACGACGACGCCTTCGCGCTCACCTGCGTGGCTCCCGGCTTGCCCGCGCCCGCGGCGAGCACGGAGCCCAGGTCGTCCTGGGTGGCCTTCACGAAGTTCGGGTTGAGCTGGATGTCCGAGAACCAGTTGTACGAAACGCCAATGCCCACGAACGGGCGGAACTTCGCATCGCCGTTGCGGAAGTAGTACTGAAAGATGAGCGCCGGGCTCCACTGGCGCACGCTCTGGACGATCGGGTTGGTGGCCGGATCGCTCAGGTTCTGGCTGCCGAGCGCGCCCGCCGGGCCGGGCGGCTTGATCGTGCCGTGGCCGTAGAGCTTGAAGGTGGGCGGCACGCCCGCCACCGACGAGACCGCAATATTGTCGGTGAGGAAATGGGTGAACACGAGGCCGACCGTGTTCGCATTGTTCGTCGAAAGCCCCGAGCCCGGCGAGGTGAACGAATTCGGCAGGCGCAGCGGCGTGTTGATCGGCGTGGGCGCCACGGTGGTCGTGAGCGGTGTGCTCGAGTCCTGCGGCGCGACATGGAACCAGCCGAGCGCGGCCACGTTGTCGCCCGCGTGCTGGGCGTGGGCGGCCGTGCTCAGCACGACCGCCCCCACTGCCAGCATTGGCTTTGCGATACGTCTCATCATTCCTCCCTGTTCTTCCTGTTTTTTCCGGCTGCTCTCAGGCTGGGCGTTCCTGCCTGTCCCCGGTTCGCGCGCGGCAGCCGTTTCGTGAACGGCCGTTCCTGCGCGCGCCTCGCGGCCCGCACGCGGCTGGCGCGCGAGAAGGCGGTCACCTCATGGGCCGCACGGCCCTGGTTTTATTCGTGCGCGGGTTGCGGACGTCATTGCACAAACGCGCCGGCCGTGAAATACGGCGAGGACGCATCCGTCATGTCGAGGAAGCCGAACACGCCGCCCGTGAAGATCATCTTGCCGGTCGGGGTGCTGCCGGTCGACGCGTTCACGTGCGTGGTCGTCACGACACCGGGCACGCTCTGCGCGAAGTTCAGGTCGAGCGCCGTCGCGAGCGCGGCCTGCGAGGCGTTGAACGGATCGATCAGCGTGCCCTGGGTGCCGGAGAGCGCGAGCGTGCGGTAATCGAACTGGCTGTCCACGCCGATGTATTCGCCGTCCTGCGAGCCCTGCGCGATGGCGGTTTGCGGCGCGAGCACGGAGATCCCGGATTCGTCGTCGGCGACGGGGCCGGTCGCGCCGCTTTGCGGATCCACGCCCACCTGCGGATACGCGACACCCGCGCGCACGAGCACCGGCACGAGCTGCCCGCGCAGCTTGCCGACGATCATGAAGCCCTTCGCCGCGTTCGGTCCGGTCAGGAGCGTGGGCTTGACCTGCCCCTGGAGGTGATCGGTTTCGAAGGCGCCGCTGCCATCGGCCGACTGCGTGAGGTTGGTGCCCGGCTGAATGCACTTGCCCGCGTTCACGCCGGTGTTGTCGCACTCGGTCCACGAGCCGTCGGCGTTGATGGTGATCTTCGCGTCCACGGCGGCGGGCAGGAAATTCTGCGACGGCACCTGGTGATAGCCGAGCTGGTTATACGTGCCGGCAACGTTGGCGATATTCGTTTCGAGCGATGCAAAGCCGATGAACGGGTAATACGGGAACTTCGTGTCCGGCACCACGCCAATGCCGCCCGAGCCCGCGAACTGGATCTCGGCGCCGGGAATCGTGCCGCCCGCCACGCCCTCGCCGATGAACACGCGTGCCGGGCGGTTCGGGTCGAGGCTCGCGCCGTTGAGCTGGAACGCGCACTGGTTGAGTTTCGCCGTGGGTAGCGCGGTCTCCTGAGTAATCGTGCCCGACACCACCTGGCCCTTGCGCGTGGGCGTGACGGTGCCCGTGGTGGCCGGGATCGGCGACTCCACATAGGTGATCTGCCAGGTCTTCTTCGTAGTGTCGAGCTGGAGCTTGACGACTTCGCCGTCGCCGCCACCGCCCGTGTAGACCGTGTTGTAGTCGAGCGTGGTGGGGCAAAGCGAAGTCTCCACCAGCGGCGGGCTGCTGTTGCCGCCGCCACCGCCGCACGCGCTCAGCGTGAGCAGCAGGGGCGCGCCTGCGCCCAGCGTCGCAAAGAGCCTGGATTTCATACTGCGTCTCCTGGATAGTTCTTGTTGGCGGGGCGCGGGCTCGCTGTCGATCCGGAGTTGGCGCTCTGGCTGTCGGCTGGAGTTAGTGCTTTGTCACTTACTCCGGCCCCATGCAAAGCGCCTTGCTCCGGTTCCATGCAGGATGACTGCGGTCCATGCGCCCCGGTCTGGCAAATTTTTTGAATCGCTGCTTCGATTCGATCAGGCATCCGAACAAATGGTCGACGGATGCCTGCCGCACGGCGCTTACTGCGGATGGATCAGCGCACCCACGCCGAAGTAAGGCTGGCTGGGCGTGGCGCTATTCGCCGAAGTCGAGGTGACGCCGCCGTTCTCTTCGCCGTTCAGGAAAATGCCGTACAGGCCGC
This sequence comes from Paraburkholderia sp., assembly GCA_031286755.1. Classification (GTDB taxonomy): domain Bacteria; phylum Pseudomonadota; class Gammaproteobacteria; order Burkholderiales; family Burkholderiaceae; genus Paraburkholderia. The sequence goes on from JAITTX010000336.1 coordinate 17,682, forward strand.
CCACCGCGATCACGTTGCCCTTGTTGCCGTTGTTGTCGATCGCGTCGATCAGGCCCGGGTGCGTCTGCGTGTAATCGAGCGTGAACGTGCTTTGCGTCGTCATCGTCGCGGGCTTGAGGAAGCCAGCGGTCTGGCCGTTGATGAGCGTGGCCGTGTAGGCGAAGTTCGAATCGGCGCCAATGTAGCTGCCGTCGAACGCGCCCGGCGCGAGCGTGGTGGCCGGCGCCATCATCGCGATGCCCGATTCGTCGTCCACGTGGGCGTTCGTGAGATCCTCGTTCACGTAGCCGGTGCGCACGACGATGGGCACGATCGCGTTGTCGAGCTTGCCGAGGATCAGGTGCGCAGTCGCGCCGTCGCGGTGAATGATGAGGCCGAGCAGCGGGCCGATGAGCGGTGTCCCGACCGGCGTGGGCGTCTGGATTTGCGGTGCGTTGGCGCTGTCGAAGTAGCTGCCGTTCGCGCTGGCGGTCCACGCGCTCGTGGCCGTCGCGCAACTCGTGTTGCTCGCGCCGGCGGGCACGCTGCAGTTGCCGCTCGCGTCGTACTGCTCCTGCGTGACTTCGGCCGCGGGCGCGAAGTTGTTCGACGGCAGGATGTGATAGAGCAGCGCGTTATACGAGCCCTTCAGGTCGGCGAGATTCGTGCTCACCGACGAAAAGCCGATGAACGGATAGAAGTCGAACGCGCGCGCCTTCACGTTGGGGAAGAGCGTGGCAGCGAGCTGGTCGCCGCTGAAGTCCACGGTCGCGCCCGGAATGCCGCCGCCCGCCACGCCAAAGCCCACGTAGATGGTGGGCGGATTGTTGGCGTTATAGGCCGTCGTGTAGGTGCTGCCGTTGATCGTGCCGGTGCCTTGCTGAAGCTGGAACGCGCAGGTGATCTGCGCGGCCGTGGGCAGCGAGCCGGCGGGCGGGTGCTGGACCGCGCCGGTGATGGTGAGGCCCGCGCGCGTGGTTTGCGCCTTGCTCGAGTTCAGCGGAATCGGCGACGTGACGAAGGTGAGCGAGTACGTCATTTTGGTGGGATCGATGTTCAGGCTCACGACTTCGCCGCTGCCCGCGCCGCCCAGCCAGGTGCTCTTCGCGATGTCGGCGGCGGCCGGGCACAGCGCCGTGGCCGTCGGCTGGCTCGCAGGTGGGCCCTGGTTCGCACAGGTCGATCCCGAGCATTGCGCCGGGGTGACGGGCGCCGGATCGCTGGCGGTGCCGCCACCGCACGCAACCAGCAATGGCGTTGCGGCTGCGGCCAGCGCGGCGCAGCGGAGCATGCTCTCCCACATGTGTTGCCTCCCTGTCTCGTAATAATTTATGCGCTGAAGATTGGATCATGACATTGGCCGCTGTCAATTGAACGAAGCACTCTAAAACTTGACGATGCGGCGGCGCGGCTTGCGCTGGCATGGCTCTGGCCGCTCGCAACAGGGGTTTGTCCGGATGGGTTCGCGAGGCTTGCGGGCGCTGCGGCGGGGCCGCCGAGCAAACGGCATTCCCGGCGAGCGCACGGCCTGTTGTGCGCGCATCGTTCGAATTGCAAGCTATTTGAAGGGCCTGGCGATGCGCATCGATCAGATGCTTGAGGCAAACCCCGATTGCGGCCTGCGTGAAGACAGCGCTACTCAATCAGCCTGGACTGATGAATGCATCATCCAATTGATTTGATATCCGAAATAAATTGGTGCGATGTACAGCGCCATTCACGAACTGCGCGACGCGTTCAAAGGTGAGGGAGTTCGGGAGCTGCTTCCGGGGGAATTGGGTCCAATGGTGAGAGTTTCCGGGAGCGCAAGCGCCATCGTTGCTGCGAACGGCGAAAAGCCATCGGCAACCGGATTGTGCCGTTCGTGAATCGCAAAGGTGAGTGTTTGCGGGAGCAGGTGTTCACTGAACGGTACAGGAAAAGCGTTTTTTGCCTGAACGTTACTAAGTTACTTCGCGGATTTTTTCTCTCGAAGCGTCTTGGGTGGATTGGCAAAGGTGAGTGTTTTCGGGATCGATGCGCCGCGGCAAGCTGTCATTCACGTGCAGACGAGTCACGGTATATATCGAGATTCGGATACGCTGATCGGCGCGCCTCGATTGCCGCTGGCGCCGCGTTACGGAGTTGCATCCATGGGCTTTTTCGACCGACTGTGGCCGCGCAAGCGCGCGATACCGGTTCAGGAGACGGCGCAGACGCGCGCGCTCGTCGAACGGCTGACCGTGCTCAGCCCCTCATTGAAACTCGCGCGCGACTACCACGAGCGGCTGGGTCCCGCGCTCGCGCACTCGGTCGCATACGTGCGCGAAATCGTCGAGCGCCTGCCGCCCGCGCGCGAGGCGAGCGCCGCGAACTGGCTGGCCGATCCCTATATCCACGCATTCTTTGCCGCCCCCGACGAGGTCGCGCACGTGCTGAGCCGCTCGCCCGAGTTGCATGCGTGGTTCGAGAGCCATCCGCTCGCGCGCGAAACCTGGGCCGTGCTGGGCATGGCGATGCTCGAGCGCCGCGGCTTTGGCGCCGAGCAGCACGGCGACCATGTGCATACCGACGTCGCCCGGACCACGCTGAGCTTCGACGATCATCAGGTGCGCGTGTGCGGCGAAACCGAAGCGGACCTGCGCGAGCAGATCGTGCAGCGCGTGGTCGAGCAGATCGCGCTGGAAGGGCTCGCGCAGATTGGCGCCGACGAGTCGCGCCGCGACGCGCTGGAACAGGAGCGCGCGCTGCTGCGCACGCGCCGCCAGTTGCTCACGCGTCAGGGCGCGGGCACGCAGAAGATGGTGGGCGAGCGTGCCGTCGCGAACGCTGCAGAACTGGCGCAGCTCCAGGCGCAGATCGAGACGAACGAGCAGGCGCTCGCGGCGCTCGGCCTGAAGACGGATGCGCTCGAGCACGAAATCGAGGTAATTTGCGGCGTCCTCACACACCCGGCCCAGCACGCGAACGTCGAGATGAGGCAGGTGCGATTGAGCCCGATGAACGTCGTGATCGAGCAAGGCGCGCCGGGCAGCGGCGCGGAGATCGTGTTTCCGCTCGCGCGTCTGCCGGCCAGCCCGCAGGGCGTGCGCGCGTTCTCGCTGATCTATTTCGCGCGCGCGGACCTCATGCCGTTGCCGAAGATGGTGGGCGAGCACAGCCGCTTCGTGATTTGAGGCGAAAGCGCTCGCACAAGGGCGCCTTCGTGCGAAAGGTGAGCGTTTTCGGGAGGGCGAGCCGCAACGAGTGCGCGGCCCGGTGCGATCAGAGGTGAAGCGCAGTGCCAACCGGGCGCTCACTGGAAATACGCCGTTTGCGCAACAAATCGCGTGATTTTTCACGGGATTGCGGTGGAAAATTTCCTGGTAGTCCCAGGTTAAGCGATGCGAATTTTCCCCGGCACGATGGGCGAAGCCGCGCCCGAACGCCAAAGGTGAGGCTATTCGGGAGCGGTGCGCATAGTTGCTTCGAGACACTAACCGTTCAGGCAGAAGGCCCCGAAAACACTGAAAAACAAGGCTTTTTGCGTGGCGCCGCCACGACAGGCATGCGGCCGTCGAGATCGTGGCGGCACCTAAAGGTGAGGTTTTTCAGGAGTGCGCGGCGGGCCACGCGGAAACGCCCGCGGGGTCGATCTCGAAACGCAGCGTGCCGGCGTGCGGGAATGCTGCGTCGTCGGCGGGAATGTCGAACGTTTCGCCAGCCAGCTCGACCGTGACGTAGCGGTCGCCGTGGCGCAGCGAGACGCCGGCGAGACGGCCTTCGAGCGAGCCACTGGACGTCGCGCACAGCGCGCGAGGCGACACGCGCCACATCACGCGCGTGCCCGTGGCGGGCGGGGTGTCTTCGCAAGCGTGCCCGTACGGCAAGCGCAGCCCGCCCGCCGTTTCGATCTCGCCCGAGTCCAGCACGACGCCAACGCCCATGTTGTGCAGTCCGAGCAATTCCGCCACGCGCGGCGAGACGGGCCGCGCGAACACCTCGTCGACGGGACCGGCCTGCAAAGTGCGGCCCTGTTCGATCACGAGCACTTCGTCGGCGAGCAGCGCGGCTTCGTCGGGATCGTGCGTGACGATCACGGTGACCGCGCCAATCTCGCGCTGCAGCGCGCGCAGTGTTTGCTGGAGCTTGCGCCGGCGCGGCGTGTCGAGCGCGGCGAACGGCTCGTCGAACAGCAGCAGCTGGCTGTGCCGCGTGAGCGCGCGCGCGAGCGCCACGCGCTGGCGCTGGCCGAACGAGAGCTGGCGCGGCAGGCGCTGCGTGAGCGTGTCGAGGCCCAGATGCGCGAGCCAGTAGCGGGCGCTCACGGCATCGGCATCGACGGGAAACGCCAGTTGCTGCGCCACTGTCATGTGCGGAAAGAGGCCGTAGTCCTGCGGCATGTAGCCGATCTGGCGGCCTTCGGGCGGCAGCGCGCCGATGTCGGTCGCGCCGAGCGAGACGAAGCCCGCGTCGTTGCGCTCGAGGCCCGCGACGATGCGCAGCGCGAGCGACTTGCCCGAGCCCGAGGGCCCGATGATCGCGAGCCGCCGCGTGCGCGGCTGCCAGGCGACGTCGAGCGTGAACGCGCCCAGGTGCCGCCGCGCCGCGAACGCGAGCCGCGCATTGCCTGCATTTGCGCTCGCATTCGCGCTGGCATTGGCACCGGTGCTGGCACCGGCGACGGGCATCAGCATGGTGAGCTCGTCGCCGTTGTCGGTGCTCACCGCGAGCGTGGCGCGCGCGCCGCGGCTATAGACCGAGAGCACCGCGCAGACGATCGCGATGCCAAGAGTAGGCAGCAGGAGCGGCATCATCGCCGGCAGCCCCTGGCCGCCGAACACCACATAGGTGTAGACCGGCAGTGAGTACGGGTGATAGGCGACCATCACCGTCGCGCCGAATTCGCCGAACGCGCGCAGCCACGCGAGCGCGAGCCCCGCGCGGATGGCGGGCCACGCGATCGGCAACGTGACGCGGAAGAAGCGGCTGGCGGCGCGATGGCCGAGCGTGGCGGCGACGTCGTCGTAGACCGGATCGACGGCGGCGAACGCCGAGCGCGCCGCGACGATCAGGAACGGCGAGGCCACGAAGGTCTCGGCAAGCACGATGCCCGTGAAGGAGTCGGTGAGCGCGCCGTCGAAAAGCTGGCCGAGGCCGCTATACGGGCCGATCAGGAACAGCAGCAGAATGCCGCTCGTGAGCGGCGGCAGCGCGAGCGGCAACTGCACGATAAAGCCGAGCAGCGCGACGCCGCGTGCTTTCGAACGCGCAAGCCAGTAGCCAAGCGGCACGCCGCCCACGAGGATGACGAGGGCGGCGACGCTCGCGCTTGCCACCGAAACGCCAACGGCCGACCCCATAGTGTGCCAGTCGACGCCGGCCCAGTCCGCCTGGCCGATCTGCGGAATGCTGGCGAGAAACGGTGCGCACAGATAGACCGCGAGCAGGGCGCCGAGCCACCAGAGCGGCCTTGCGGCGCGCTGCGCGGGTTGAGTCATGGCTGTTGCGTCATTGCTGTGCGGCGTCGATCACGGCTTGCACCGAGGGCGGAATGGCTTGCGCCTCGCCCTTGACCACGGGCTTCGTGACGTCCACGCCGTGCTCGGCGAGCAGCTTGCGGCCTTCGGCGCTCAAGAGGAAGTTGACGAAGCGCGCGGCACCGGCGCTATTGGGCGCGTCGTTGAGGATCGTGAGCGTGTAGTTCGCCTTGATGCCGAGTTCGGGCGCGGGGTGGATCGACGGAATCTTCAGGTCAGACGTTTCGGTCGAGTAGAAGAAACCCGCGTCGAGCTGGCCCGATTGCAGACGGCCCACGAGCGTTTCCTCCGGCAGCACCTGGGCGGGATTCTCCGGCGCGCCGAGCGTCTTTTCGACGAGGTCGGGCTGGTTGTACGCCTGGGCCGCCTTCGTCATGAGCTCGACCGTGAACGCGCCCTTCGGATCGAGCTTGGGATCGGTGCGGCCAAGGCGGATGCCCGGCTCACGCAGCACGGCGTCCCATTTCTTTGTCTTGAAGTCGGCGGCGAAGCGGCTCTTCGGGTTATAGCCGATCATCAGCGGCGACTCCGCGAAATTCACGTACCACGAAACATGATTGCCATTGGCCTCGCCCATGAGGTTCGCGTTGACCTTCGGGCTCGCGCTGATGAACACATCGCCACGGCGCAGCTTGCCTTTCACTTCGTTGGCGATCTTGTTCGAACCGGCCGCGTAGCCCTTGAAATGCAGGCCCGTTTCCTTCTCGAACGCCGGGCCCACGCTCTTTTCCATCAGGTTCACGAGCGAGCCTGCGTAGAGCACGTTGACATCACTGTCGTCGGCAGCGAATGCGCTCGTGCTCGCGGCGAGCACGCCGGACATCACCACGACAGACGCGATCAGCTTGCGGATCATCTCTTCTACCCCGTAGCGTTATAAAGGTGCATATATTACGACGGACTGGCGGGTTCATGCACCTGGTTACGCGGGCAATTTCACAATAACGTCGGGCGCGGGTGAGGTTTCTTCCGGATTTTTGCTTTGCAGAGGCCTGGGTTATACGACCGAATCTTCAAGCTGTTAAAGGTGCTTTCCGTCGGCGCGTCGTCCCGGTGTCTGCTTGTGTGACTCATCGGGCGGCGCAAGCCATACGAACTCGGCTCGCGCTGGAATTCGTGGCTGGAGTGGCCCCCTGAATCTCCGGACACGAAACTCATCTGAGCGGCGGCAACGACCGATATGTTGGCGCTGGACGAAACGTTCCGGGTGCCATTGACGGTCACCGTCCGAGCCTCATTGACGACCATCATGTGGCCCCCGTTGAACGT
>JAITTX010000055.1 GCA_031286755.1 Paraburkholderia sp.
GAGATGGTGAAACAGAACTGACGCGTTATTACGCGTGCGTAGTGCGACGCGCCCCGTATCTGGCATGCCGGATACGGGGCGTTTTTTTGGCAGGCATCACGCGCCGTTCAGCCGCTCGATCACGTCATCGAAAGACGGCCGCATCTCGACCTGCTCGCTCAGGCAGTCCGCAATCAACGCGTCGAGCCCGGCTGAGCGATTCGCCGCTTCCCCGGCCACACGCTGCGCGAGTTCTTCGAGCAGGCAGCCGAACGCGCGCACTTCGATCCGCTCGAACGTCCGCGCTCGCGCTCGATCGCCGGTGTCATGAAACGACGCCGCGCCAAAATCGCCGAGCAACGCGTGCCCCGCGCCATCGTGCAGGATGTTGTGTGCGTAAAGGTCGCCGTGCATGATCCCGCGCCGGTGCAAATGCCGCGCCGCCGAAGCAATCCCTTGCGCGATCTTCAATGCGATTGGCCGCGTGAACCGCGCATCGTCCGCATACACGTCGCGCGTGCACGAATCCAGGCTCGGCGGCCCCGCGAGATTGCGGAACGCCGGATCGATCAACTCCATCACGAGGCCGTGCTCGTCGAGCGGATGCCCCGTAATTTTGCCCAGCACGGCGATGAGATTGGGATGCTGCCCGGCTTGCAGGCAAGCGGCCATTTCGAGGCCGGGCAAGCCGTCGCTCGTCACCGCGCCCTTGAACAGCTTGAGCGCGACCGCCGCGGCCGGATGCCCGTCCGGCAGCAGACGCGTCGCGCGATGAATCACGCCGGACGCGCCCTCGCCCAGCGTCTGGCCGAGCGCGAGCGTATGCCAGTCGATGTCGGGCACCGGCGCGCCGGCCAGCGCCGCGCACTCGCGCGCGGCATTCAGCGGATTGCCGGCATAGGCGAGCCACGCGAGCCGGGGCAGGCGCAGCAGCCACTCCGGCAAAGCGTCCAGATGGTTCGCGGAGATGCGCAGCAGCTCCAGGCGGCTCAATGCGGCCATCGTCTCGGGCAGCGCGCGCAGCCGGTTGCCGGCGAGCATCAGCTTCTGCAGATTCGCGCGCTCGCCAAGCGTTGCCGGCAGCGCTTCGATTTCGTTGTCGGTCAGAATCAGCCAGCGCAATTGCGGCGGCAGCGCGTGCGCCGGAACGTGGCGGATCTTGTTCGCCTTGAAGCCGACCATGCTCAGCGCTGCGCAATCGCCAAGCACGGCGGGCAACTCCGTGAAGGGATTATTCGAGGCGAAGAGAATGCGCAGCTTGCGCAGCCTCGGCAAATCGTCGGGCAGCGCGCGCAGCGCATTGCCCGAGAGGTCGAGCACTTCGAGCGTTTCGGCGAGGTCGAAAATTTCGCGCGGGAATTCGGTCAACCCGCAGGCGAGCTTGAGCTGTCGTGCGCCGGCGAGCTGCCCGTCGCGCAGTTGTTCGAGGGTGGAAGTCTTCACGCGTGAATGGAACGTGCCATGGCAAGGAATTCGAAAATACCGGCGCACAACGCAACGTAGCGCGGCGCCGGTCGTGCGCACTTCTAACGGCAGAGCGGTACTGCGTCGCTCGTTGCGTAACTCATTGCGCCGTCTGAAGGTCCTTGATGACGGCGGCCAGAAAGCGCGCGGCCTCGCCACCCGTGACCACCCGATGATCGAACGTGAGGCTCAGCGGCAAGATCCGGTGCACGGCGGGCGTGCCCTCGTACGCCACGACCTGATCGTGTATGCGCCCCGCGCCAAGAATCGCGACCGTGGGCGGCACCACCACAGGCGCTGCATACTTGCCGGCAATCATGCCGAAGTTCGACAACGTGATCGTATTGCCGCGCATTTCCTCGGGCGGAATCTTGCGCGCGCGGATATCTGCGCGCATGCGGTCGAGTCCGGCGCGCAAGCCCGCCGCGTCGCGCTGGGCGACGTCGCGCAGCACCGGCACGAACAGGCCCTCGGGCAGGTCGACGGCGATGCCCAGATCGATTTTCGCCAGCACGTGGCGCCGCTCCATCTTCGCGTCGAACCACGCGTTCAGTCCCGGCTCCGCGCGGCACCCGGCCACCAGCGCGCGCACCAGGCGGATCGTCACGTCGGTGTGTGGCGGCCATGCGTGAATGTCGGCGTCGTCGATGACGGTTGCGGCCGCCACTTCGCTCTGCGCGCGCGCCATGTTCTGCGCCATCGCGCGCCGCACGCCGCGCAGCACTTCGGGCGCGCCCAGTTCGGCGAGCAGCCTGGCCGCGCGCTGCACGTCGGCCGCCGTGACGACGCCCTCCGGCCCGGAAGGCGTCACCATCGCGAGATCGATGTCGAGCTTGCGCGCGAGCGCGCGCACCGCGGGCATCGCCTTGATGGCGCCGTGCCCGGCACCCGGGCCGCCACCGGGCGCGGCGTGCGCTTCCTCGCGCGCCCCTTGCTGGTCCACTTCCATGTGGCCGACCACCGTGCCCGCATCGGCATCGTCGGCGCCCTCGCCTTCGAACGCGCACAGCGGCGCCCCCAGATGCACGATGTCGCCCGGCTTGCCGAACAGCTTCGCGACGCGGCCCGCTTGCGGCGATGGAATCTCGACAATCGCCTTGGCCGTCTCGACCGAGACGAGCGGCTGATCCGCGCGAATCTCGTCGCCGCTCTTGACGTGCCACTCGACGATTTCCGCCTCCTGGAGGCCTTCGCCCAGATCGGGCAGCTTGAAGATCTTCATGGCTTCACTGTGCCTCCAGCGCTTGCCTCACCGCCGCGACGATGCGCGCGGTGCCGGGCATATAGTGGCTTTCGAGCCGGTAGAGCGGGACCACCACGTCATATCCCGTCACGCGCTGCACCGGCGCAAGCAGCGAGTAGAGGCCGCGCTCCGCGATGCCGGCGGCAATCTCCGCGCCCACGCCGCCCGTGCGCGAACCTTCGTGCACGATCACGCAACGCCCCGTTCTGGATACCGAGGCCAGAATCGTGTCCATGTCGAGCGGCTTGAGCGTGGCCACGTCGATCACCTCCGCGCTCACGCCCTCCTGCGCCAGCAGGTCGGCGGCCGCCAGCGCTTCCCGCAGCGCGCCGCCCCAGCTCACCAGCGTCACGTCCGCGCCGTCGCGCAGCACGTAGCAACAGTCGAGCGGCAGCGCTTCGCCGTTGTCCTCCACCGCCTGCCTGAAGAGACGGTAGAGACGCGTGGGCTCGAAGAAGATCACCGGGTCCGGGTCGCGAATGGCCGCGAGCAGCAAGCCATAGGCGCGCGCGGGCGACGACGGGGTCACCACGCGCAAGCCCGGTATGTGCGCAAACAAGGCCTCGGGGCTTTCGGAGTGATGCTCGGGCGCATGAATGCCCGCACCGCTCGGCGAGCGCACCACGAGCGGACACGCAAGCCGGCCGCGCGTCCTGTGCCGCAAGCGCGACGCATGGTTGAGCAGATGGTCGATGGCCGGGTAAATAAAGCCGCTGAACTGGATCTCCGCAACGGGCTTGAGCCCCATGGCGGCCATGCCCACCGCCGCGCCGCCGATGGCCGTTTCCGCCAGCGGCGTATCGATCACCCGCTGCGCGCCGAAGCGCGCCTGCAAGCCCGCCGTGGCGCGAAACACGCCGCCGTTCACACCGATGTCCTCGCCTAGCAGCACGACGTCCGGATCGTGCTCGAGCGCCCAGGCAAGCGCCAGATTGATCGCCTCGACCATGTTGAGATCAGCCATGGCCGTTCTCCGAAACCGGAGCAACCGCAGCAAACCGCTGCGCCATCGCCAGTTGCTCGCGCATGGCGCGCGGCAGGCTCTCGTAGAGGTGGTCGAACATCGACGCCACCTCGGGCGGCGCGACCGCGAGATACGCCTCGACAGCCTGCTCCACCTGCGCGTGACAGGTCTTGCCGAGCTGCTCGTCCTGCGCCTTGTCCAGCACGTTCATGCGCGTGAGGTAAGCGCGCAGGCGGCGCAGCGGCTCGTATTCCCACTGCTGGCTGAGCACCTCGGCGTCGCGATAGCGGGTGGCGTCGTCGGCCGTCGTGTGATCGCCCAGGCGATAGCTGAGCGCTTCGATCAACGTGGGCCCCTCGCCGCGCCGCGCCTTCGCGAGCGCGGCCTCCACCACCTGGCGCACGGCAATCACGTCGTTGCCGTCGGCCTGCACGCCTTCGATGCCTGCGGCAACGGCCTTTTGCGCGAGCGTTTGCGCAGCGCTCTGCCGGCTGCGCGGCAGCGAAATCGCCCACTGGTTATTGTTGATGACGAGCACGAGCGGCGCGCGCCACGCTCCGGCGAAGTTCATCGCCTCGTAAAAATCGCCCTTCGACGTGGCGCCGTCGCCGAACATCGCCACCGCCACGCGCGGCTCCTGCCGCAACAGGAATGCATAGGCCGCGCCCGCCGCGTGGCAGACCTGGGTGCCGATAGGTACGCAGTTGGGAAAGTCGAGGCGCGGCACGCCGAAGTCGCTGCCCCGTTCGTCGCCGCCCCAGTAGAGCAGGCTTTCCGTCATCGTGACGCCGCGCAGCAATTGGGCCGCGTGATCGCGATAGGAGGGAAACAGCACGTCTACGGGCCGCATCGCGCTGGCCACGCCCACACCGATGGCCTCCTGGCCCAGCGACGAAGCGAATGTGCCGAGCTGGCCCGTACGTTGCAGGGCAACGGCCTTGGTGTCGAACGCTCTCGTGAGCACCATGGCGCGATACAGCGGCAAGAGCGCGGCGGGGTCGCTCGCGAAGGACGGCAGCGGATGAACGGGCTCGCCGTCGGGGCCGAGATACTGCGTGTAGCCGATTTGAAAACTGGCAGCCGTGGTCATGACGGCCTCCCAAGGGTTTGTTCCTGGCGTTTTCAAATATCGTAGGCCTTATCGCGCGCGCCTGCTCGCGGCCATGTTGCAGTGACTTGCGCTACGCGGCGCTGAAAACCACCGCTCCTTGATGGGAGACTTCGGTGAATGCCCGCACGAAGCGGTAAGTCTGCCCGCCAATGGTGAGCTCGTTGAACCCCGAGCGGGTCAGGCCCAGCACCGCGCTCGCCATGGCGTTGCGAATCTTGCCGTGCCGGGTCCAGTCTTCCTCGGGCTCGCTCGCGTCGCCGAGGAACACGTCGCTGCTCTCCGCCTGGCTTCGAACCAGGATGAGGCTCTTTCCCTTGTCGAGCAGAAGCTCGAGATATTCGGCCAGAGTGGCCAATGCCTCGGCATTGGCGTCGGGAGATTCGCGAGAGGTTGAGATCATGGGGCACCTGCGTTGATGGATACGACGTGGCACTGCGGTTTCTATCCTACACGGCCACGATGCGCTTGCGCGCGCACATGTGCGCATTTCGTCCGTGCCTTCATCCGCGCTCTCGCCAGCCACGAAAGAACGGCACGCCACTTCGCCACAGCAGGCGTACCATCACCGAATGCCCTGCGGTAAAGCCGCTTGATCAAAGGGGAGCCAACATGAGACGTCTCTATTTCCTGGCACCGGACATACCCACGGCCAAGGCCGTGGTGGACGACCTGCTGCTGGCCCGGGTGACGTGGCGGCATCTGCACGTCATGGCCGACCATACCGTCCAGCTCGATCAATTGCCTGGCGCCACGTTGCTGCAAAGCAGCGACGTGGTGCACGCGCTGGAGCGCGGCGTGGCGCTGGGCGGCGCGGCCGGCGCGATTGTGGGCCTCGTGGCGCTGCTCTTTCCACCCGCGGAACTCGTCATCGGTGGCGGCGCGGTCGTGGCATTGACGCTGGCGGGCGCGGGCTTTGGCGCGTGGACGGCCGCCATGATCGGCGTGGACGAGCCGAACGCCCGGCTCCAGCGCTTTCGCGACGCCATTCGCAGCGGGCAGTTCCTGATCATGGCCGCCGTGCCCGCCGCGCGCGAGGACGAAATCGCGCAGACGATCGCCAAACATGTGCCCAGGGCCGACCCAGAGGGCGCCGAACCGACTACGCCGATATTCCCCTGAGCGTGCGCCCCGGGAGAGGCATGTCGGATTCCTGATCATTCAGGAAAGAGGCCGCGAAGCGCGATAGCTTCCGGCCTCTCTCCAGTCTCTCGTTCCTCACGCACGCTTGCGCGTTTCCCGCGGCCCGGGATCCGCCTGCTGTCGCCCGATTTTCCCTGGCCGCCCGCGCCGCCTGCTCCGCCGCCAGTTCAGCAAGTTGACCACGAGCGCCGCGATGAACGTCACGACCGTGGAACTGGACGATGCAATGAGCACGCTTGTCCCGCGATCGAGCAGCGGCGTTGCACGCCGGGATCGGGCCGCCCTGGAAACCGGCATGGCCGCGGCGCCGCCCGGCGCGGCGTGCGACGCGCCGTTCAATTGAACGACGGTGACGGGCGGCAGTTGATGCGCCAGCTTATAGCGCACAAAAAGGGCCGTCGTCACGCAAAAGAAGCCGACAAAAAGCCCGAGGAATAGCCGGCAAAACAGCTCCAGCCGTGTGGAGATGGCCATGTCCGCCTCCATCGTCGTCAACGGTTTCCATACGTTTATATTGCGCCTGAAAACGTGGAGGATTCGAGTTGAAAGCGGATTTTTTCGTACCAGGGTTTTCGTAGATGCGGACGTAAACTATTCAGTCGTCGAATTTTCCGGCCTGTAATGCCTCGTCGAAATCGGTGATCCACGGGGCGAAATGATCGGTGTCGTAAATCTCCGTCTTGCCATTGGTGATGCGCGTTACCGAAACCTGCCGGACCGTCGTCTTCCCCTCGCTGGGCAGAGCATCTTCCTTGTCGGTGATCTTGAACTCGATCAGTGCGAATCCCCGGCTGGTCAATACCGCCTTGACGTCTGCCTGCTCGTCCCAGGAAAACTCGGCAAAGTCGTGGGCAGCCATATTCATCTCCTCGGCGCGGCGAGCGCGAATATCCAGGCACGGTAATATGAAGCAATCCGTCGAACGATACGGGTCATTCCCGCTCTTGCCGACACATTGCCATTGTTCCGCCAAAGTTGCCATCGCGCGAAGCACGGTTTGCACGGCGGGAAAAATTCATACGTTTGCCGATTTGCCGCTCGCTGCCCCGCTGGCTTGCAGCCAGTCGAGAAAATCTCTCATGTGCACGGTCTTGTCGGCGTCCAGCGGCACCAGCGCGTGATAGGTCGTTCCTTCCGACACCAGATCGGGAAATGGCTTCTGCATCCGCCCCGCCACGCAATCGGATTCGAGCGTGGGAAACGGGCCGATCCCAAACCCCAGCCCGTTGACCACCGCCTGCAGGGTCACAAAAAAGTGATCGAATCTCAGGGTCCGGTTAGCGCGCAGTTCCGGTTGACCGACGGCGCTCAGCCACGCCTCCCAATCGCCAGGGCGTGTCTCGCTGGTGAGCCATGTTTCGGCGGCCAGTTGCTCGACCCGCGTCACCCCGCTTTGCGCGATCAATTGCGGGCTGGCAATGACCGTGTTGTGCTCCCTGAATAGCGGCCAGCTCTGAAACTGCACGCCGGCCGGCACGTGAGGCCGTATCGCGACATCGAAGCCGCCTCTGAGCGCCGGCTCCGTCGACATCGCCGTGGAGACGCGCACGTCGACATCCGGGCATAGCGCGGCAAAGTCCGGCAACAACGGAATCAGCCAGCGCATTGCCACGGTGGCCGAAGCGCTCACGCGAATCACCTTGAGCCGCTGATGCTTCCCGTAGCGCTCGGCCGCATCGGCAATATGATCGAACGCCGCGCTGATTTCGCGGGCGAACGCGCGAGCATGCGAGGTTGCCACCATGCTCTGGCCCTCGCGCGCAAAGAGCGGCTGGCCGAGCCAGTCCTCCAGGATCGCAATGTGGCGGCTGATCGCGCCGTGCGTGAGGTGCAGTTCGCGCGCCGCAGCCGAGTAGCTGCCCGCACGCGCGGCGACTTCGAACACCCGCAACGCATTGAGCGGAGGAAGCTTGTCTCTCATCTGTGAGTTTTCATGACAGATGCGGCGTTATTTTTTCGTTTGCGCGAGTAGATTGTCCAATTTACGCTTGGGTCAAGTCAACCAGAAAGGTATCCCGATGTCCCAGCCCATTACCGTCAATGCCCGAACCTACCGCATGCCCGCCGCCCCCACGATCGTGATCTGCGTCGACGGCTGCGAGCAGGAATACATCAACCAGGCTATCCAGGCCGGCAAGGCCCCGTTCCTCGCGGAGCTGGCCGAGTCCGGGACGGTGCTGACCGGCGACTGCGTCGTGCCGTCGTTCACCAACCCGAACAACCTGTCGATCGTCACCGGCGCGCCGCCTTCGGTACACGGCATCTGCGGCAACTTCTTCTTCGACGAAGAGACGCGCACCGAAGTCCTGATGAACGATCCGAAATACCTGCGCGCGCCCACACTTCTGGCCGGAATGGCCCGCGCCGGGAAGCGCGTCGCGGTCGTCACCGCGAAGGACAAACTGCGCGCGCTGCTCGGCCACGGCTTGCAAGGCATCTGCTTCTCGGCGGAAAAAGCCGACCAGGTCACGCTGGAGGAAAACGGCATCGAAAACATCATCGAGCGCGTCGGCATGCCGGTTCCGTCCGTCTATAGCGCGGAGCTTTCGCAATTCGTGTTTGCGGCGGGCCTCAGCCTGCTGCGCAAGGAGCGGCCCGACCTGATGTATCTGTCCACCACCGACTACGTGCAGCACAAGCACGCGCCGGGCACGCGCGAGGCCAACGAGTTCTACGCGATGATGGATCACTACTTCGCGGGCTATCACGCGGAAGGCGCCGTGCTGGCGATCACCGCCGACCACGGCATGAATGCGAAGACCGACTCCGTTGGCCGCCCCAACATCGTGTATCTGCAAGACCGGCTCGACTCACAGTTCGGAATGCAAAGCACTCGCGTGATCCTGCCGATTACCGACCCTTACGTCGCGCATCACGGCGCGCTGGGCTCCTATGCCACCGTGTATCTGAACGACAATCAAGCGTCGCCTTCAGTGGCCGGTTTCCTCGCCAGCATTCCCGGCGTGGAGGCCGTGTTGACGCGCGAGCAGGCATGCAGGCGCTTCGAATTGCCCGCCGACCGGATCGGCGATCTCGTGGTGCTGGGCGAACGTTTGACGGTATTGGGCAGCGCCGCCGGCAAGCACGACCTCTCGGGCCTGACCGTGCCGCTGCGCTCCCATGGCGGCGTTTCCGAACAGAAAGTGCCGCTCCTGTTCAACCGCAAGCTCAGCGGCGTCGATAGCGCCCGGCGTTTGCGCAATTTCGACGCGTTCGATCTCGCGCTCAATCATCTTGCCTGATTCCTCCGCCTTACCCCGTCCATAACGATACCGATCAGCGCGACATAGATCGCGCGCCGGCAGGAGACAGCCATGCCCGCAGATACGCCCGAAGCGTTGTCCTATACATCGCTGGAGAACAAGGCGGATTCAACCGGTCGTCGCAACACTAGATTGTTGAGCAGATTTTAGGTATTCGTCGCAGGGCTTTGTGCAACTAGCGCGGTGATGTCGTTGCTGATCAAGCGCTGAGCGCGCCCCTTCAGGAGAACCGGTCCGCTCACGCGCTCTGGCACAGCCGATAGCCGACGCCTCTCACCGTCACGACCTTCTCCGCACCGAGCTTGCGCCGCAAGCCGTGGACGACTACGTCAACGGCATTGCCCAGCGCCACGCGTGGTTGCCCGTCGAGGTGCAATGCCAGTTCCGAGCGCGTGAATACCCGCGTGGGCTCGTTGACCAGCGCAATCAGGATCCGGTATTCGCTGGGCCGCAACGAAACCGGCAAGCCATCGAGCCATACCGAATGATCGAGCGCGTTCACCGACAGGTTTCCGAGCGCCACCCGGCCTTGAAGGCACTGCGGACGCCGCATCGACAGGCGAACCCGTGCCCTCAGGTCCTCCAGTTCGAACGGTTTCATGAGGTAGTCGTCGGCGCCGCTGTCCAGCACGACCATGGGGCTCGCGAATAGACCTTGGGGGATCAACGCCACGACAGCCGCTTGAGCTCCGCGCTTGCGATAGCGCCGCAACAGATCGAACGAGTCCAGGCAGGCGCATCCGAAGTCGAGCAGCACAAGATCGTGGCATTGCGATTGCAGGCTCAGTTCGGCCTCGTAGGCACTGCTCGCCCAGTCGACCTCATGTCCCATGAAAGGCATCATCGAAACGATCTGCAGTGCGATCGAATCATCATCTTGAACCAGTAGCACCCTCACATTGGTCTCCCGTCATCCCGATGGCTTGCCGCTTCACCAGTCATGGAGCTATGCGAGCGTCCCGATGCGATAGCCCACGCCTCGCACGTTATGGATTGCGTCGCTCCCCAGTTTGCGGCGCAGATTGTGAACATGCACCTGGATGGCGTTGCTCTCGATCTCCTCGTTCCATCCGTACAGGCGTTCTTCGAGCTGTGTGCGCGTGACGACGATCGCGGGGTCCCGCATGAGCTCCTGCAACAACGCAAACTCGCGCGTCGTCACCGGCACCTCCCGGTCGCCCAGCCATACGCGGTGTTGCGCAGGGTCGAGCCGCAGCGCGCCAACTTGCAGCAACGGTTGCACGCGACCCGTCTGGTGCCGGTTCACGACGCGGATGCGGGCCAGCAGTTCGTCGAGCGCAAACGGCTTGACGAGATAATCGTCGGCGCCGCCGTCGAGGCCCGCGACCCCGTCCGGCACCGCATCGCGAGTGGTAATCACGATCACCGGTGTCGCATCGTTTCGCCGGCGCAGCCCCGCGAGCAGCATGAGCCCATCCTTTCCGGAGCGGCCTATATCGAGCAGCACCAGGCCATACGAGGTCGTGCCAAGCGCCAGCATGGCCGATTCCCCGTGCTCCGCCCAATCGACGGCGAAGCCCTCCTTGTGCAACTCGCGCTGCAATTCACCATCTATCGATGCGTCATCTCCCACGAGCAATATGCGCAAGATGTTCCCCGTTATTCAATTCACTGCCAGCCAATGATTTCGATGCGATATATCGTGATCGCCGCATCAATGGATCGCGTTGAGAAAAACTCCTCACGAAAGCAGCATCACCGATTTGCAACAGCTTAAGGTTTACCGGCTTTTTTAAAGCAGACAAACGCTCAGTGAATTCCCTGGCCAGCGGTCCGCACTGGTGGATCCTTGCGTCAGCAACGCTCTTGCCTCTTTACGTTTTCCTTTACGACGGCCAGAAGAAATTCCGCTCCGCGGGCCGGCCCCGGCGATCGCCAAGATGTGCGCCAGCCGCTTCCGACGGTGCTCTACAGCAAACGGCGTGGTTGTTTGCCCGGGCGCGCAACGGGCGCGCAGCGGCCAGGCCATGGCCGCCGATCATTTAAACGGCTTTCAGGCATAAGCTCCGTCTTATCATGCGCATAAAATTATTCGATTGTCCTTAAGCATGGCGCGCGCTCAAAGTTCGATCCGGAACAGTTGATGCCCGTTGCGTATCCCCCGACGAGTGCGTTCAACACGACGCCCAAAAGACTGCCGACACAGCAGCGGAAATCCGGATCTGGAGCACCTCCATCCGTTCCCAGGCATCGATCTTCTGCACCGAATTTTCTTTTCTTAAATTCGCATTACAAACTACTACTAATGCAAGGAGATGTTGTGGTCAATTACAGATATCGATCAATTTTCATCGGAGTGCTTATCGCTTCGGCATCGGCCGCGGCCCACGCCCAGAGCAGTGTGACACTGTACGGCTCGATCGACGAAGCCGCGGCCTGGTACAACAACACGGGTGGCCATTCGCTCGTGGCGATGCAGAACGCCGACAACGGATCGACGTATTGGGGCCTCAAGGGCAAGGAGGATCTCGGCGGCGGTCTGAGCGCCGTCTTCACGCTGGAAAGCTCATTCGACATCACACACGGAACGCTGTCGAACAATCGCATTTTCGCGCACCAGGCCACCGTCGGTCTCAGCGGCGACGCCTACGGCACGCTCACGATGGGACGGCAATTCGATCCAACGGTCGACCTGATTCAGCCGATCACAGGCGACAGCTTTGCGGGACCGGCTTTCACCACGCCCGGTGACGCCGACAACAACGACAACTCGGTGTGGATCAATAATTCGATCAAGTACGCGAGCCCGACCTACGCCGGCTTCCAGTACGAACTGATGTACGGGGTTGGCGGGATCGCCGGCAATACCACCGGTGGTCACTCGTACGGCGCAGCCGCCTCGTACAACCACGGCGGACTGACGCTCGCCACGGGTTATCTGTTCACGAAGAACGATGTGAACGGCACCGGCGCAGCGGACCTCGACCAGGATAACTCGGTCACGCCGCTCTTCGGCGCGACACCCATGTTCGGCTCGCGGCAGATCGTCCAGGCCGCGGCGCAGTACGTCATCGGCAACCTGACCGCCAATATCCGTTACAGCAACGCGCAGTACAAGCCATACACGAGCTACGGCGCATTCAACCGCACCGAGACATTCAACGTCGGCGGCGCGGCGCTTCAGTACCAGTTCACCCCGGCGTTTTCCGGCGCGCTCAATTATGTGTACACGCACTCGAGCGGCGCGTCGTCGGCCACTTATAACAACTTCGGTGTGAACGCAACTTACTCGTTGAGCAAGCGCACGAGCTTCTATGCGGACGTCGCGTATTCCCACGCGAGCGGCACGACGTTCAGCGAAGACGGCTCCGCCATCGTCGCGGCGGGCGGCACGGTGGGCGACCTTGCCGCGAGTTCGAGCACGCGCTCGCAAGTCGTCGCGATCATCGGCATCACGCACAAGTTCTGACGCTGGATTCAAGGCAGTCAATAAAACCCGGTAAAAACCGCGGTCATTTCCTTCTGGAGGCAACATGGCTTTTTTCAGGCACAAAGCGTTGACGATCAGTCTCGCTGCAATGGGCTTGTGCGCCGTCGCAACCTGCGCGCAAGCATCGCAGTACCAGCTCGTCAAGACAATCGACCTGCCCGGCGCCAAGGGCGGTCACGGCGATTGGGTCACTTACGACAAGGACACCCACGCGGTCTGGCTGTCCCAGTCGCCCAATCACAATGTGGTCGTGATCGACGCGAAAACCATGGCGATCAAGAAGACGCTCACGGGCGTCGACTCCGGCAACGGCATCGATTTCGACGCGAACCACGCCTACGTCACGGATGCGACCACGGGCAAGCTGATCGTCTATGACAAACACTCGTTCGACCGCGTCGCTGCCGTCGACAGTGGCGGCAAGACCCCCGACGGCATCAATGTCGACACGAAGACGGGCTCCATCCTGCTCGCGAACGACGACAGCAACAACGAAGCCGTGTTTGAGCCGAAGGCGCCGTACAAACTCACCACGACGTTCAAGCTGAAGCCCGAAGACGACAAGGACGGCCCGGACGTCGCGCTCTACGTCGCGTCCACCGACCGCCTGTATCAACCCGTTGGCGGCAAGATCGACGTGATCAATCCGAATAACCACGAGATCGAGGCGGTGTGGGACTTCGGCCTGAAGGGCGCGGCCAAGGGCGGCGTCTACGACAGCAAGACGAATCACCTGATCTTCGGCACCAGCGACAAGAAGATGCTCGTGGTGGACCCGGCAACGGGCAAGCTCGTCACGACCATCAACGTCGCGGGCGCGGTGGACCAGACGGCCATCGACACCGACAAGCGCCGCGCGTTCATCGGCGACAAAACCGGCAACCTCGAAGTGATCGACCTGGACACGAATCAGGTCGTCGACCATATCCAGACCGAACCCAAGGTTCACACGCTGACTGTCGACACGGCAACCCATCGCGTCTACGTCTATCTCAACCAAAGCAACAAGGTCGGAGTGTACGAGCAGAAGTCCTGATATCGCACGCCGGTTCCGGGTGGCGCGGCACATGATCTCCCGCCCCGCCCGGACGGCGACCACGCTGCATGAAACAAGGTGCGGCGCGCGGGATCGCAAACGAACGCATCCGCGCGCGCCGTCACTCGACCTTTAATTTGTGGGAGAAGCCGTCATGTCATCCGCTGCCTCGCCGGCAGGCAAGCCCTTATTGGGAAACCGGTGGACTCAACTGTTCATCGGCATTGCCTGCATGGCACTCGTCGCCAATCTTCAATATGCGTGGACACTCTTCGTTGTCCCGATGAAAACGCAGAATTCCTGGAGCGCCGCCGAAGTTCAAACGGCATTCTCCATCTTCATTCTGGTCGAAACCTGGCTCGTGCCGGTCGAGGGCTGGCTGGTCGACCGCTTCGGCCCGCGTCCCGTCGTCATGGCCGGCGCGGTATTCGTCGCGCTTAGCTGGGTAATCGATTCGTTCGCCACCTCGCTGCCGGTGCTCTACGCGGCCGCGGTCATCGCGGGCCTCGGCGCGGGCTGCGTGTACGGCACCTGCGTGGGCAACGCGCTCAAGTGGTTCCCGGACCGCCGCGGGCTCGCCGCCGGCCTGACCGCTGCGGGCTTTGGCGCCGGCGCCGCGCTAACGGTCATTCCGATCGCGAACATGATTCACAATTCGGGATATCGGCAAACGTTCTTCGTGTTCGGCGTCATTCAGGGCATCGCGATCCTCATCCTGAGCATCGCGTTGATTCGCCCGAATCCCGGTCCCGGCATCAAGCCGGCCGCGCGCGTCGTGACAAGCAAGGTCGACTACGCGCCGGGGCAGATGGTCAGAACGCCGCTTTTCTGGATGATCTATCTGCTATTCGTGCTCGTGGCGGCGGGTGGCCTGATCGCCACGGCGCAGCTCGGCCCGATTGCGAAATCGTTCGGCTTCGCGAAGCTTCCCGTGCAATTCTTCGGCGCGACATTGCCCCTGCTGACGCTGGCGCTGTCGATCGACAATCTGCTTAACGGGCTGACGCGCCCCATTTGCGGCCTCCTGTCCGACAAGATCGGCCGCGAGAACACCATGCTGATCGTGTTCGTTGGCGAAGGACTCGCGTTGCTCGGGATGAACGCTTACGGTCACGATCCCTATGCATTCCTGATCTTTGCACCGTTGATCTTCTTGTGCTGGGGTGAGATTTACTCGATCTTCCCCGCGATCTGCGCGGATACGTTCGGCAGCAAATACGCGTCGTCGAATGCCGGCACGCTTTATACCGCGAAGGGCACGGCTTCGTTGCTCGTCCCGATCGCATCGCTGCTGGCTGCCGGCGGATCGTGGGAACGCGTGCTGATCGGTTCCGCCGTGGTGTCGATCATAGCGGGTGTGTCGGCCAAATTCATTCTCGCCCCCATGCGCAAGCGCTGGTTCGCGGGCATGGATGAACGGGTGGCTCCGGTCCTCCAGGCTCAATAAGCGGCGGCGCCGGTTCCACGCTGGCGAGTATGCGCGGCGGGAGGGCGGCATGGCTTCTCCCGCTTTCAGCACCATTGCGGCGCAAGGCAACGCGGTGTTTTCTGCCGCGCTTGCCTTGCGCCTGTCTCTCGTTAACCTTTCCTTAAGTCTACGCCGTCAAGCTATCTGTGCCAGCCGCTGCCCCACCCCGGGTTCGCAGCGCTGATACTTGATTAGCTGGAGGCGCAGACCATGAATCGAACACTTAAACTGGCCGCTTTTGCGGCCGCCTTGCTTGTACCGGCCCTTTCTTTCGCTCAAGCACCCCAGGCATCCAATGGGCCGCTCACGCGTGCCCAGGTGCGCGCGGAATTGGCCCAACTCCGGCAAGCCGGCTACCGGTCGACCGGGCGCGACAACCAGTATCCCGCCAACCTGTACGCAGCCCAGGCACGTATCGCTGCGCAGGCCGCTGGCACGGCGCCGGGCCAAACCACCCCCTCGGTGGCCCCGAATATGCAGTGAGGACATAGCCGCGCCGGCGCGAATCTGCGCCGGCAAAAAATGCCTGGCCGCGTACTCGCCCGGCCGGATTGTCCATCCGAACCCGTAAGCGGGACGCAAGGCGCTATGCTTGCGGTCTCGGCAAAAAACAGGCAGGGAGGCCAGTCGGCATGGACAAAACGGTGACGGTAGCGGGCGTGGTCGGCACGGGTCTGATGGGCGTTGGCATCGCGACGCAATGCGCGTTGCACGGGCTGCGCACGATCGTGCAGGATGTCGACCCCGCGAGGCTCGCGAGCGTGGCGGCGAAGGCTCAGGCCGTGCTCGACGAACTCGTCGACGCCGGCCGCATCGGCGCGGCCGAGCATGCGGCAGCGCTCTCGCGCATCGAAACAACGGCGCAACTCGACGCCATGGCCCAGGCGCAGTTCGTGTTCGAGGCCGTGCCCGAAGTGCTCGATCTCAAGCACCGGCTCTATGCGCAGCTAGGCGCCGTGCTCGCGCCCGACGCGATCCTCGCGAGCAACACGAGCGGCTTCGAACCCGATCTGCTAGCTGGCCCTCTGCCCGCGCCCGAGCGTTTCGTGATTGCCCATTTCTGGAACCCGCCGCATATGATCCCGCTTGTCGAGGTGGTGCCGGGCCGGGCCACCGCACCCGAAATCACGGCGCGCACCGAGGCACTCATGCGCGCGATAGGCATGGAGCCCGTCGTGCTCGCCAAGGCGATTCCCGGCTTCGTGGGCAACCGGCTGCAATTCGCGGTGCTGCGCGAGGCGCTCAACATCGTGCGCTCGGGAGCGGCAAGCCCCGAGGTGGTCGATCGCGTGATGAAGGCATCGCTTGGCCGCCGCTGGGGCATTGTCGGGCCGTTCGAAAGCGCGGACATGGGCGGTCTCGACACGTTCGTCGACATCGCCTCGCATCTCATGCCCACGCTAGCCAAGGACGAAGGCGTAATCGATCTGCTGCGCGAGCAGGTGGCTGCCGGGCGGGTGGGCGTGCGCAGCGGCGCGGGCTTCCACGACTGGGACGAAGCCCATCTCGCCCGCGTGAAAGCGGCGCGCCGCAAGCTCATCGCGGGCGGTTGAGCGGCGCGGCGAACGCCGCGCGAGCGAGACCCATTGAATCAAACCATTCAATCAAACCGCTGAATCAGATCCGTTCAGCCGGGCTCATGCCGCCTTGCGCGCCTCCGCAATGCGCGGCGGCGCTTCGGAGCGCGCATACAGGCGTTCGAGGTACGCCCGCAAGCGCGGAAACCCCTCGATCATCTGGAATTCATTGGCCCAGTCCATCAGATAGACCGTCACGCAGTCGGCCACCGTGAGCCGGTTGCCCACGATGAATTCGCGCGCCTCGAGATGCTTCTCGAGCACCGTCGCCATGGCCTGGAAATCGTCGCGCGCCAGCTCGATGTCGGCGGGCAGGCGCTTGTCCGGTGGATAAAGCATCGAATGCCGCGTGATTCGCCAGAGCGGCTGCTCGAGTTCGGTCACTGCGAAGAGAGTCCAGCGATAAACCTGCGCCCGCTCCTTGAGATCGACAGGCATCAATCCTTTCTCCGGATATTTGTCCGCGAGATACAGCACGATTGCCGCCGATTCGGGAATGACCTGGTCGCCGTCCACCAGCACGGGAACCTTCCCCGCCGGATTGACGCGCAGGAATTCCGCCCGCTTGTGCTCGCCTTCGAGCAGATTGACCGATATGAACTCGAAATCGGCATCGACTTCCTTGAGCCCCCAGAGCGCGCGTTGCGAACGGGTTCCTGCAAATCCATACAGTTTCATCACGATTCTCCAGAATGTCCTGCGAACAAGCACTTGCGTGACAGGCAACGGCCGCACCCACTCGTAGCAGCCGCCACCTGGCAGCCGTGAACGCTCAACCGGCAGGAATCGGCAGCAGCGGCATCACGTCAATTCCCTCTCCAGGGAAGATCGTGAAATGCGGATGACCTTCGAACAGCCTGGCGGCTTCCTCGTGCGAGGCGCTGCGCACGACCGTGAAGCCCGTTAGCGCATTGGCCGAATCTTCGATGCCGCGCTCGCCAATGGTCTTGGTCTTGCCGAGCGGACCGCCCAGGTAGACGATATCCGCCTTATGTTCTTCCACCCACGCTTTCCATGCCGCGATGCCCTCCCGCTCGCGGGCGTGCCGCGTCTCTTCGGGAAGCGCCCACCACGCCTGCGAGCGCGGGTTGTCCATACTGCCCATAAAAACGGCGAGAAACAATTTCTGATCGCTCATGCGACCTCCACCTGCGAATGGGAGCAACGGGATGCTGCTCGTCCGGCCTTGACAATATAGGTTGATATCAACATAATTGCAACATGTCACACGCAAAGAAAATTCCTTTCGAAACCACGCTCATGGTGCGTGATTGCTGCCTGTGTCTGCATATGCAGCGGGCGGCGCGCAACCTCGCGCGCATCTTTGACGAAGCCTTGCGCCCGCTGGACCTCACGAACGGCCAGTTTTCGCTGCTGATGTCGCTCAACCGGCCACAGCCTGCGGCCATGAAAGACGTATCCGCGCTGCTGGCGATGGATCGCACCACGCTAACGGCCGCGCTCAAACCGCTCGAACGGCGCGGGCTCGTCAGCGTCGTGCAAGATCCGGACGACAGACGCAGCCGCCTGCTCAGCTTGACGCCCGATGGCGAACGCCTGCTCGCCGAAGCGTTTCCTCTGTGGCAGCGCACCCATGCCGAAATCGAGCAGCCGTTCTCCTCCGGCGAAGTCGACCGGCTGCGCAAGCAATTGCGCGCGCTTTCATAGCCTCGAGCAACGAAGCGGAGCCGACGAGCGAAAACGGTCTGCCACGCGGCAGCACAGTCTGTTGCGCACGCAACTTGATGGCGTGAAACATGCCTTCTGGTAGTGCCTTGCGTTGCCGAGCCGGGGCCCGCACTTCGCACGCTCGTTACGCAGGTATGATGGAACCCGGAACGCCCCATCAATCCCGTTCATACCCCGGCCAGTCACCAAACCGACATGTCCCATTCCGTCAATCTTCTGCTTGCGCTTGCGGGCGTCCTGTTCCTGAGCGTTGCGAGCCCCGGCCCCAACTTTTTGATCGTCACATCAACCGCGATTGCATCGAGATACGCTGGCGTCATGACCGGCCTGGGTCTCGCCGCCGCCTCCGGGACCTGGGCCCTGATCGCGATCGCGGGGCTCAGCCTGATCGTTACGCACGTGGCCTGGGTCAATACGGGAATCCGCCTTGCCGGCGCTCTTTATCTGATCTGGCTGGGCATAAAGATGATCCGGACTGCCCGCCAGCCGCTGGCCGTTGCAGCCGCAACCGCGACCTCGGGCTGGGCCGCCGCGAAGAAAGGCTATCTCGTCAGCATGACGAACCCGAAAGCCATCGCGTTCTATGGCAGCATTTTCGCGGTGATGGTGCCTGCTCACGCAAGCGCGTGGTTCGATATTGTCGTCGTCGTTCTCTCGATCGGCATCTCGGGCGCCTGGTACTGCGCGATGGCGTTGCTCGCCTCTCATCCCTCCGTTCGTCAAACGCTGTTTCGCCGCAAAGCGGCGCTCGAAACCACGGCAGGTTTGCTGTTGGTTGGGCTCGGGGGCCGCATGCTTGTCGCGCGCTGACCGGATACTGCTGCCACGCAACGCATCCGCCATTGCTTGACGATACGCACGTGCCTGATACACTCGTGCGTGGAGATGGCATTCTCCCTTAACCGCTCATACCGAGCTGATGATGCCTGCGACCGCCCCAAGCCCATGTGCAGCGAGACTGCCCATGCCGCTCCGGGTGCGCACGTATAGGGGCATCAACATGTATCAGTCGGTACTTGCGGTGATTGCTGTAGCAGTGGGCGGCGCATTGGGTTCGCTGCTGCGCTGGTTTCTCGGCCTGCGCCTGAACAGCATCTTTCCCGAACTCCCTCTTGGAACGTTTGCAGCGAATGTGATCGCGGGCTACGTCATTGGCGTGGCCGTGGCATTTTTCGCGCGGATTCCTGAAATCCCCGGCGAATGGCGCCTGTTCGTCATCACCGGCCTGATGGGCGGGCTTTCTACCTTCTCCACTTTTTCCGCCGAAGTCGTCGCTCATATTCAGCAAGGGCGTCCCGGCTGGGCCGCTGGAGAAATTGCGCTGCACGTGTGCGCGTCACTGATCATGACGGCGCTCGGCATTGCCACCGTGAATGCCGCCGTGCCCTCTTCGCTTTGATTCGCCAGTGCATGCCGGCGGCTCCCCATGCGCGTCGTGCCGCGCCGGCTCATTGCGGCTTGCGCCTGAAGATCGAAAAATGCTTTGGCTCGCCGCGAGGCGCGTCGCCGCCCAGCACGCCGAATTCAATGGGCGAGCGCGTATAGAACACATGGACATGCGCGGCCCTGACGATATCGAGCATGCGCTGCGCCTCGTCTTCCGTGACGGCGAGGATGATCTGCATGGGCTGGTCGGTGAGCTTGAGCACGTGGGCCGCATGGTGCGCACCTGCATGGCCCGTGCCTTGCGCGCAATTGATCACGGTGGCGCCGTGAATGCCCAGTTGCTTCGCCTCGTGAAGCAGCCATTCGCAAATCGTGTGCTGGCCGTGGCGGCGGCTCTGCTCGGTATAGAACGTGAGCTGGTAACCGTTCATGTCGCCCTCCGCCGCCCGTCCGCTTCATCCGCGCCATCTGCCTCATTCATGCCGAGCGTGTCGTACTCGATTGCCCCGCGCGTATAAAAGAGGCGGATGCCGCCCTCATGAAGTCTGGCCAGCAACTGGTCGACCGGATCGTCGCCGGCGACGATCGTGACGGCAACCGATTGCTCGGCAAGCTCGAAGAAACGCGCCGCGTGGTATTTGCCATTCACGTCCACGCCTTCGGCGATTTCGACCACCGTCGCACCCTGAATGCTGGCACGCCGCGCCTCGTCGAGAATCCACTCGACGACCGGCATATGCCGCACCCGATGACTCTGGTTGGCAACGTAGACGGTGAGTTGACTTCCTCGCATGATCGTCCCCTGCGTTCGTCACCCGGCACACTCGATCACGCCACTTTCTCTTTCGACTTTACGCCGCGAACCCCCACCTTACAAGCCGCTGCCGCGCGCCGTGAGCTTCGCTTCGCCGGCAATCGGCTCGCGGTCATCCGGCGATTGCCGCACCGCGCAAATGGCATCCGCCCATCGATCGCGCGGACTGTTTTTTTACTTGGAAGGATTCCATAACAACCGCGGATTTCAAGCCCGGAATGCCGCCGAAGGATGCGCGCCACGACACGTCACAGCGACTCCTCAACCGGAAACGTTTGCCACAGGCGCTATAATTCTGCGCCGTGGCGGCAGGCAAGAATTTGCGTTTCCGACCCGGATTTTCATATACCAGAGCGGGAAATGGACGCCTCCGGCAAGATCTACCGATCACGCTCAAATGAGCGAGATGCCAGCACGATTTACTTCTAATCCCCCGATTGATGTTCATACAGATAGATAGACTGGGTTCGCAATGCTGAAGCGGAGTGTTTCCGCCAGCGACGTTGGGGGGCGAACTGTGATCGAGGTGCGAAGGGCCATTATTGCGGAGCGGCGCCGCTCGGTGCTGGTCTATGCAAGCATCGTTGCCGCCCTCCTCGCCAGTGCCATGGCTTGCGCCTGGCAGGCCAGCGTGGTGGTCGCCGATGCCCAGTTGCAAAACCGTGCGTCCCTGCTCGTGAACACGAGCGATGCCCTGCTCAGCGGCATGAAAGACGCGGAGAGCGGCCAGCGCGGTTTCCTCCTGACCGCTGACGAACAGTATCTGGCGCCCTATGTGCGCGGCAAAGCCGAGGCGCTCGGCGCGCTTGCGCGGCTTGCCAGTCTGCTTCATGGCCCCGGGCAGGTTGCAGAACTGCGGGACGTCCGCCACGACATGGACGAAAAGCTCGCCGAGCTTGCTCAAACCATCCAGCTCGAACGCAGCGGACAGCATGAACGCGCGCTAGATGTGGTCAAAACCAACGCCGGCAAGGCGGCAATGGACCGGCTTCGTGAGCGCATAGGCGCCATCGTCGCCGATTGCGATGCCAAACGGGCGGCGGCGCTGCGCGACGAAACCTTGCGCGTCGAACTCACGGGCTACGCGCTCGTCGGCTTGCTGCTCGGTGTGCTGGCGCTGCTGGCGTTCGCCACGGTCATGCAAAGAAAGGCCTTCAATGGCGTCGTGCGCGGCGCGGAGCGCATGACACGCGCGGCGTTGCGCGACGCTCTTACCGGGCTGCCGAACCGGCGCGACCTGGATCTGCAGCTACGCGCACTCGAAGGCGGCGCGGCAGCGGCCCGCGGTCCCATCACCGCGCTGTTCATGGATCTCGATGGCTTCAAGCTCATCAACGACACCCAGGGACACGCAACCGGCGACGCGCTGTTGCGTCAGGTCTCGGAGCGGCTGCGGCAAGTGAAGCGCTCCGGCGACCTGCTCGCCAGAGTGGGCGGCGACGAATTCGTGCTGATTGCGCCAGGTCTCACGAACCGCGCGGACGTCGATCAGCTTTGCAGCCGGCTGATTGCGGCGGTAGGCCCGCTTGCGCGCGAGTTCGGCTTCGTTGGCTTGAGCATCGGCATCGCCATCCGCGAGGCAGCGAGCGAGACGCTTGCCGACCTCGTGGAACGTGCCGACAAGGCCATGTACGATGCCAAGCGCTCGGGCGGGGGCTACCGATTCAGTCCGAGAGGCCATGAGATTGTCACCACCCAGGCGTTTGCGAGTTAGCTAGCCCGGCAAGCGCTCCCACCCGCGAAAAGCCTGCGAACCCTCGCCGGGTTTTTCAGGCTCACTGCAAGGCCCGCCACAAGGTTCACAGCGCCAGGCCACCGGATGCGGCGGGAATGAGTGTGCCCGGCAGGAATGCGGCCATGCGGCTGCGCCAGTGAAAAAGTATCTGGATGCTCTGCGCATCCACCAGTTTAGTTTGATAAGGATAACTGATCGTGAAAGTGAAGAACCTCGCTGCCGGCATGATGGCCGGCATCGCCCTCAATCTGTTTGCCGGCGTTGCCGGCGCGGCTTGCATCAGCAACCCCGCGGCTCAGCCCGACGCCTCGTTTCCCGCTTCGCTCACGGGCAAGCTCGCTTACCATAGCTACGTGACCTACGGTGACGGCACGAGCCAGATTTTCATCTACGATTTTTCGGCGCGCACGCTCACGCAGGTGAGCAAGGCCTCGTGGGGCATCAAGGACCCGATGAACGCCGTGTTCAGCCCCGACGGCAAGTGGATCGCCTTCATGGGCGTGACCAACAACGCATGGAACGTGTTCATGTATCAGCTCGGGACCAGCAACCCGCCGATGAACATGACGAACAGCACGGGCGCCACGCGCAACGAGGATCCGAAATTCAGCAAGGACGGCAAGACCCTCGTGTTCAAGCAGAACGGCGACGTGAAACAGGCAACGCTCTCGTACACGAGCGCGGGCCCCGCCTTCACGTCGATTGTGAGCCTGACCAACGCACCGTCGGGCGCCGAGTATTCGATGCCGTTTCTCGCGCCGGACGCCAGCGCCGTTTACTACGCAACCGGCACGGGCGCGAACATGGGGCTGATGAAGCGCACGATCGCCACCGGCGCAACGGCCGTGTTCGATCATCCCGCCGCCCTGCAAACCTACTATCCGATCGTGCGCGCGGACGGCAATGTGTTCTACGCGCGCTGGAAGGACGCGAGCGGGCTCGACCAGATCTACGAGAAGACCGCGGACCCGGCATCGGCACCGAACCAGTTGTCGCTCAACGACTGCGTCAGCAACAACTCCGACCCGGCCCCGGTAAACGGCACGAACTATCTGTTCTTCTCGTCCACGACGGCGGGCGGCTACCAGCTCTACATGGCCGACGTGACCACGGGCCAGCGCTGGAGCCTCACGCAGTTCGGCGTGAACGCCGACGCCACGAAGGCCAAGCTCGGGTCGAGCTATTACGGCGGCCCCGCCGCGGACCAGGTCACGCTGCTCTCGCAGGGCCGTCCCGCCAGCGCCTCGGCCAGCTATAACGCGTCGCTCACGGCCAACAAGGCGTTCGACGGCAACACCTCCAGCACGCGCTGGGACTCGCCTGAAGGCGCGGGCGTGGATCCGCAATGGATTTCAGTGGATCTTGGCGCCGTGAAGAGCATCAGCGGTATCGATCTGTACTGGGATGCGGGCGCCAGCGTCTATCAGATCCAGACCTCGAACGACAACGTCAACTGGACGACGCTCTACTCGACCAGCAACGGCGCCTCGTATGGTCACGTCAAGCTGCCGAATCTCAACGGTCACGGCCGCTATGTGCGGATGTACGGCACGAAGCGCGCGACGCAGTGGGGTTACTCGCTCGATGAAATGCAGGTGTGGGGATCGTAAGCGGCGGCTTCGCCTTCCAACTCGCTGGCGTCCGGATTTTTCCCGGGCGTTCCAGCGGGTTGGTTTCATTCCGCGAATTTAATTCGCATCACTACCGAATTTCCCTGGCTACGTTCTGCAAGCGTTTGAACGCTTCGTAGCGCGCGTCGTGCAATGCGGCGATGCGGCCCGTATCGGGCACATAGCGCTTGCTGATGCGCGACATGCTGGCCATGGCCGTGCGCGCGTCGCCGAACAGCCCGCCCGCCACGGCGCCCAGCATCGCGGCGCCCAGCAGCACGGGCTCCTGTGCCTCGGTCGCGAGCACGGGCTTGCCGGTTGCATCGGCAAGTAGCTGGCGCACGAGATCGAGCCGCCCCGCTCCGCCGCTGATCACCACCTGCTCCACCGGCGCACCGGCGCTGGCCTGGGCCTCGACGATCTGGCGCAGCCCATAGCCGATGCTGCACACGCTCGCCACGTAGAGCGCGACCAGACTGTCCATATCCGTTTGCATCCCCAGACCCGCGATCACCGCTCTTGCATGAGGATCGGCGAATGGCGCGCGGTTGCCGAGGAACTCGGGCACGATATGCAGCCCCTGTGCCAGCATCGCCGTTTCCGACAAGCTGTTCGAGACCAGCGCGGCAAGACCCGCGAGCATCGCGGGCAGCGACTCTCCTTCCTGCGTCGCGCGCGCTTGCGCCTCGATCGCGAGCGGATGCATCGCGAGCAGCCGCTCGATGGCGGCGCCCGCCACCGACTGCCCACCCTCGTTGAGCCACGCCTCGGGCACCATCGCCGAAAAATACGGCCCCCAGACACCGGGCACGAACACGGGGGCGCGCGTCGTCGTCATGGTGCACGACGAGGTGCCGAACACGTAGCCCAGCGAGGCCTCGGGGTTGCCCTCGGCGCCCACCGTGCCAATGCCACCCGCATGCGCATCGATCGCCCCCGTGGCCACAGGCGTGCCCGCATGCAGGCCAAGCTCGTTCGCGGCCTGCGCGGTGAGCCCGTGGCCGAGCGGCGTGCCCGGGTCGACCACGCGCTCGCCGATGCGCGCAAAGCCCTCGTCGGCCAGCACGCCCAGACCCACGGCGCGGAAATAGCTTTCGTCCCAGCGCCGCTCGTGCGCGAGATAGGTCCATTTGCAGGTGACGGTGCAGGTCGAGCGCGCGAGATCGCCGCTCGCGCGCCAGGTCAGAAAGTCGGTGAGATCGAAGAACTGCCAGGCGGCGTCGAACACGGCGGGCCGGTGCTCGAGCAGCCAGAGCAGCTTGGGGGTCTCCATCTCCGGCGAGATCTTGCCGCCCACATACTTGAGCACGGCATGGCCCGTTGCGTTGATGCGTTCGGCCTGCTCGAGCGCGCGGTGATCCATCCAGACGATGATGTCGCGCTCGGCCCGCTCGGAAGGCCCAACCGGCAGGGGCTGCCCGCCCTCGCCCAGCACGACTAGCGAACAGGTGGCGTCGAACCCGATTCCGGCGATCTGCTCCGGCGCGACGCCGGCCTGCGCGAGCGCCGTTTTCACGGCATGGCAAACCGCGCTCCAGATCTCAGCGCTCGACTGCTCGACTATGGCGCCGCTCGCATGAAACACGGTGATGTCGTGCCTGGCCGAGGCCACCATGCCGCCAGCCCGGTCGAAGATGCCGGCGCGGGCGCTGCCCGTGCCGACGTCCACGCCGATGACGTAGCGTTGCTCGTGTGCCGCGCGGGCGGTGAGGTTCTCAGAGGTCATGGGTTCGTTGCTGGTTGAAAAGGGTTCGTCGGCAAGCCGGCGCCCGCGCGAAACGCGCGCTCAGAGATCGACGCTGTTCGGCAGGATCACGAGATCGCGAATCGTCACATTGCGCGGGCGCGTCAGCATGAAAAGCACCGCGTCGGCCACCTCCTTCGGCTGCATCAGGCTGCCCGCGGCGAGCGCCTCCTCCATTTTCGCCTTCGGCCAGTCATCGAGCAACGCCGTGACGACGGGGCCAGGCGCCACCGCGCCAACCCGCACGCCGTATTTGGCGACTTGCCGCCGCGTCGTGTGCACGAAGGCCTGCACGGCGAACTTGGAAGCCGTGTAAATGGGCTCCCACACGACCGGCACCAGGCCCGCAATCGAGCTGGTGAAGATGATGTCGCCCGACTTCTGCAAGACCATGTGCGGCAAGACCGCGTGGACCGAGCGGAACGCCGCGTTGATGTTGAGGTTGAGCATGCGGTCCCACTCGTCGGGGTTGCCGCTCACGATCTCGCCGCCGATATAGGCGCCCGCGTTGGCGTGGAAAATGTCGAGCCCGCCGGCGAGCTGGAGGATCTTCGGCAGCATGCCCGAGACCTCGGCGGGCTGCAACAGATCCACCTGCAATGCGAATGCATTGGGGCCGAGTTCGGTACAGCAGGACTCCAGACGATCTTTCGCGCGGTCGATCAGCACGACCTTCGCGCCCTCGGCAATCAGCGTGCGCGCGCATTCGAGGCCAATGCCCGAAGCCGCGCCCGTGATGGCGGCAATCTTTCCTGTCATGGATTCAGACATAAACCACTTCCCTCCTGTGCATATGCACGCTCAATCAGGCTCGTATCCGGTTGCGGATCAGGTCCCTGCCTAGGCGCGGCCATGCGAGACGCGTGAGCGCCGCGCGAGCGAATCGACGATGACCGCGATTGCCAGCACTGCGCCGGTGATCATGAAGCGCAGCGAGGACGACAGGTTCAGCAGCGTGAGCCCGCTGGCGATGGACTGGATCACGATGATGCCGAGCACCGCCGACCAGGCGCTGCCGCGCCCGCCGAACAGGCTCGTGCCGCCGATCACGGCCGCCGCGATGGCGTTCAGGTTCACGTCGCCGGTGCCGGCCTGCTGGCTTGCGGAGGCGAGGCGCGCCGCCGTGAGCACCCCGCCGAGCGCGGCCAGGCTCGCGCACAGCACGAAAGCGCTGGTGTAGATGCTGCCGACCTTGATACCCGCGCGCCGCGCGGCTTCGCGATTGCCGCCCACGGCGTTCATCGAGCGGCCCCAGCGCGTGCGCTTGAGCGCATAGTCCATGGCCACCGCCAGGCCGAGGAAAACGCCGAACATCAGCGGCACGCCGCGCCCCCGGTCGAGGTAGCTCACGACGATCTCGAGAAACACCGTGATGACCACGCCACGCGCGAGCAGACCGCCCACCGAAGGCGCGGAGAGCCGTGCCGCGCGGCGGCGTGCGCGCGTGCGCAGTCCCAGCAGCACGATCAGAATGCCGGGCAGCAGCGCAATCAGGTGCGAAACGACGGCCGGGATGATCATCAATTGTCCGAAGTCCACCATGGTCGATCCATAGGGCAGATTGATCGACCCGTTCGCGCCAAGCACATAGAGCTGCATGCCGAGAATGGCTAGCAGCCCCGCCAGCGTGGAAACGAAGCTCGGCATGCCGAGCCGGTTGAGCAGCAGCGCGTACAGCGCGCCGATCAGCGCGCCCACCACCACGGCCGCCAGAATCGCGAGCAGCACGGGCCAGCCTTCGTTGACCCAGAGCGTGCCCACGAGCGCCGAGGCGAAGCCGCTCATCGAGCCCACCGAAAGATCGATCTCCCCCACCAGCAGCACGCAGACGATGCCGAGCGAAATGACCCCGACCGTCGAGCAGTCGAACAGCAGGTTCACGAGATTGTCGGCCGAGAGAAACACCGGGTTCAGGCTCGTGAACACGGTCCAGATGATGACGAGGCCCACGATGACGGGCAGCGACCCGAGGTCGCCTGAGCGCACCCGGTCGACGAATGCGGAAACGGTCTCGCCCACGCCCGCGGCATGCTTCACGCGAACGTCGCTGCGGTCGAGCAGCGGGGACGGCTGCGGCGTGCCCTGGGTTTCCTTGCTCATGATCGTTCCTTTCACTGCGCGTCCTGTTGATTCTGCGGATTCTGCGGGTTCTGCGGATCCTGCTGCATCTGGCGCCGGCCCGCGCGGCGCGACACGGCGTTCTCGGTCGCGCCGGTGATCGCGGCCACCAGTTCCGCGTTCGACGAGTCGGGATAGAAGATGCCGTTATTGCGGCCGAGCCGCAGCACCACGATACGGTCCGCCACGGCGCGCACGTCCTCCATGTTGTGGCTGATCATGATCACCGCGTGGCCGCGGTCGCGCACGCGCTCGATCAGGTTCAGCACCTCGGCGGTCTGCGCCACGCCCAGCGCCGCCGTGGGTTCGTCGAGCATGATCAGCTTCGGGTCGAGCAGCAGCGAACGCGCGATCGCCACCGTCTGGCGCTGCCCGCCCGAGAGCGAGGCCACCACGTCGCGCACGCTCGGAATGCGCGCTGAAAGCTCATTGAGCAGCGTCCACGCGCGCACCTCCATCTGCACCTCGTCGAGGCGCATCGGACTCAACTCGCGGCCGAGAAAAATATTGGCGACCACATCGAGGTTTTCGCACAGCGCGAGATCCTGGAATACCGTCGCGATGCCGAGATCGAGCGCCGTTGCCGGATCGGTCAGCGTGACCGGCTGGCCGCGAAACGTGATCGTCCCCGCGCTCGGCTGATGGACGCCCGCAAGGATCTTCACGAGGGTCGACTTGCCGGCGCCGTTGTCGCCCACGAGGGCGACCACTTCGCCGGCATGCACGTCGAGCTCGATGTCCGTGAGCGCGGAAACCGCCCCGAAATTTTTGGAAACGCCGCGCAGGCTCAGCACGAGCTCGCCGGGAGTCACGCGGGCGGTGGAAGATTCGTTGGATTGCACAGTGGCAGGCTCAGTCATGGGAGGGTTCACTCCGGGTTCCGCTTGATTGGGCCGGGCATCGGCCCGACCCAATCGCTCAGGATGCCATATCGATTTCCGGAATCAGTTCGCGATACCCAGCTTCTTGCAGCCCTCGGCGTAGCGGCCCGTGCACAGGTCCTTCGCGCTCGCGATGCCCTTGTCGACCACCTCGGCCTTGAGGTTCTTCGTGGTGATCACCGCGGGCTTGAAGAGCTGCGTGGGCGTCTTGAAGAGCGTGGTCTCGCCCTTGGGCGCCTGGCCCGAGAGGAAGCCCACGGCCACCTTCGCCGCGGCTCCCGCCACGATCTCGCTCGGCTTGAGGATGGTGTTGTACTGGTCGCCGGCGATGATGAGCTGCAAGCCGGCCAGTGTCGCGTCGTTGCCGGTCACGGGCGGCACCGGGTTCACGCCGGCCGCCTTGAATGCGGCAATGGTGCCGCCTGCCGTGCCGTCGTTGGCGGCCACCACGCCCACGATCTGGGTGCCAAAGCGCGTGATCTGCCCGCTCACCCACTGCTGGGCCTTCGGCGGCGCCCATTCGGGTGTGTCGTACTCGGCGAGGGTCTTGTAGCCGCTGCCCGCGAGCCCTTCATGAATGCCCTTCTTGATGAGCCCGGCGGCGGCGTCGGTGGGCGAGCCGTTCACTTCGAGCACACCGCCCTTGCCGGCCGGGACGCCCGATTCCTTGAGATGCTGCACGAGCGACTGGGCGATGGACTTGCCGATCTGCTCGTTGTCGAACGAGACGTAGTAGTCGGCCGGCGTCGAGGGCACGGGCCGGTCATACGCGATGACCTTGATGCCCTGGCTCTGCGCCATGTGCACGAGCGATGCGGCCGCCGTGGAGTCCACCGGATCGAGCACGATCACCTTGGCGCCCTGCGCGATCACCGAATTGAATTGCTGCTGCTGCTGCGAAGCGTCGGCGTTCGCGTTCTGGTAAAGCACTTTGCAGTCGGGGCACAGCTTGGCCATTTCGGCCTTGAAGCCCGGAAAGTCGTGTTGCTCGTAGCGCGTGGATGCCTGGTCGGGCATCAGGAACGCAACCGTGCCGCTGGGCGCCGCCAGCGCCACCGTGCCGCTCGTGAGCGCGAGGCCCAGGATGGCGGCGCCGATCAGATGTTTCGATACTTGGGTCATCGACTGTCTCCGTTGTTGGTGAAATGCCGGTGCGGGTACTGCCATCGTGGGACCACGGGTGAGGCTTCGGGCACCGCCAGGAAGCGCGGCGGGCCTTGCGGTACTGCCGGACGAACAGGATCTAGCCGGGCACGGGAGCGACTTCTGCAGCTTCTGACGACTCTGCCGATTCTGCCGCGCTCGCGGCATTGAGTTGCTGGTACGCGCGCCAGCGCGACGGCGACATGTCCTTGAGCATCAGAAACTGGCGGTTGAAGTTCGAGAGATTGCTAAAGCCAACCTGGTAGCAGATATCGGTAATGCTCAGCTTTCCTGACAATAGTAGCTGGCAGGCAAGATCGATGCGCAGGCGGTTCACATATTGCACGAAGGGCATGCCGGTATGCCGCCGAAAGTAGCGCGAAAACGCGCTCACGCTCTGCCCCGAAAGCTCGGCCAGCTCCGTTTCGCGCAGCTCCTGCGAGAGGTTCTTGCCGATATAGGCCAGCACGTGATTGATGCGGGTGCCGGCATAGCGCGTGGGGTCGGCGCGATAAGCCGCGCTCGCGAGCTTCTGCGCGCCGGCGCCCTGCGCGAGCAGCTCGAACAGCGCGACGAACAGCACAATGCGCCGCAGCCCCTGCGCGCCCAGCATCTCGCGCAGGATCGGCTCGGCGGCCGCGCCGGTCTCCGGCGTGAACAACAAGCCCCAGCGCGAGGCATCGAGCAAAGGCTCCACGCGCCTGAACTCGGGAAAGGCCTCGAACGCGCGCGCGATGAACGCCGCATCGAATTGCAGCACGAGACAGCGCTCGTCCACACGCTGGCCAGGCGGCACGCTGCTGACCCAGTTGTGCGGCAGGTTCGCCCCCATCATCACGAGATTGCCCGGCACGAAATTGCCGATGTAATCGCCCACGAAGTACTTGCCGGTGGTGGCCGTGATCAGATGGATCTCGTACTCGGGATGAAAATGCCAGCGCACGGTGCGATAGGGATAGCCGTGCGACCACACCTTGAACGACTCGTCGCGCGGGAGCGCGACCAGCTCCAGATCCGGCTGGCCGATGCGCGGGATACGGCCGTCCGGGGTACGGCCATCCGGGGTACGGCCGTCCGCGGCGCGCCCGGGTCCGTGCGCCATCGCATCATGAGTGGCTTGCATCTTGTCGTCCTCCTGCGCCGGTTCTTTTCTTTTTGTGCGGCTCGCCTCGCCGCCGAGCGATCGCCATTCGCCATGACGGAGAAATTAGCCCGGTCGGCGATATGTCACCACTGAAAATAAGACCGTTAACTGATACTTTTTTGCATTCGGGTTAGCCCGTAGCGGATCGGAAGTCAACTTTTGTGCAAAGCAACAGCCGGGTGGGGTGCCCGATCATGCGCCCCGGATAACGCCAGGCCGCCCAGGCGAGCCCGGACCGCCAGCACCGGTCACGGCTCGTCCGAAACCGCCGAAAGCGGCGCGGCCACCTGCTCCAGCGACTTGCGCTCCGCGTCCACGCCCCAGATCGCGGCCACCAGCGCTGCGCCCAGCATCAATGCGGAGCCCACGAGATAGCCCGTGAACACCTCGCCGCGCTGGTGCGTATCGATCAGATGTCCGAAGAAAACTGGTCCGATGATCCCGCCGAGCGCCGTGCCGAACGCATAGAACACCGCGATCGCCAGCGCGCGGATTTCGAGCGGGAACGATTCGCTCACAGTCAGATAGGCCGAGCTCGCCGCCGCCGAAGCAAAGAAGAAAATCACCATCCACGCGATGGTTTGCGTCGTCACGGTCAGCATGCCCTGCTCGAACAGGTAGCCGCTTGCCGTCAGCAGCAGGCCCGAGAGCGCGTAAGTCGAGGCAATCATCTTGCGGCGGCCGATCACGTCGAACAGCCGGCCCAGCACGAGCGGGCCCAGGACATTGCCGAGCGCGAACGGCAGCAAATAAAGGCCCACCTCGCCGCCCGGCACGTGGTAGAAGTCCGTGAGCACCAGCGCGTAGGTAAAAAAGATCGCGTTGTAGAAAAACGCCTGGGCGGTCATCAGCGAGAGACCGACCGCCGCGCGGCGGCGGTGCTGCACGAAGATCACGCGCAGCACGGTCGAAATTGGCGTATGGCTTTGCGCGCGCAGCCGCAGCGGCTTCCCGGGCGGATCGTCGAGCACGTGCCCCGCCTTGCGAAAGCGCGCCTCGATCCCCTCGACGATGGCGCGGGCCTCGTCGTGCTCGCCGTGCGTGAGCAGCCAGCGCGGGCTTTCGGGTATCCACGTGCGCATCGGCAAAATGATGAGCGCGAGCACCGCGCCGATGAAGAAGCATATGCGCCAGCCCCAGTCGGGCGGCAGCAGATGCGGATCGAGCACGACCAGCGAGCCCGCGGCGCCAATGCCCGCGCCCACCCAGAACGTACCGTTGATGCCGAGGTCGGTCCAGCCGCGCACGCGCGCCGGCGTGAACTCCTGGATGGTGGAATTGATGGCTGCGTACTCGCCGCCGATGCCCGCGCCGGTCAGCATGCGAAACACCACGAAGCTCGCGAAGCTCCACGAGAACGCGGTCGCGGCGGTGGCGAGCAGATAAACCGTGAGCGTGATGAAAAAGAGCTTGCGCCGCCCCAGCC
This sequence comes from Paraburkholderia sp., assembly GCA_031286755.1. GTDB lineage: Bacteria > Pseudomonadota > Gammaproteobacteria > Burkholderiales > Burkholderiaceae > Paraburkholderia. Next base: position 32,387 of record JAITTX010000055.1, read on the forward strand.
GGTCTGTGAGCCAGCCGAAGCCCAATGCGCCACCAACCGCGCCGGCAATATAGGCGCTACCGGCGAGCCCGACCTGGGTGTTGTCGAAGTGAAGCATCGGGCTCGTTTTCAGCGCACTCGCCACGGCGCCCGCGAGCGTCACTTCGAGCCCGTCCAGCAGCCAGGTGACGCCGAGCGCCACGACAATCAGCACATGAAAGCGGCCCCACGGCAGCCGGTCGAGGCGCGCGGGCAGATGGGTTTCAACGATGGATTGCGTTTCGGTCGTATGCATCGCGTAGGCAGGTCTCGAGTCGCGGAGTTTTCAGTCGCGGGAATCCCGGAGGCGTTGGCGAGGCATCGCAAGCATATGGCATGCCCGCACGGCCGGGGGAACGCGCGATGCGGCCTCCCCTGGATCGGCACGAATCGACTACGCTTGAAGGGAAAGCCGCCCCTCAGGCGTTGCACCGTCGCGCCTGCCCGGGCGTTTCATGCCGTTCCGTCATCTACTTCAGCTTTGCCTGGGACAGGAGGACATCATGCCTACGAATCCCGCTTCTCCGCATATTGGCGCACATATTGTCGGCAAGGGCAGCAAGACCGCTGCCGGCCCCGGTCCCTATGTCATGGGCGCAAGCACGCTCGAAGGCGACAGCGTTTTTAGTTCGGATGACGAAGAAATTGGCAAGATCAAGGAGATCATGCTGGAAGTCGAGAGCGGCCGCATCGTCTACGCCGTCATGTCGTGCGGCGGCTTTCTCGGCATCGGCGACAAGCTGCTGGCGCTGCCCTGGCCCGCGCTCACGCTCGACACCACGCATAAATGCTTCGTGCTGAACGTGAGCGCCGAGAAGATCAAGCAGGCGCCCGGCTTCGACAAGCACCACTGGCCGGCGATGGCCGATATCGGCTGGGCCACCACGCTGCACGAGTACTACGGCACGCGCGCGCACTGGGAAGAAGACGCGCCCGGGAGCGCCGGCAAGGGCGCGCCGGCGAGGCCGTCCGAGCCCTCGGAGGACGGCGGCGTCGAGCTCTGACGCGCACGAGGCGTGCGCGTCGCTGGTAGCGGCTCGCACACCCATGCCCGATACCGCGCAACGGCACACCCCATGCGGAAACCACGCGTGATGCGCTTCGATCCGGAAGCCGCTTCGTGAACGGGCTGGCGAATACCGTTCTCGTGCTGCACGCGCTGCTGGTGCTCTTCATCGTCGGCGGGCTGGTGGCGATCTGGGCGGGAGCGGGGTTCGGGCGTAGCTGGGCGCGCAACCGCGTGTTCCGCATCGTGCATCTCACGGCAATCGGCGTTGTCGCGCTGCTTGCCGTTCTCGACATCCCGTGCCCGCTCACGGTGCTCGAAGACTGGCTGCGCACTGGCAGCGCGAGCCCGCAAGGCTTCATCCAGCGCTGGGTGAGCGCCTGGCTCTACTACAACTTCCCGGGCTGGGTGTTCGCCACGGCCTATGTGATGTTCCTGATCCTCGTGGCGCTCACCTGGCTGCGCATTCCGCCGCGCCCGTAATCGATTCGTCAGACCTCATGCGCGGCGCGCGAGGTGCCTTGCGCACGCAGCGCGCGCGGCGCTATCGCGTCCTACAATGCCCCGGTGGAAGCACGCCCCCATGGCGCTGTCATGCGCCAGCCAATTGCCCCTCCCCCAGAGGCAGAACCCATCAGGAACACGCGAAGGAGCACACGATGCGCAAGATGCAGGCAGTGCAGGTAGCGAAAGCAGGCGGTCCGCTGGAACTGGTCGAAAGGGACATTCCCGAGCCGCCCGAAAAGCATGTGTTGATCCGGGTGCAGGCCTGCGGGATCTGCCACAGCGACTCGCTCACGAAGGAAGGCCATTGGCCCGCGCTTCAGTATCCACGCGTGCCCGGGCACGAAATCGCGGGCGTGATCGAAAAACTCGGCGCAGGCGTGGACGACTGGCAAGCCGGGCAGCGCGTGGGCGTGGGCTGGCACGGCGGGCATTGCGGCCACTGCGAAAGCTGCCGGCGCGGCGACTTCGTGCTCTGCAAGAGCGCGCTCGTGCCCGGCATCAGCTACGACGGCGGCTACGCGCAGTACATGGTGGCGCCGCAAGAAGCGCTCGCCCGCATGCCCGACGATCTCTCCGACGTGGACGCCGCCCCGCTCCTGTGCGCGGGCATCACCACTTTCAACGCGCTGCGCCGCAGCGGCGCGCACGCGGGCGATGTGGTGGCGATCCTCGGCATTGGCGGCCTGGGCCATCTCGGCGTGCAGTACGCGCGCAAGATGGGCTTCGTGACCGTGGCCATTGCGCGCGGCGAGGACAAGGCGCCGCTCGCTAAGCAACTCGGCGCGCATCACTACATCGACAGCTCGGCCCAGAACGTGGCCGAGGCCTTGCAGGCGCTCGGCGGCGCGCGCCTGATTCTCGCCACGGCCACGAGTGGCAAGGCCATGAGCGCCGCCATCGGCGGCCTGGGCGTGAACGGCAAGCTGATCATGGTCGGCGTGTCCGAGGAGCCGGTGGAGGTGCCCATCACGCAGTTCATCATGGGCCGCAACTCGGTCCAGGGCTGGCCGTCAGGCACCGCGGCGGACTCGCAGGACACGCTCGCGTTCAGCGCGCTCTCGGGCGTGAAGCCCATGATCGAGGAATATCCGCTCAGCCGGGCCGCCGAGGCCTACGAGCGGATGATGAGCGGCAAGGCGCGCTTCAGGGTGGTGCTGGTGCCCGGCAAATGAGGCGGGCGGAAGCGGGCCGATAAATCTTGCGCGTCGCGGCTTGCAACGCCCGCGACGCGCCTGCGCCACCCGATCGCCGCCCACATGCCAGGCGATCTCGCCCGCTTACAGCGAGCGCTCGATCGCCTGGCCCAGCAGCGAGACACCCAGGTCGATCTCCTCCTCACTCACGGTCAGCGGCGGCGCGATGCGGAACACGCCGCCCATGCCCGGCAACTGCACGATGTTCATGCTGAGCCCGAGCTTCATGCACTCGCGCGTGATCTTCGCGCCCAGCCCGTCGGCGGGCTCTTTCGTGCGACGGTCCTTGACGATCTCCATGCCGAGCAGGAGCCCGCGTCCGCGCACGTCGCCGATGCACTCGAAGCGCTCCATCAGGTCGAGCAGGCCGCGCCGCAACCGCTCGCCCATCGCGTTCGCGCGCGCCACCAGCCCTTCGCGCTCCACCACGTCCAGCACCCGTAGGCCCACGGCGGCCGGAAGCGGATCGGACACGTGCGTCGTGTAGAACAGATAGCCCAGTTCATGCGCGCGCTCTTCGATCTGCGCCGAGGTCACCACGGCTGCCAGCGGCAGCCCGGCGCCCAGCGTCTTCGAGAGCGTGAGAATGTCGGGCGTCACGCCGTCGCGCTCGCAGGCGAACATCATGCCGGTGCGCCCCACCCCGGTTTGCGCCTCGTCCAGAATCAGCAGCATGCCGCGCGCCTCGCATTTGCGCTTGAGCGCGGCCATGTAGCCCACGGGTAACTCGATGATCCCGCCCGAGCTCAGGATCGGCTCGGCGATGAAGGCCGCGAGATTGCCGCTGGACTGGCGATCGATGAGATCGAACGCGTAATCGAGCTCCGCCAGCCAATCGTACTGGCCGTTGCGTTCGAAGCGCGGCCGGTACGCGAACGGCGCCGGTATCGCGAACGAGCCCACCGCCGCGGGGCCAACGCCCTTGCGGCCCGCGCTATACGTGGCGGACGCCGCGCCACCCGTCATGCCGTGCCACGACTGCGCGAAGCCCACGATTTCATACTTGCCGGTAACAAGCTTCGCCATGCGGATGGCGGCTTCGTTCGACTCCGCACCGGTGCTGAGCAAGAGCGCGCGGTCGAGCCCGTCGGGTGTGAGCTCGGCCAGACGCGTGGCGAGATCGACCACGGGCCGCGAAAGCATGCCGCTGAAAAGATGATCGAGCTTGCCGGCGTACTCGTTGATGACCGAGACGATTTCCGGGTGGCTATGCCCCAGCACCGCGCTCATCTGGCCCGAGGTGAAATCGAGAATCGCGCGGCCATCCGCGTCATAGACAAAGCTGCCCCTGGCGCGCTCGATGATCATCGGCTCGAAGCTGCCGCCGTAGCGGATGAGGTGCTGCCTGGCGTTGCGCCAGAACGTTGCGTCGTCGTTCCCGGACACCGTGCGTCTCCTGAGGGTTGCTGAGGCGTGGCTGGAATGATTTGCAGTGTAGGCGCGCGTCTGGTTTTATAGAATCGAATAGTTCTAATGCGAGCCAGCAAAATGGCTAATATCGACCGCTCCTATCCGAGGCGAATATCGTGAGCCAGGCGCTTGAAATCGATTTGCTGCGTTCGTTTGCAATCGTCGCTGAAGTGCGCTCGCTCAGCCGCGCGGCCAGCCGGGTCGGCCGCACGCAATCCGCGCTCAGCCAGCAGATGAAACGCCTGGAGGAAATTGTCGATCAGCCGCTGTTTCAGCGCACCGGGCGCGGCGTGGTGCTCACGAACCCCGGCGAGCGCCTGCTGATTCACGCGCAGCGCCTCTTGCGGCAGCACGACGAAGCCATGGCCGACCTGTGCGGCAAAGGCTTGACCGGGACGATCCGCTTCGGCTGCCCGGACGACTATGCCGCCGTTTTTCTGCCCGCGCTGCTGCGCCAGTTTTCGCATCAGCACCCGCAGGCGTTCGTGGAAGTGGTGTGCGGGCCCACGCCGCGCCTCATCGAGCAACTGGAAAACCACGCCGTGGATCTCGCGATGATTTCCTTGCCTGAAACCCCACCAGCGCGGGAAGGAACGAAAGGCAGCGTGGACGACGACATCATTCGCCACGAGCAACTCGTGTGGATCGGCTATCCGGGGCTGGACCCCGCGCACTTCGATCCGTTGCCGCTCGCGCTCTCCGACCCGGACACGCTCGACCACCTGGCCGCCTGCGAGGCGCTGCAACGCATCGGCAGGACTTATCGCGTGGCTTATGCGAGCAGCAGCCTCTCCGGCCTGACCGCGCTGGTGCGCTCGGGCCAGGCCTTCGCCGTGATGACGCAGACGGCCGTGCCCGTGGATCTCGCCATACTGCATGGCGCCACCGGGCTGCCGCCCTTGCCTGGCGTCGGCATCACGCTGAAGTTCGAACGCAAACGCCCCTCACATCTCACGGCGGCGTTTGCCGAACACATCCGGCTCACGCTGCCGCTCTTGTGAGGGGCGCGGGGTCCTGCTTCCAGTTCTGCTTCTGTCCTGCTGCTGGCTTTAGCCCGAAATCTTGGCGATCTGGAGCAGGTTCGTCGTGCCCGACTCGCCGAACGGCAGGCCAGCGGCAATCGCCACGAGGTCGCCTTCATGGCCGAAGCCCTCGCTCACCGCCGCGCGGCATGCGAGACCGATCATCTCGTCCACGTTGGAGGCTTCCACGCCCGGAACCGCATGGACGCCCCACGTCAGGGCGAGACGGCGAGCAACCGACTCCGAAGGCGTCAGCGCGACGATTCGCGACGGCGCGCGCTCGCGTGCCGCCCGCAAGCTCGTGAAGCCCGAGCTCGTGTAGGTGACGGTGACGGCCGGCTGGATCAATTGCACGGTCTTGCGCAGCGCGCAGCAGATCGAGTCGGCAACGGTCGCGTCGGCACGCGTGTGCGAAGCGTCAATTTGCTCGCGGTACGCAGGATCGCCCTCCACGCGCTCGATGATGCGATTCATCGTGCTGACCGCTTCGAGCAGGAACTTGCCGCTCGCCGATTCGGCCGACAGCATCACTGCATCGGCGCCTTCGTAAATCGCTCCGGCGACGTCCGAGGTTTCGGCGCGCGTGGGCACCGGCGAATTCGTCATCGATTCGAGCATCTGCGTCGCCACGACCACCACGCGGCCGAGGCGGCGCGCTTCGCGAATGATGCGGCGCTGCAACTCAGGAATCTGCTCGGCCGGCAGTTCGACGCCGAGGTCGCCGCGTGCCACCATCACGCCGTCGCAGCGCTGGACGATGCCTTCGAGGTGATCGATCGCCAGCGGCTTCTCGAGCTTCGCCATGATCCATGCGCGGTCGCCGATCAGCTCGCGCGCTTCGTCGATGTCTTCCACGCATTGCACGAACGAGAGCGCCACCCAGTCGACGCCGAGTTCGAGACCGAACGCGAGGTCGGCGCGATCCTTCTTCGTGAGCGGCGAGATCGGCAGATGCGAGCTCGGCACGTTCACGCCCTTGCGGTCGGAAATGCGCCCGCCCACCAGCACGACGGTCTCGGCGAAGCTGTCGCCCGATTCTTCCACGCGCAGACGGATCTTGCCGTCGTCGAGCAGGAGTTCCGAGCCCGGCTTGACGGCCTGGAAGATCTCGGGATGCGGGAGCGGAGCGCGCTGCTGGTTGCCCGGCGTGGTATCGAGGTCGAGACGGAAACGCTCGCCCACCACGAGCTCGGCAAAACCGTTCTCGAACGTGCCGAGGCGCAGCTTCGGCCCCTGCAGATCGAGCAGAATGCCGACCGGACGGCCGTATTCCTGCTCCAGACGGCGAATTTCCGCATGACGCTGGCTATGGTCGTCGTGCGTGCCGTGGCTGAAATTCAGCCGGAAGACATCGACGCCGGCCTCGAAAAGCGAGCGGATGACCTTCGGGTCCGAACTGGCCGGACCGAGCGTGGCGATGATCTTTGCATTACGGTTGCGCTTCATTTCCTCTCCGCGGACTACGTTTCGCCGCGCCCCCGCAAACGAGGGGGCGCGCGAAACTCATGAACGTTCGTCAATCTGGGCTGCATCATGAGACACTGGGATCAGCAGCGCTGGGCCCGGCTGGATCCTGTGGCTCGAATGCGCGACAGCGTAGAAAATGCCGTCCGGCCCGAAAAGCACAGGAAAACCCCTGGCAGCCCGCGAAAAACCGGCAATGGCTTGTGGAGCAACGCTCGCGGGAGGTTATCCCTCCGGCGCAATACTGATTTCCCGCGAAAGGCATTCCAGGCGCGCCGGCGATCTCCTATGATCTCGGGCCATGTGATTTTGCAGGCGAATCATCTGCATAACCAGGCAGATATACCGATTGGCCTGACTGGGTTTCGCGCCACGGATTTCGCGCCAATTGAACGGCTCCGCCACGCGAACGTTCGTGCCATTGTTCCACTCATGAGACACAGTGGCTTGCCGGCGCCCTCTACCGGAAACCGGGCGGCGATCCTATCTTTCATTCAGGTCAACGAGGCCGTTCCGGCCGGAAGATAAGGATTCGCACCATGAAGAAGATCATCGGCAAGTACAGCAACCCCAGCCAGCACTGGGTTGGCGACGGCTTCCCGGTTCGCACGCTGTTTTCGGACCACACGCTGGGCCGCCACCTGAGCCCGTTCCTGATGCTCGATTATGCGGGCCCCGCGAAGTTCGACCCGACCACGCAGCGGCGTGGCGTGGGCCAGCACCCGCACCGCGGCTTCGAAACGGTGACGATCGTCTATGAAGGCGAAGTCGAGCATCGCGACTCGTCGGGCGGCGGCGGCAAGATCGGCCCCGGCGACGTGCAGTGGATGACGGCGGGCGCGGGCATTCTTCACGAGGAATTTCACTCGGGCGACTTCGCGAAGTCGGGCGGCACGCTGGAAATGGCGCAGCTTTGGGTGAACCTGCCCGCGAAGGACAAGATGACGCCGCCGCGCTACCAGACCGTGCTCGCGGACACGATTCCGAGCGTGGAATTGCCTGGGAAAGCCGGCATCGTGCGCGTGATCGCGGGTGAATACGCGGGCCACGCCGGCCCGGCGCTCACGTTCACGCCCATGGACGTGTGGGACATGCGTGTGAAGGGCGGACACGGCACGCGCCTCGTCTACTCTGCCGGACGCTCGCTTGCGCTGGTGGTGCTGCGCGGACGCATCGTCGTGAACGGCGGCGAGCAGGTGGGCGACGGCGAGATGGTGCTGTTCGAGCGCACGGGCACCGACGTGCAGATCGACGCGTCCAGCGACGCGACGATCCTGCTGCTCGGCGGCGAGCCGATCGACGAGCCGGTGGTCGCCTATGGCCCGTTCGTGATGAACACCGCGGACGAAATCCGCAAGGCGGTGCTGGACTTCAATAGCGGCCGCTTTGGTCAGATTGCCAGGGAAGCGGGAGCGGGCGCGCGGTAAGGGCGATGAACGGGTGCGCGGCGGCTTGCCTGAAGCAGGCCGCCGCGTGCGCGTGTTTGCGTGCGCCACGATAATCCACATCTTCTTTTGTCTTTATGATGCACTGCGCGACGCCAGTAGCCCCAAGGCGCCGGACAGGAACCGTTGAAACCGTGCGATCCGAGGGACTTGTTGCTGAAATAGAGATCCTGCTGCGAAATACGAACGATCGCCATATCCGTGGCCCTTCGATGATTTCCGAAGTTATCCGAAACAAAACGTTCAAACGCATCATTCAAGTCGCTCGGGAACAACGAACAAGCATGGCTGTGCACGCGCTCAAGCCTCCTCGATCTGCCCGAACCGCTGCGCGAGAAAGTCGATGAGCTTGCGCACGGATGGCAGCAGCCCCCGGCGCGACGGAAACACCGCGTGAACGATCCCGCTTTTAGGTTGCCACTCCGGCATGACCTTCACGAGCGTGCCGCTCGCGAGCTCGTCCGTCACCATCATGTCCGGAAGCTCGACGATGCCCACGCCCGCGGCGGCGGCCTCGCG
>JAITTX010000479.1 GCA_031286755.1 Paraburkholderia sp.
GAAAGACGCAAACGGCCAGAGCAAACGGACAGGGCTGCAAAGGGCGATATTCTAACAGATCGTGAGGATTTCCCCTGGCTTCAGCCCCAGTCCGGGGCCTTGGCCACCCCGGAACCCGAGGCGTGGCGGCAGCCCGGGCGCATGTGCATACGGCCCGGGTTACCGCCCTTATTTGCACGCCAATCGCCCCGCCACCGACGCGCTGTACGGTTTCCCCGACATGCACACCCACGCGCCCGCCAGCCGAAGGGGCACGACAGCACGATGTGCGCCCTGCTGCGGCGTGTCTGACGGTGCCTCAGTTCTCCCGCGATAAACTAGGCCAATTCCTACAACTTTAGGAAGTACAACGTTGGAGAATCGCAGAGTTCGTTACATTTTTTTGCGTGCCAGCCGACTCAGACAGCCTCCAACCATCCGCCCCGCCCTGAACCCGAACCTGGAGATATCCGATGACCCCACCCCGCCCCGCAGGCGTGCCGTGGCTGACGCCGTATCTGGCGGTGCGCGACGCGCGCGCCGCGATCGAATTCTTCCGGGCGGCTTTCGGTTTTGCGGTGCGCGATTGCGTGGAGGACGACGGTGCGGTAATGCACGTGGAAATGACATATCACGATCAACTGATCGTGATGTTCGCGCCGGAGGGCGCATTCGGTTCGACGGCGCGCACGCCGAAGAGCTCGAACGCCATCGCCCCCCAGTCCTTTTACCTTTACGTCGACGATGTCGACGCGGTGTATGCGCGAGCGCTGGACGCTGGCGCGAAATCGTTGAGCGTGCCGCAGGACCAATTCTGGGGTGACCGTTTTGCGCAGGTCGAAGACCTCGACGGCTACCGCTGGGCGCTTGCTCGCCATCTGTCATGAAGCAATGAGAACTTGTCTTATGCCCCGTTTTTTCGTCGGAAATTCCTTACAATCCGGCGACGTTTTCACCCTCCCGGACGAAGTGACGCGCCACGTTCAGGTCCTGCGCCTGCAGCCCGGCGACACGATCGTGCTGTTCAACGGCATGGGAGGTGAATTCAGCGCCGAAATCATTGCCATGGAACGTCGCGACACGCAGGTGCGCGTCGGCCCGTTCCGCGACATTGAAACCGAACCGCCGTACCGGCTCACGCTCGCGCAAGGCATTGCCGGCAGTGACAAGATGGATTGGCTGATTGAAAAAGCGGTCGAGCTGGGCGCGACGAGCTTCGTGCCGCTCACGACCTCGCGAAGCGTCGTGCGCCTCGTGGGCGAGCGCGCCGTGCGCCGCCAGTTTCACTGGCAGCGCATCGTCCAGGCGTCGTGCGAGCAGTGCGGGCGCAACCGCATGCCCGAAGTCACCTCCACGCGTGAGATCGGCACCTGGCTCGGCTCAATGCCCAAAACGCCTGGCGAAGGCGAACTGCGCGTGCTCCTTTCGCCGCGTGCGAACGTCTCGTTTGCCACCCTGCCGCACAACCCGCCGCAAGGTGAAATTACGGTGCTCGTGGGCCCGGAAGGCGGATTTTCGTCACCGGAAGAAGCTGCGGCGCTCGATCATGGCTTCATTGCCGTCGGGCTTGGGCCGCGCATCCTGCGCACCGAGACGGCGGGCATCGCCGTGCTCGCGGCACTGGCCGCGCGCTGGGGTGGCTGGTAACAGCCAGCCAGGACCTGCAACCCACCCCAGGCAACCCTAGGCAGGTAAAAATGACAAGGCCCGCCGCATGTCGTCATGCGGCGGGCCTGCGTTTTTTTGTCGCGAGAATGCGACGGCGCCCTCAAGGCGCCGTGGTGCATCGCTCAGGCGAACGAATAAAAGACGCGGAACGGCACCTTGCGCTCGGCCCAGTACTCCGAAGCTTCGCGGAACACGTCGAGCAGCGTCTCCCGCCCGTCCTTGTCGAACTTCTGCGCGATCGGCAGGCCATCCAGCACGATCACGAAGCCCGGCTGCTCACCGGCTTTTTGCACCAGATCGGTCAGGCAGTCATACAAACCATCGTAGTTCTTGCCGAAATGCTTCGGAAACAGAAACGATGTGGCGATGGTCTCGAGCACTTCCTGCTTGGTTTGCGCATTGGCGCAATACGCGTAAAGGAAATGCTGTTGCAGCCGCTGCGCCTCGTCGGCGAGATCCTGCACGCGAAACGCACGGATCGACTGTACGATATTCGGCCCGACGGTCGAAAACAGGCTCATGGCCTCCTCGTTCAATGAATTCGCCTCGCCCCTGCGTGCGGCGTCGCGCTGCTGGTCGTCGTGATGCATCTGCATGACGCGCTGAAACAGGTTGCCCTCGCCGGACGCGAACAGATCGCTCGCGACCCGCGGGTCGTGCGCGTAAGTGTTATCGCTCATGCCGCTTTTCCCGGTGTCATTCAACAATTCGCTTAAAACTGGCGTAGTGGTCATCGGTGTAATAGCAGTTGTCCGTGCGTTTGAGCGGACCGCCGCAAACGATGCGCCGTGCGCCGCGATTGTGCGCACGCGGCGTCGGGACGGTGTATTCGTGATAGTAGCCACGCCGATGCCGCGGCAACTGTCCCTCGTAATTGCCGAACACGACGCCGTCCTTCTCAAATGGATAAGGCCCGCCCTCGGCAACCAGACTGAGCGTGTTGACTGCTTCGCGCGGCAACTCACCCACGCTCACGGTGCCGACCGCCGCCCCGGTGTCATCCGACGCCGCGGTGCGTGCCACGGCGCCTTGCGAGCACGCTAGCGCGAGCGCCAGAAAAACGCCCGACGCAGCTGACGCCAAATGCTGGAGACAGCTCGAAGGCTGTCCGGAACGCCCACTAAAACAATGACTTGCGTCTGGCGAGCGGGCGAATGCGCCGCCGCCTTTCGCGGTCGTATCTATGCTGGAATCAGCAGGCAGTCCTATACGTACCATCTACGGATTCCGGCCTCTCGTATCACGCGTTCGACGACCACGAAAGATGTAAGGGTATCGCTAATGGTCCCTGGAAGCAATCTCGCACCAGCGACGGCACATGGGGCTTGACCGCGCACAAGCGGCAAACCGGTAAATTTTACAATCTTGAAAATGGTGCCGAAACGCCGTCAGATATTGGCCTGAAGCGCGGTGGAAGACCAGCGGCGAGCGCCGCCGCCGGTGCAAAATACGAGGCCGCTGGAGATGCGGCCTGCTGGGCGCTGAGCGCGAAAGCTTAACGCGCCGCGTTCACATCCGCGACCAGCAGCGCGGCCATGTTGACGATCCGGCGCACGGTGGCCGAGGCGGTCAGCACGTGCACCGGCTTCGCCGCGCCGAGCAGCATCGGGCCGATGGCGATGTTGTTGCCCGCCGCCGTCTTCAGCAGGTTGTACGAGATGTTCGCCGCGTCGATATTCGGCATGACGAGCAGGTTCGCGTCGCCTTCGAGCGTCGACTCCGGCAGGATCTCGCGGCGCAGGTTCGCGTCGAGCGCGACGTCGCCGTGCCTCTCGCCGTCCACCTGGAGGTCCGGCGCGCGCTCCTTGAGAATCTCCAGCAGATCGCGCATCTTCTGCGCCGAAGGCGCGAGGCTCGAACCGAAGTTCGAATGCGAGCACAGCGCGACCTTCGGCTCGATGCCGAAGCGGCGCACTTCCTCCGCCGCCATGATCGTGATTTCGGCAAGCTGCTCGGGCGTCGGGTCGACGTTCACGTGCGTGTCGACCACGAAAATCTGGCGGTTCGGCAGCACCAGCGCGTTCATCGCCGCGTAGACGTTACAGCCTTCCTTCTTGCCGATCACCTGGTCGATGAAGTGCAGATGGCGGTGCGTCGTGCTGACCGTGCCGCAAATCATGCCGTCGGCTTCGCCCTTCTCCACGAGCATCGAGCCGATCAGCGTGGTGCGGCGGCGCATTTCGAGCTTCGCCATTTGCTGCGTGATGCCCTTGCGCGCCATGAGTTTGGCGTAGGTCTGCCAGAAGTCGCGATAGCGCTCGTCGTGGTCGGTGTTGACGACCGTGTAGTCCTGGCCCGCGACAAGGCGCAGGCCGTAGCGCGCGATGCGCTGCTCGATCACAGCCGGGCGGCCGATCAGGATGGGCTTGGCGAGCTTTTCGTCGACCACGATCTGCACCGCGCGCAGGATGCGCTCCTCTTCGCCCTCGGCGAACACGATGCGCTTCTTCTCCGGCTCGGCGGCGCGCGCGAGCTGGAAGATCGGCTTCATGGTCGTGCCGCTGTGATAGACGAACTGCTGGAGGTGCTGCATGTACGCGTCCATGTCCTCGATCGGACGCGTCGCCACGCCCGAATCCATCGCCGCCCTGGCGACGGCTGGCGCGATCTTCACGATCAGGCGCGGATCGAAGGGCTTCGGAATCAGGTACTCGGGCCCGAATTGCAGGTCCTGGATGCCGTAGGCCGTGGCCACGACGTCGCTCTGCTCCTGGCGCGCCAGTTCCGCGATCGCGTTCACGGCGGCGATTTCCATCTCACGCGTGATGGTGGTCGCGCCCACGTCCAGTGCGCCGCGGAAGATGAACGGGAAGCACAGGACGTTGTTCACCTGGTTCGGGTAGTCCGTGCGGCCCGTGGCGAGCACAGCATCCGGACGCACTTCGAGTGCGAGCTCCGGCAGGATTTCCGGCGTGGGATTCGCGAGCGCGAGAATGAGCGGCTTCTCGGCCATCTGCTTGACCATTTCCTGCTTGAGGACGCCGCCAGCGGAAAGGCCGAGGAAAATGTCGGCGCCTTCGATCACTTCGGCGAGCGTGCGCGCGTCGGTTTCGCGTGCGAAGCGCTCCTTGTCCGGGTCCATCAGCTCGGTGCGGCCCTTGTAGACCACGCCCGCGAGGTCGGTCACATAGATGTTCTCGATCGGCAGGCCGAGGTCGACGAGCAGGTCGAGGCAGGCCAGCGCCGCCGCACCCGCGCCCGAGGCCACGAGCTTGACCTTCTTGATGTCCTTGCCCACGACCTTCAGGCCGTTGGTGAACGCCGCCGCCACCACGATGGCCGTGCCGTGCTGGTCGTCATGGAAGACCGGGATCTTCATGCGCTTACGGGCTTCGCGCTCGACGATGAAGCACTCTGGCGCCTTGATGTCTTCCAGGTTGATGCCGCCGAACGTGGGTTCGAGCGCGGCGATCACGTCCACGAGCTTGTGCGGGTCCGTCTCGTTCAACTCGATGTCGAACACGTCGATGCCCGCGAACTTCTTGAACAGCACCGCCTTGCCTTCCATGACCGGCTTCGAGGCGAGCGGCCCGATGTTGCCGAGGCCGAGCACGGCCGTGCCATTCGACACGACGCCCACGAGATTGCTACGCGCCGTGAAGCGCGCGGCGTTCAGCGGATTCTCGACGATCGCCTCGCACGCGAACGCAACGCCCGGCGAGTACGCGAGCGAGAGGTCGCGCTGGTTGATCATTTGCTTGGTCGGGGCAATCGCGATCTTTCCCGGCGTGGGAAATTCGTGATAGTCGAGGGCGGCTTCGCGAAGCTTGTTCTTGGCGGAATTCGACATGGCGGGCGGGGCGTGAGTGCGGACTAGAATGGCAGAATCTGGATCGATCGCATTGTAGCGCCAATCCCCGACAGCATTCTTTACAGTTCTGGCGCAGCTGCCGAGACCGGAATAAGGGAAACGCCCCCGCCGGCGCGGCTCGCGCCGTGCCACCCGAGCCATTTGTCATAGACCTTTCGTCATGCTTTCCGAGTTTTCCCTGATCGACCGTTATTTCGCGCGACGCGCACGCACCAACACGCGCCGCGCCGCGCTCGGCATCGGCGACGACTGCGCGCTCATCGCGCCCGCCGCCGGCGAGATGCTGGCCGTCTCCACGGACATGCTCGTGGAGGGCCGCCACTTCCTTCCCGACGTCGATCCTCATGCGCTCGGCCACAAGGCGCTCGCCGTGAATCTCTCAGATCTGGCCGCAATGGGCGCCACGCCGCTGGGCTTCACGCTCGCGTTCGCGCTGCCCAAGCCGCGCGAGGACTGGCTCGAAGCGTTCAGCAACGGACTTTTCGAACTGGCCGACCGCCACGGCTGCGAGTTGATCGGCGGCGACACCACTGCCGGGCCGCTCAATCTTTGCATCACGGTGTTCGGCTCTGTGCGTCAGGATGACGCACTTCGGCGCGACGCAGCCCGACCCGGCGACGACGTCTGGGTATCGGGCACGCCGGGCGACGCGCGCGCGGGCCTGGGCATACTGCGTGGCGAGTGGCCGCAAGTATCGATCGATCGCACCGATGCCGCGCATTTCCGCCGCGCGCTCGAATATCCCGAGCCACGCGTTGCACTCGGCCTCGCGCTCGCGGGCATCGCGCGCGCGGCGCTGGATGTCTCCGATGGACTGGCTGGCGACCTGCTGCACATTCTCGAGCGCTCGCACGTGAATGCCGAGATCGACGTGGACGCACTACCGCTCTCGGACACGCTCGCGCGCCTGCCGCGCGCGCTGCAACTGCAATGCGCGCTCGCAGGCGGCGACGACTACGAACTCTGCTTCACGGCGGCGCAAGCGCAACGCGGGGCCGTCGAGGCGGCGGCGCAACAGGCGGGTGTGCGCGTGACACGCATCGGTACAATAACTGCTCCCGATACGGTCGTCGCCTGCGCATCGCCCGGAGCCATCGAAACGGCCAAGGCGGCCGATGTGGCAGGCACGCACACAAGGCGCGAAGCGCCAGCGTGGCCCGCAATCGCGTGGCGCGATGCGTCCGGTGCGCCGCTCAACCTGACGTTGCAAGGCTTCGATCACTTTCATGCAGACTGACCCCACGCCCTCGCCCGCCGACAAACTCGCGCCGGCCGGCCAGGCCGCATCTGTCGGTGCGCCCGGCGCGAATGGTGCAAATGGCGCGAACGGCACGAACGCCGCCAGCAAGGGACCGCGCCGCGCCGACCTGCCGTTCATGCTCACGCATCCGCTGCATATCCTCTCGCTCGGCTTTGGCTCCGGGCTCTCGCGGCTAGCGCCGGGCACCGCCGGCACGCTCTTCGCGTGGGCGGCCTTCGAGGTGCTCAGCCGCTACTTCACGGTGCTCGACTGGGGCCTCCTGATCATCGTGGGTTTTCTCGCCGGCATCGGCATCACCGGCTTCACCGCGAAGGCGCTGCGCAACGAAGACCCTTCGGCCATCGTCTGGGACGAGATCGTCGCGTTCTGGCTCGTGCTGCTGATGATCACGCCCATCGGCTTCACGGGCAAACTGTGGGCGTTCATCGTTTTTCGTTTCTTCGACATGGTCAAGCCGCCGCCCATCCGCTATTTCGAGCGGTGCTTCAAGGGCGGCTTCGGCATCATGCTCGACGACCTCATTGCTGCGTTCTTCACGCTGCTCGTGATCGCGCTCTGGCGCATGTCGGTCTGAGCGCCGCGCACGCCGCCTCCGCGCCCCAAAAGAACACACACCGGCACACCGCCACGGACACTTCCCCATGCCTACCGATTCCGTCGTTCACCAGCTCGCCATCCGCGCCGGCAACAAGCTGCGCGACGCCCGGCTCATGCTCGCCACCGCCGAGTCCTGCACCGGCGGCATGGTCGCCGCCGCCGTCACTGACATTTCCGGCAGCAGCGGCTGGTTCGATCGCGGCTTCGTCACGTACTCGAACCAGGCGAAGACAGAGATGATCGGCGTGCCCGCCGAACTCATCGAAAAGCATGGCGCCGTGAGCGAGCCCGTCGCGCGCGCGATGGCCGAAGGCGCGCTGCGCAACAGCCGGGCACAAGTTTCGCTCGCCATCACGGGCGTGGCCGGCCCGGGCGGCGGCACGCCGGAAAAACCGGTCGGCATGGTGTCGTTCGGCTGGAGCAATCGCCTGCACACGAGTGCCGAAACGCTGGTCTTCAAGGGCGACCGCGAGCAGATCCGCGTGCAGGCCGCCGCCCATGCGCTGCGCGGGTTGCTGGCGCTGATCGACGAGAAAGAGCGCTGAGGCGTCCGGCCTCCTCGAACGCTGAACGTCCGGAGATGACCTACCCTACCGGAACCTGACAGCTTCGTGCGATCGACAAGGAGGCCACACCCATGACCCTCGCAAAGTCAACCGAACCGGCCAGCACCGGCCACGCCGTCGACGAACTGATCCGCCGCTTCGGGCTCGAGCCCCATCCGGAAGGCGGCTACTACAGCGAAACCTACCGCTCGGACAAGCTGGTCCGGCGTGACGGGGCGCCAGCCGCCGAAGGCCAGCGCGCAGCGTCGACGGCCATCTACTTCCTCCTCGCGAACGGAGCGTATTCGGCCTGGCACCGCATCCGCTCCGACGAGCTGTGGCATTTCTATGCGGGCTCGCCCATCGAGATCCATTCGATCGACGAGCGCGGAGTCCTCTCCACGCGCAAGCTCGGCCATGCGCTCGACCATCCGGGTACGGTTTTTCAGGCAGTGGTGCCCGCGGGACACTGGTTCGCCGCGCGTTGCTGCGACCCGTCCACGTATGCGCTCGTGGGCTGCACGGTGGCGCCTGGGTTCGAGTTCAGCGAGTTCGAGATGGCCGATGTGAACGCGCTCGTCGGCAAATATCCGCTGCATCGCGCGATCATCGAGCTATTCGGAAAGCCGGCTGTGGTGGCGGCGGCAAAACGGGCTTGAGCCGCGCGCTGCGTTCCGGGTGCAGGCGCTTTTTCGAAGCGGTCGTTCAAGCGCCGCACAAAAAAGAAGCGGCGCTGCCATGGCTCCCATGGATGCGCCGCAAAAGCCCTGCCAAATGCGGACGGTCACACCGACAACCGGCGACACGCTCCCTACAGCGTGTTCCGTTGGATCGCCGCCTGGCTGGCGGCGATCTCCATTCGTCGATCGGAAACGAGGCACTTGTCTGACTGATCCGCGACGCTGACCGCCGTGCAGAATTCGCGCCAATGCTCGTGCCGGAACTGTGATGAGCAAGTCAGGAAGTCTTCCTACATCTCGCCCCACATCGACTCAGATACTACTGAGGGAGCGTCGGATATCGAATAAGAATGTTCTTAATTATTTCGATTTAACGAGGATATTTCTTAATTTTCGGAAGCGCGAATACAGACTTCGCTCCGGCACACCAAGGCGGACCCGTGCCCTGCGCACCGGTCCGCGCCAGCATCAGCGATATGCGTTGATCTTGTCGCGCGTGTCCTGCGCGGCCTTTGCGGCCGCCTGCGCATAATCCTCGCCCTTGCTCGCGTAGATGATCGCGCGCGACGAGTTGATGAGCATGCCCGTGCCGTTGGCCGTGCGGCCCGCCTTCACCGTGGCTTCGACGTCGCCGCCTTGCGCGCCGATGCCGGGAATCAGGAGCGGCATCTCACCGACGAGCGCGCGCACCGTCTCGATTTCCTTCGGGAACGTCGCGCCCACCACGAGTCCGAGCTCGCCGCTCGCGTTCCACTTCTGCGCCGCGAGCGAGGCGACGATCTGATAGAGCGGCTTGCCGTCGACGGTGAGGAACTGCAGATCGGAGCCGCCGGGGTTCGAGGTCCGGCACAGCACAATCACGCCCTTGCCCTCGTGCGCGAGCCACGGCTCGATCGAATCGAATCCCATGTAGGGATTGACCGTCACGGCGTCGGCCTTGAAGCGCTCGAAAGCCTCGCGCGCGTACTGCTCGGCGGTGCTGCCGATGTCGCCGCGCTTGGCGTCGAGGATCACGGGCAGACCCGGGTGTTTCTCGTGGATATGCGCGATCAGCGCTTCGAGCTGGTCTTCGGCGCGGTGCGCGGCGAAGTACGCGATCTGCGGCTTGAACGAGCACGCGTAGGGTGCCGTGGCGTCGACGATATCGCTGCAGAATTCGAAGATCGCATCGCTGCGGCCCGCCAGCGCGGCCGGAAATTTCGCGGGCTCGGGGTCGAGGCCGACGCACAGCAGCGAGCCGGTGCGCTGCCAGGCGGCACCGAGGGTCTGGGTAAAGGAAGTCATGGTGAGGACTCGCGGTGAGCCGGTGTAGGGAAAACGGCGCGTATTTTACCCGGCTTGGCCGCGGGCGCCCCGGGCTCGCGCGCGGACGCCACGATCGCCCCGGGCGACGATGCGAGCCGCCCGCATCGCGCCTTGCCGCAAATGTCCCGGCAAGCCTCAGCCCGCCGGGCGCCGCCCGCGCGCGCCCTTCGCGCCTCGTGCCCCGGCTCGCGCGGGTGCGCCCTGGCGATGCGGATTCGCCGCGGCGCGCATGTCCATGCGCTCGACCGTGAAGCTGAACGTGCGCACGAGCCGCTCGCCGTGGCCCAGCACGGTCATGCCATGCGCCCCGCCACCGCCCTCGAGATTCACTGCGTTGATCGGATGATCGACGGGCTCGAAACAGAAGAAGCGCTCGCCGGGCGGTGTGTAGAGCACGTAATAGTCGGTGTTCGCGCAGATCGAGAGCGAGAGCCGGCGCCGCTCCCAGACCACGGCCGCGCGGCCGCTCCAGCCGCTGAAGGCGTGGTTCACCAGTTGCGCCGGCAGCGGATACGCCACGCCAAACTGCCATGCGGGCGGCGCGGGCACGTGACGCACCGGCAGCCAGTTGGCATCCGATAGCCACAGGCCGCTCGCGGGCGCGGAAAGCTCGGTGCTCGCATCGCGCGCGAGGAACGGATGAACGCCAAGGCCGAACGGCAGCGCCTCGCGGCCTGTGTTCTCCACTTCGAGCGTCATCGCCAGCGTCGCGCCGTCGAGCGCATAGGTGAGCACCGCGCGATAGGCATACGGCTCACCATCGCTGCGGTCGAGCACGAGGCGCACGCGCTCGCGGCCGGCCTCTTCGACAGTCCAGTGCGCGAGCCACCCATCGCCGTGGATCGGCAGCGGCTCGCTCGCGCGATTGCGCGGCACTTCGATCTTCCGTCCGCCAAAGTGGAAGCGCCCCGCGCCGATACGGTTCGAATACGGCAGCAGTGGATAGCACGCGAGCTCGTTCGGATCCATGCGCGCGCTCACCCGCTCGCAGCGCCGGAACACCGGTTCGAGCGCGCCTTCGCTGCGCCAGTCGAAGCGCGTGATGCCGCCGCCCAGTTGAGGCGCGACGTCGAGTCTCAAATACGCATTCGCCAGCGTCACGCACGCCACGTCGCTCGTGCCCGCCGCGCCGATCGCCACCGCCGAAGTGCTCGGCCCCGGCAGGACCGGATGGGTAGTAGCTTCGAGTCGCGCACGACGTGCGGCAGCGGGTGAGGCACCTGAAGCCGCGGCGGCAGACGCGGCGCCGGGCGGCACGCTTGCGGCGCTCGCGCCTGGAGTCAGGGTGGAACGGACGGCTCGACGCACAGCGGAATTCGCAACGCTCATGAGATGCTCCTCGAGAGGCAATTTCGATCACCGCCGCAAGGGCGGCTCGCCGGTGGCCTGCCGGCACCGTGCGCGCGCGTCCTGCTCGCTCGCACACGGGCCCTGCGGCCGCTTCTTGTGTTCGCCCTTCTCCTTCAGGTCATTCTGGTCGGTCCAGCCGCCCCGGCAATCACTGGCCTGCAGACTGCACGCGACTGATCGACTACATCTGTTGCCGGACTACAACGACTTTGCGCGCGCCGGCCACCTTGCAAAACGATTCCAGCGCGACTCCAGGGCACTTCGTACGACGCTCGATGCGTTGCGTCACGTCCCATCACGCACGCCGCCGCCCCTGAAAGAGCGGCTCTGCAAGGCCCGCACGGCCGATTCGGACTGCGAACACGCCGCCCGCATGCGGCTCGCGCGCGAGCGTTGCCGCGTCCATCTCCGCGCGCGCGCTCGTGACATAGAGCGTGTCCAGCCGGGCTCCGCCGAGGGTAACGCAGCTTGGCTGCGCCGTGGGAATCTTTACACGCCCGGTTTCCAGGCCATCGGCACCGTAGCGCACCACGCGCGCGCCGCCCCATTGTGCGTTCCAGAGGCCACCCTCGGCGTCGACGGTCGAGCCGTCGGGCACGCCTGTCCCGTCGGTCAGCGTCGTGAAGATGCGCTGGTTTGCAATCGTTCCGTCCGCGTTGTAATCGCACGCGCATATCGCGCGCGTGGGCGAATCGCAGTAGTACATCGTCGCCCCATCCGGGCTGAACGCGATGCTGTTCGAAATAGCGGGCGCGGGCAGCGGCAGGCGTTCGAGCGAGAGATCGCGATTCAGGCGGTAGAAGCCGCCGATCGCCTGCATCGGCTCGGCTTCGTACTTTGTGCCGAACACGAAGCGGCCCTGGCGGTCGCAGCGTCCGTCATTGAGGCGCGTGGGCATGCCGGGCTCGACCTCGGCGATGGTGTCGATCGCGCCCGTTTCGAGGCCGAAGAACCCAAGCCGCGATTCGAGGCCCAGCAGCAGCATGCGTTCGTCTTCGCAAAGCGCGAAGCACGCGAGGCGCTCCGGCATCTCCCAGCTCACGTGCTGGCCGTCGCGCGCGTCGTAGCGCGACAGCCGCTTGCCTTCGATATCGGTCCAGTAAAGCCGGCCGCTGCGCGCGCACCACGTCGCGCCTTCGCCCAGCTCGCATTTCGCGTCCACAAGCAATTCGGCCACCGCTTCGCCCGATGCGTCTGCGTTTGCGCCTGCGCTTTCGTTTGCGTGTCCGTGGTCGCTCGCGCTCACGTCCAGCCCCCGTCCACCACGATCTCCTGCGAGGTGATCATGCGGCTATCGTCGGCGGCAAGAAAGAGCGCCATGCGCGCGAGGTCCTCGGGCATCAGCTCGGCGTCGATGCACTGGCCGCGCTTGATGGCCTCGCGCCCTTCGTCGGTGAGCCACAAGCGCCGCTGCTTCTCCGTCATCACCCAGCCCGGCACGAGCGAGTTCACGCGGATGCCGTGGTGTCCGAGATCTTTCGCGAGCCCGCGCGTGAGACCCTGCACCGCCGATTTGCTCATCGTGTAGACAGGAAAGTCAGCTTGCTTGAGCATCCAGCTGACCGAGCCCAGATTGATGATCGAGCCCGCGCGCGCGGTCTTCATATCCTCCACCACGGCCTGCACCGCGAAAAGCTGATGCCGCACATTCACGGCAACCCCGGCGTCGAACGACTCGGGCGTCACTTCCGCCAGCGTGTGCCGGCGATCGTTCGCGGCATTGTTCACGAGCACTTCGATAGGTCCGAGCGCGGCCTTCGCGCTGGCGATCGCGGCGCGCAGCGCGGCAATATCGGTGAGATCGCAATGGAGAAAAAGCGGCTTGTGGCGCGAGCCGCCAAGCGCGTCGGCCAGCGCTTGACCCGCGCTGGCGTCGACATCGAGAAACGCCACGCGCGCGCCCTGCGCGGCGAAATGCTCGACGAACGACGCGCCGATGCCGGTCGCGCCGCCCGTGATCAACACCACGCGCCCGGCAAGACTCGGATAGCGCGCGTAGCTTTCGTGCGCGTTGGCGGGTGCGTTGACTGATGGGTTGGGGGAAGACGTCATCTTAGGGTTTCCTTATGAATCGCCCGGTCATCGGATTTAACCAGCATTAATCGCGCGCACCGCGATTCTTCAACTGGTCGAGCAGCACCGCGGCGAGCAGAATCGCGCCGCGCACGAGGTATTGGTAGAACGCGTCGATATTGAGCAGGTTCATCACGTTCTCGACCGTGCCCATGATGAGCACGCCGATCACCACGCCCGAGATCGTCGCGCGTCCGCCGAGCAGCGACACGCCGCCCAGCACGCATGCGGAAATCACGTTCAACTCGAAGCCTTCGGCGGCGTTCGGCTGGCCCGAGGTGATGCGCGAGGCGAGGATCACGCCCGCGAGCGCCGTCACCGCGCCCTGGACCAGGAAAATCCACACGCGCGTGCGCTCGACCTTGATGCCCGCGAGCCGCGACGCTTCCGGATTGCCGCCGATAGCGAGCGTGTTGCGCCCGTACACGGTCTGGTTGAGCATCACGCCGAACACGATGAAGCACACGAGCGTGACCCAGATCGGCAGTTGCACGCCGAAGAACGACGCCGTGCCCATGGCGATGAAGGTGTCCGACGACACGCCCACGGCCTGGCCGTGCGAGACGATGAAGCCGAGCCCGCGCACGATCTCCATGGTGGCGAGCGTGGTGATCAGCGCATTGATGCGCAGATACGCGATCACCGCGCCGTTCACGAAGCCGATCGCGGCGCCCGCGGCCACGGCGGCGACGATGGCGATAAACGTATTGTTGGTGGCGTTGAGCACCATCGCGCAGAGCACGCCCGCGAACGCCACGATCGAGCCCACGGAAAGGTCGAAGTCGCGCGAGGCGAGGCAGAACATCATCGTGCAGGCCACCATGCCGATCTGCGAGATCGACAGCGCGAGGCCGAGCATGTTCTCGATCGAGAAGAAATGGTCGACGGTCAGCGACATGGTGATGAACATGATCGCGAAGATCACGATCAGGCTGTACTCGGTGATCTGCTGCCACCACTTCTGTTTGTCGCTGGTCTTGGGAATCAGCGCGTCGGCGGCGCTTTGCGCCACGCTCTTCGCTGCATCGGCGGCGTCGGCCGCCAGGTTCTCTCTCGCTTGCATTTCAGTCACTCCTCCCCGTCCACTCATGCGGCTCTCGCCTGCGCGCCTTGCGGCAGCGCGAGGTCCAGCACCGCGTGTTCGTTCGCCGCGCTGCGCGGCAACTCTCCGGAAATGCGGCCTTCGCGCATGACCACGATGCGGTCAGACACGCCGAGCACCTCCGGCAATTCCGATGACACCATCACGATCGCGCAGCCGCGCGCGGCAAGCTGGTAGATCACGTTATAGATTTCGTGCTTCGCGCCAACGTCGATGCCGCGCGTGGGTTCGTCGAGAATCACCACCTTCAGATCAGGCTCGGCGAGCCAGCGCGAAAGAATGGCCTTCTGCTGGTTGCCGCCCGAGAGAAAGCGGATCTTCTGGCGGCGGCTCGGCGTCTTGATCTTCAGGAGCTTGATGAAACGGTCCGCCGTTTCGGCTTCCTTCTTGCGGTCGAGAAACATGCCCGCGCGCAGGAAGTGACGGCGGCAGCTGATGTTGATGTTCTCCGAGACCGTTGCCATCGCAACGATTCCCTGCTCTTTGCGGTCTTCCGGGCACAGCACGATGCCGTGGCGAATCGCGTCGCTCGCGCTCTTCACGCGGATCGGCTTGCCGTCGAGCTCGATCTCGCCAGCGCGCCGCTTGTGCGTGCCGTAGATCAGTTGCATGAGCTCGCTGCGGCCCGCGCCCACGAGACCGAAAAAGCCGACGATCTCGCCTGCCTTGACTTCGAAGCTGGCCGCTTCGTTGAGCGGATGCCCTTCGATGCCGCGCACCGCGAAGCGCACGTTGCCATGCTCGCGCGGCGAATAGTTGTAGATGTCGCTGATCTCGCGCCCCACCATTTCGGCCACGAGCGTCGTGCGCTTGACCGCTTCGAGCTTCTCGTGGGAGGCGATCTTGCGGCCATCGCGGAAAATCGTGCAGGCGTTGCAGAGCTCATAGATCTCGTCCATGCGGTGCGAGATGTAGATGAGCGCGCGGTTGTCGGCGCGCAGCTCGCGCACGAGCTTGAAAAGCACCTCGGTCTCGCGGTGCGAGAGCGAACTCGTAGGCTCGTCGAGCGCGATCACGCGCGCGTTGCGCAGCAGCGCCTTGCAGATTTCCACCATCTGGCGCTGGGCGATGGAAAGCTTGCGCAGCTTCGCGGCGGGATCGAGGTCCACGCCCATCGCAGCGAGGCGCTCGCGCACGAACTTGCGCGCCTCGCCGCGCTTCACCCAGCCGAGCGCGTTGGGCAGCGCGCCCAGCAGCAGATTTTCCGCGACCGTGAGATCGGGCACGTATTGCAGCTCCTGGTGAATCACGGCAATGCCCGCGCCGATCGACGCCGCCGCATCGGAGAAACGCACCTCGTCGCCGTCCATGAGGATGCGGCCGGAATCGGGCTGATACTCGCCGCCCAGAATCTTGAGCAGCGTGGACTTGCCCGCGCCGTTCTCGCCCATCAAGCCATGCACTTCGCCCGCGTGCACGTCGAACGACACGCCATCGAGCGCGCGCACGCCGGGAAACACCTTGCCGATATTGTCAAAACGCAGTGTCGCTGACACTTCGGTTTCCTCTCGATCAATTCACTGCGGATTCGCCGCATGCGGCCGGCGCGCTTCGCTGACCTCGCTTGCACACCGGCCGCTTTGCAGCGGGAAACGCCTCAAACCACTTCCTTCGAGCGGCAACTTTCCGCCCTTACTTCGAAGCGAGACCCATCTCCTGGCGCACCTGATTGACGTTGTCGCGCGTCGCCAGCATGCCGGTCGTGAGCGTGAGCATCGGCGGCGCCTTGCCTTGCGTGATCCACGCGTACATGAGCTCCGAGGTCTCTTCGCCGTGGCGCTTCGGGCTGATGATGACCGTGCCGTAGAAGCCCGTCGGCTCCGGCTTCTTGAACTCGTTCAACGCCGAGTCCGAACCTCCGATACCGATACCAATCATGTTGTCGGCCTTGAAGCCGCGCCCTTCCGCCGCACGCACGGCGCCCAGCACGGCCTCGTCGTTCAGGCCGTACGCCACCCAGTGCTTGAATTGCGGATTCTTGGTGAGCGCGATGTTGGCGGCGTTGAAGGCGTTTTCCGTGTCGGTCTTCGCCTGCGGCGCGGCGATGATGTTGGTCTTCGGGAAGCCCGCGGCCAGAAGCGCGTCGGTCGCGCCGCTCGTGCGATCGTGCGCGGTCGGCAACTGCTCGTAGGTCACGTCGATGGCGCCCACGTCCTTCATGTCCCAGCCGCGCTTCTTGATCTCGGCGGCAATGCCGTCGCCCACCTGCTTGCCGATGTTGTAGGCGGAGATGCCCATGTGCGGCACGGATTCGATCGGCTTGCCCGCGCCGTCGACGAGGCGGTCGTCGACGGTCATCATCTTGAGCTTGTCGGCCTTGGCCTTGGCGACGATACCCGGCCCGAGCTTCACGTCAGGCGTGCAGATGATGAAGCCCTGAGCCTTCTGCGCGGCGAGATTGTCGATCGCGCTCATGACCTTCTCGCCCGAAGGCGCGCCGATCTTCACGAGCGTGAAGCCGTCCTTCTTGGCAGCCATCTCGGCGAACTTCCATTCGTCCTGGAACCACGGCTCTTCGGGCTGCTTCACGAGAAAGCCGATCTTGACCGGGTCGGCGGCCTGGGCGACGGGCGCCTGTACGAGCACGGCGGTCGTCGCGGCGGCCAACAGCGTGAGGAAAATCCTGCGTTGCATGGTGTCTGTCTCCTGTCTTCTTCAGTCACGGGAAGGTGGCGGCCGCCTTTTTCTGCATCCGCCCGCGCGCGGCCAGCGCTGCGGCGAAAGTGCTGCGTGTTCTTGCCTTCGTGCTGCCTGATGCTGCCTTCGTGGCTTGCGTCACTCGTGATGCAGCGCCGTGCGCCCGCCGTCGATGGTGATGCAGCTCGCGTTGATGAACGGCGCCTCGTCCGACGCGAGGAACACGGCCGTCATCGCGACTTCTTCCGGGCGGCCAATGCGCTTCATCGGCGGCAGTTCGAGCGTGGCGCGGCGCGCCGCCTCGGGGTCGGGTTGCGCGTTCCACCAGTCGTGCGTGAGCTGCGTCTCGATGTAGCCCGGCGCGATCGCGTTCACGCGCACGTTCCTCGGCGCGTACTCGATGCCGAGCGCGCGCGTGAGGCCAATCACGCCGTGCTTGGCGACCGGATACGGGAAGCAGCCCGGGATGATCTGGAACGCGTGCGTCGAGGCGATATTCACGATGCTGCCCGCGCGGCGCTCGACCATGCCCGGCAGCACGGCGCGGCAGCCGTTCCAGACGCCGTCCAGATCGACGGCGAAGCAGCGGCGCCAGTCTTCGTCGGTCATCGTGAGCGGGTCGGCGAACACGTTGATGCCGGCGTTGTTCACGAGCACATCGACGGGGCCAAACGCGCGCTCGGCCTCGGCCACGGCCGCTTGCACCGACGCAGCCTGCGTGACGTCGGTGGGCACCGCGAGCACCCTCGCCGCGCCGCTGCCAGCCGCCTCCGCGATCTCCCGCGCAGTGGTTTGCGCCGTCGCGCCATCGAGCTCGGCGAGCACGACCGCCGCGCCCTCGGCCGCGAACGCACGCGCGATCGCAGCACCGATGCCGCGCCCCGCACCGGTCACGAGCGCGACTTTGCCCGCCAGCCGGTTCATACCTTCACTCCCTGCGCGCTTTTTGCATCTTGCGTCGCTCTCCATCCGGCGATGAACGCGAGCGCGTTCGCGCGCGTTGCCGCCACGTCCTGGCCCGGCTTGTAGAGCGCGGAGCCGAGGCCGAAGCCGCTCGCGCCCGCTGCCAGTTGCGGCCCCATGTTGTCCGGCTTCACGCCGCCCACGGGCAGAAGCGGCACGACGCGGGGAATCACCGCGCGCCACGCCTTCGTCACCTCCGGGCCCAGTTGCTCGGCGGGGAACATCTTGAGCGCGTCGGCGCCGCATTTGAGCGCGGCGAACGCTTCAGTCGGCGTCGCCACGCCCGGCACGCAGGCGAGCCCTTGCAGCTTGGCGGCGAGAATCACCTCGGTGTCCGCATGCGGCATCACGATCAGCTCGCCGCCCGCGGCCTTGACGTCGCGCACGCGCTCAGTCGTGAGCACGGTGCCCGCGCCAACCATGGCGTCGGCCGGCAGCGCCGCGCGCAGCGCCGCGATGCTCTCGAACGGCGACGGTGAATTGAGCGGCACCTCGATGATCCGGAAACCCGCCTCATAGAGCGCGCGGCCATGATCGGCGGCCTCGGTGGGCCGGATTCCGCGCACGATCGCGACCATCCGGCACGCGCCGAACGCAGCCATGAAACCCGCGTGAGGCGTGTACGGGGCGGGCAAGTTCAATTCGGGTTCCATCGTGCTAGTCCTGTGATTTGCGTTCTGCGTGGTTTGCAGGCCCGGCGCGCTCCGCGCCGCTCACGCCTTTTGATCCGCTCGATCCGCTTGATCCGTTCGATCTGTTTAGTCTGTTTAGTCCGCCTGGTCCGCGGCGACAACGAGGCCCGCGCGCACCGCGATGCGCCACAGCCCGCGCTCGGTCGCCTGATGCACGACCCGCGCGCCGTCGCAGCCGAACTGCGCAAGCGCGAGCCGATAGCGCTCGCACAACGCATCGGCGCCGATCAGCCTCGGCGCGCATGCCGGCAATTCCACGTCGCGGCGCGAGAGCACCGCTTCGAGCCCGACCAGTTCGTGACCGATCAGAAGCCCCGAGAGATAGTCCGGTTGCTCGTCGGCAGCCAGCTGGTCGGTGAGGCCGAGCGTGCGCGTGCTGAACGCCGTCGCGAGCACGCCCGCGCAGCCGTGTTCGCGCGCCACGTTCACACCGCGCAGGAACGCCGCCGTATCCGGGGTGACGGGCCGCTTCATCGTGCGGCCCAGGATCGTGTGCCCCGTGAGCGCCGCGTAGACCTCACCCGTCATGAAGGTGTAGAAGCGCGCAATACGCGCCCCCTCCACCACCACCCATTTCGCGTGCGTGCCGGGCAAGCCGATCAGCGCCGGCTGCGGCGCGGGCTGACCACCCCCATCCGGAGCGGCACCGGCCTGCGCGCCCAGCGCACCGAAGATCTGCGTTTCCTCGCCGCGCATGACATTGGGCAACGCGCCAGGCTCCAGCACGCCCGGCACCACAGCCACCTCCACGCCACTGGCCGCGCGCACCTTGACGATGCCAGCCACGAGCGCGTCCTCGCCCGCTGGCGTTTCCACATAGGGCGCCTGCACCCAGCCCTGCGCGCTGCCGACCATGCCCGCCGCGAGCACCGGCAGCGCGCTCGC
>JAITTX010000493.1 GCA_031286755.1 Paraburkholderia sp.
CGCAAGTCGCGCGCGGCCGGCTGGCGGCGCGCGATGATATTGCTGCACTCCTCGTCGATCTCGACTTCCATCGTGTTGAGGCGGTCTTCGGCGACGATCACGCGCTCGGCGGCCGCGCCATCGAACTCGTTCAAGGCCTGCATCGCCGTGATGATCTGCGATTCCACGAGGCCGCCCATTTCGAGCACCTTCGACGAAATCAGGTTCAGGTCGGCGTCGAACTGGCTGGACAGATGTTTATCGGGCATGTTGTTCCCCTTCTCGGCTTGGCGAATCAGCCGAAGCGGCCGGTGATGTAGTCTTCCGTTTCCTTGCGGACCGGCTTGATGAAGATCTTCTCGGTGTCGCCGAACTCGATCAGCTCGCCGAGGTACATGTAAGCAGTGTAGTCCGAGCAGCGCGCGGCCTGTTGCATGTTATGGGTCACGATCACCACCGTGTAATCGCTCTTGAGCTCGGCAATCAGTTCCTCGATGCGGCCCGTCGAAATCGGGTCGAGCGCCGAGCACGGCTCGTCGAGCAACAGCACTTCGGGACGGATCGCAATGCCGCGCGCGATGCACAGACGCTGCTGCTGGCCGCCCGAAAGACCGTAGCCGCTCTGGCCGAGCTTGTCCTTCACTTCGTTCCACAGCGCGGCCTTGGTGAGGGCCCACTCGACGCGGTCGTCCATCTCGGGGCGCGAGAGCTTCTCGAACATCTTCACGCCGAACGCGATGTTGTCGTAAATCGACATCGGGAACGGTGTCGGCTTCTGGAACACCATGCCAATACGCGCGCGCAACAGCGAAATATCGCGGTTGTAGGTGAGCAGGTTCTCGCCGTCCATCAGGATCTCGCCCTCGGCGCGCTGCTCCGGGTAGAGCGCGTACATCTTGTTGAACGTGCGCAGGAGCGTGGACTTGCCGCAGCCCGACGGGCCGATGAACGCCGTCACCTTGCCTTCGGGAATCTGCAGGTTGATGTTCTTGAGCGCGTGATACTTGCCGTAGAAGAAGTTCAGGTCCTTGACTTCGATCTTCGGCGTGCCCGACATGAGGCCGCGGTTGCCCTGGGCGGGGTCGAGACCGGACGGCGCCGTAGTGTTGAGGTGACTCTCTGCCATATTCATCGGATGACTCCGCCCTTACTTTTTCGAAAAGATGGTGCGCGCGAGGATATTCAAACCCAGCACGCCCAGCGTGATCAGGAAAACGCCGGCCCAGGCAAGCGACTGCCACTGCGCGAACGGGCTCATCGCGAACTTGTAGATCGTGACCGGCAGGTTCGCCATCGGCTGATTCATGTCCGCGCTGAAGAACTGATTGGACAGCGCGGTGAAGAGCAGCGGCGCAGTCTCGCCGGCAATGCGCGCAATCGCGAGCAGCACGCCCGTCACGATGCCCGCGATCGACGCCTTGAGCGTGATCGAGAGCACCATCTTCCACTTCGGCGTGCCGAGCGCGAAAGCCGCTTCGCGCAGGTTGTTCGGCACGAGCTTGAGCATGTTCTCGGTCGTGCGGATCACGATCGGAATCTGCAGCAGCGCAAGCGAGATCGCCCCCGCCCAGCCGCTGAAGTGCCCCATCTTCGCGACCACGAGCGCGTAGACGAACAGGCCCACGACAATCGACGGTGCCGACCGCAGAATGTCGTTGATGAAGCGTGTCACGCTGGCAAGCCAGCTCTTCTGGCCGTATTCGGCGAGATAGACGCCCGCGAGAATGCCGATCGGCGTGCCCACGAGCGTGGCGATGCCCACCAGCATCAGGCTGCCGACGATCGCGTTGGCGAGCCCGCCTCCATCGGTGTTCGGCGGCGGCGTCGACTGCGTGAACAGTTGCACCGAAAGGCCGCCCACGCCGAGCGAGAGCGTCGTGTAGAGAATCCACACGAGCCAGATGATGCCGAAGGCCATCGCGGCCAGCGAGCACGTCAGCGCAATCGCGTTGGTCACTTTGCGACGGCTTTGCAGCTTCGAGCGCATGCGCTCCAGCTCGGGGCCGTAGGTCGCGCCCGGAATCTTCATCATCGGCTCGCTCATCGTGCGCCCTCCGACTTTTCGAGGCGCAGCAAAAGCAGCTTCGAGATCGCGAGCACGATGAACGTGATCACGAACAGAATGAGGCCGAGCTCCATCAGCGCGGCGGTGTGCAGGCCGGGGCCCGCTTCCGCGAACTCGTTGGCGAGCGCCGACGTGATGCTGTTGCCGGGTGAGAACAGCGAGACGTTGTCGAGCAGGTTCGTATTGCCGATCACGAACGTGACGGCCATGGTCTCGCCGAGCGCGCGGCCGAGACCGAGCATCACGCCGCCGATCACGCCGGTCTTGGTGAACGGCAGCACGATCTTCCACATGACTTCCCAGGTCGTGCAGCCGATGCCGTAGGCCGACTCCTTGAGCAGCACGGGCGTGACTTCGAACACGTCGCGCATCACCGAGGCGATGTACGGAATGATCATGATCGCGAGGATCACGCCCGCGCACAGCATGCCGATGCCGATGGGCGCGCCCTGGAACAGCGCGCCGATGATCGGCATGCCGCCGAGCAACTGGCCGATCGGCTTCTCGAAGTACTGCGCGAAGATCGGCGCGAACACGAGCAGGCCCCACATGCCGTAGACGATCGACGGGATCGCGGCGAGCAGCTCGATGGCGATGCCGAGCGGGCGGCGCAGCCACGCGGGCGAAAGCTCGGTGAGAAAGAGCGCGATGCCGAAGCTCACGGGCACGGCGATGATGAGCGCGATGATCGAGGTGGCGAGCGTGCCGTAGATGGGCACGAGCGCGCCGAACTGCTCGCTGGGGGGATCCCAGTCGGCAGTCCAGAGGAATGCGAGACCGAACTTGTGGATCGTCGGCAGCGAGGCGACGATCAGCGAAACGATGATGCCGCCGAGCAGCAACAGCGTGACAATGGCGGCGCCGCGCGCGAGGCCGCCAAAAATGATGTCCCCTGCCGGGCTGGGCGCTTGCTGTTGCGCGGCGCTGCCAGGCGGGTTCGAGACGAGCGGGACGTCGGACATGATGGGCTGTTTCCAGTGGCCGCGAGCGTCAGGCTCGCGACGTTGATGCGGTTTCCGGAACCGTCGGCCGCCCGGCATCCGGCCTTGTCGGGAATATCGGGCGGAAGATCGAACGGCACATCGTAGCGGGTGTATTACGTGCGGTATGGCGTACCGCGTTGCTGCGGGGACCGACTTGCCTCATCGGCCAGCAAACAGAACGGGCCGCGCGCGGTATGCGCGGCGGCCCTTCGGCGGTCGCCGGGCGGCCCATCAATGGCCATCCGGCGACCCGTCCGCCTTACTCGGCAATCGGCTTGCCGCTGGCGTCCTTCACCTTCTCTTTCCACTGCGACTCGATTTCGGTCACGACCGACTGCGGCAGCGAGATGTAGTCGAGGCTGTCAGCAGCCGGGGTACCATTCTTGAACGCCCACTGGAAGAACTTGAGCGTGTCCTTGCCCGGCTCCGGCTTGTCCTGCGCCGTGTGCAGCAGCACGAAGGTCGCTCCGACGACCGGCCATGCGTCCTTGCCCGGCTCGTTGGTGAGGATCTGGTAGAACGACTTCTTCCAGTCCGCGCCGGCCGCTGCGGCCTTGAACGTCTCGGTGGTCGGCTCGACGACCGCGCCCGACTCGTTCTTCATCGCAGTGTAGACCATGTGATTTTGCTTGGCGTACGCCCACTCGACGTAGCCGATTGCGCCCGGCAGACGCTGCACGAAGGCCGCGACGCCGTCGTTGCCCTTGCCGCCCGTGCCGGTCGGCCATGCCACGGTCGTGCCTTCGCCGACCTTGCTCTTCCACTCGGGGTTGACCTTCGAGAGGTAGTTCGTCCAGATGAAGCTCGTGCCCGAACCATCGGCGCGGCGAACCACGGCGATGTCCAGATCAGGCAACTTGACCTTCGGGTTCAGCGCGGCGATGGCCGGATCGTTCCACTTCTTGATCTTGCCGAGATAGATGTCGCCGAGCACCGGGCCCGACAGCGTGATTTCGCCAGCCTTGATGCCCGGCACGTTGATCGCCGGCACGACGCCACCGACCACCGTCGGGAACTGGAACAGGCCGTCCTTGGCCAATTGGTCGTCCTTCAGCGGGGCGTCCGAGCCTGCGAAGTCAACGGTCTTTGCCTGAATCTGCTTGATGCCGCCCGACGAGCCGATGCCCTGGTAGTTGACCTTGCCGCCGCCCGACTTCTGATAGGCATCCGCCCATTTCGTGTAGATCGGTGCTGCGAAGGTGCTGCCCGCGCCGGTAATATCAGCAGCCTGCGCTGCGATCGCGAAAAGCGCGCCAGCAACGCCAGCGAGCGCGGTTTGCATCAGTTTCATGTGGCCTCCAGGTGTGTGAGCGGATAAACAACACCGCGAAGCTTAGGGGCTCTGTGTGACAGTAACGTGACGATTCATGAAGCGACTGTGACAGAATGATTACCGCCTGAAAGGCCAGCGAATCAGGCCGGATGCGCGTGCTTCGAAGGTGTGCATGCCCCGCCGATTGGGGCTCCCGGCGCGATGATCGCTGCCGGTGGCGTTGGGTACGCATCCCGGGGTCGGATGCGCAAAATGCCTCATGCATGCGCGGGAGGGGGCTGACGCAAAAGTGAAACGTTTGCTTCGGCGGAAAAGCGCCTGGATCTGAAGCGTGGTGACGCAAAACGCGATGTCATGCCCGTTGCATGGCATCGCGTTCGCATGGGAGAAGAAATTCGCGGCAGGATCCCCCTGCCGCTGATCGAGGGGTTCCGATCGCCGCGTCAGGCGATCGTGCGCTTGACCGTGTCGGCGATCGATTCGGCATACTGAATCGTGTCGTGCTCGTCGCGCGCTTCCACCATCACGCGCAGCACCGGCTCCGTGCCCGAGGCGCGGATCAGCACCCGGCCTTTGCCCTTGAGCTCGGTTTGCGCCTCGGCAATCGCCTTCTGGATCTCGGCATTGCCCTTCCAGTCGGCGCCATGCGC
>JAITTX010000599.1 GCA_031286755.1 Paraburkholderia sp.
CGGCGAGCGAAAGCAGGCAGCCGAGCGTATAGACCACGAGGCCGAAGGCCAGCACGCGCTTGCGTCCCAGGGCGTCGGAAATCGGCCCGAAGATGAGCTGGCCGAACGCGTACGCCGCCAGATAGACCGATACGCTCGACTGGAT
The DNA here is from genome assembly GCA_031286755.1 of Paraburkholderia sp. Lineage (GTDB taxonomy): Bacteria > Pseudomonadota > Gammaproteobacteria > Burkholderiales > Burkholderiaceae > Paraburkholderia. The sequence continues at coordinate 146 of JAITTX010000599.1, forward strand.
GGCTTGCGGCGAGGTCGCGAAGTAGCGCGCCATGGCGGGCAGCGCGGGAACGTAGATGTCGATCGCGAGCTGGCCCGCGGACGCATACAGGCAAATCAGCGCCAGCAGGAAGCGCGGCGAATTGGTTGCGCGCGCAAGCGTGGCCGCGCGATTGGAGAACGGGTCGGTCATGAATGACTGAAAAAAGGGTTCGTAGCGGGCGTCTCGATTGCGCCAGACAAGCCTGGTAATCGTGTTCGCCACGGCCAAAGCCGCGCGCATGGTGCCGGGAGCAAGGGGCTCCCCACGCGCTCGCGCCGCTGGGCAGTTTGGCCGGATACGGGGGACCCTATACTAACATCCCCTCTCGTTTGCGTTTGCTCGCGTCCGCTGGGCTCGCCGGCGGCGTGCAGCCAGGGGGAATTGCAGCGCAAGGCGCGGAGTTTCATGCGGCCGCGGCGGCGCTAGACTGGGTTCGTTCGATTTTTCACCGGAAAGCCGAGATGGCCGATGCAAAACAGGCTGCGCGCAGCGATGCCGACAGCGCCCCCGACTGGGCCGCGAATGGGGACGCGATCTGGCAGGGCGCGGCCGCGTCGCTCGAGCGTTACGGCAATGCGGTGCTGCCGCGCGTGTTGCGGCCGCAGCAATGCGAGCAGCTTGCCGCGCTCTATGCGCGCGACGATAGCTTTCGTTCGCGCATCGTGATGGCGCGCCATAATTTCGGGCGCGGCGAATACAAGTATTTCGCCTATCCGCTGCCGCCGTTGCTCGAGCGATTGCGTCACGCACTGTATCGCCGCCTCGCGCCGCTCGCCAATCGCTGGAACCAGCAAATGGGGCTCGACGCGCGGTATCCCGGCGAGCTCGCCGAGTTTCTCGCGCGCTGCCACACGGCCGGTCAGACGCGGCCCACGCCGCTCCTGCTCCGCTACCATGCGGGCGACTACAACTGCCTGCATCAGGATCTCTACGGCGACCATGTGTTTCCGCTGCAGGTGGCGATCCTGCTCTCGGTGCCGGGCGAGGATTTCACGGGCGGCGAATTCGTCATGACCGAAACCGGCAGCCGCGGCCAGCACGCCGACGTCGTGGCGCTGGAGCAGGGCGATGCCGTGGTGTTCGCCGTCAATCAGCGGCCCGATATGGGGGGATCCGCGCGGGGGCGCGCGGGCGTGCGCAAGGTGGCGATGCGCCATGGCGTGAGCGTCGTGCGCAGCGGCACGCGGCACACGCTCGGGCTGATCTTTCACGACGCGCGCGCGCCGGCTGCGCTGGGTGCGCCCGCATCGGCATGGGAGCCGGCATGAATGCGCGCGCCATGATCGAGCGCTTCGATCCCGGCGTCGTCGGCGCGCAACTGGACGCCGAAGGCTACGCCCTGCTGCCCGGCTGCTTCGAAGCGCACGAAGCCCGCGCGCTCGCGCGGTTGCTCGATGAAGTACCTGATGCATCGGGCGACGCCGGGCACGCATTGGTTTCGCCGGCATCATTCGCATCCATCGCACCAGCGGAGCCCGCGAGCGGCGAGTCGCTCTACTTCGGCACAGGCCTGCCGCCGCCGTTGCACGCGTGGCGCGAAGCGCTGTATCGATGGCTCGTGCCCGCGGCGAACCGCTGGCACGCGCTGGCAGGCATCGAGCAGTGCTTTCCCGCCGAACTCGACACCTTTCTCGATGCGAACCGCCGCGCCGGGCAGCGCCGGCCGCAATCGCATTTGAGCCGGCTGCGCGCGGGCGATCGTCTCGCGCTGCATCGCCACGACGAGGGCGAGCAGGTGTTTCCGTTTCAGGTGATCGTGCTGCTAAGCGCGCCGCAACGCGACTTCACGGGCGGCGAATTCGTCATGACCGAGCAGCGCCCACGCATGCAGTCGCGGCCCATGGTCGTGCCGCTCGCGCTGGGCGACGCGGCCATCATCGCGACCGCGCAGCGCCCGGTCGAAGGCGCGCACGGCCATTACCGGGCCAGGCTCAAGCACGCGATCAGCCGCGTGCGCAGTGGCGAGCGCACCGGCCTGGAATTGCTCTTTCACGACGCCCCCTGAAAAAGCGGCGCTGCTTCACGGCCGCCATGCCCGCTGTCTTTTGCCGAAAGCCTGCGAATAACGGATACTGTGGCCGAATCGCCCGAATGCGCTTCGATTCGCCATTACCGCGCTATTTGCACGTTGCCCGGAGATCACGCAGTCACGAACGGCGCTCAGCAAAGGAGAGAAGAGGGTATGGAAGGCAAGGAAAAGCAGGGGATGTCGTGTGAACGGCTCGAACGCATCGAGCGCTTCTTCGACGAGCGCTACATCGCCACCGGCAAGCTGGCGGGCACCGTCACCCAGGTATGGCGGCGCGGCGCGCTCGCGCTGAACGCGGTGCAAGGCTTCGCCGACCGCGAGCGGCAGGTGCCCATGGCCGAAGACGCCATCTTCCGCATTTACTCGATGACCAAGCCCATCACGTCCGTGGCGGTCATGATGCTGGTCGAGCAATGCCAGATCGCGCTGGACGACCCGGTCAGCAAATACATTCCGGCATGGGAGAAGCTCGGCGTTCACGTGGGCGGCTTCATGGAAGGATTCCAGACCCGTCCGCTCGCGCGCCCCATGCTCGTGGTCGACTTGCTGCGCCACACCTCGGGCCTGACTTACGGCTTCCAGCAGAACACCAATGTCGATGCGGCTTATCGCCGGATGAAAGTGGGTGAGCTCGCAACCGAAGGCACGCTGGAAGAAATGATCGAGAAGCTGGCCACGCTGCCGCTCGAATTCTCGCCAGGCGAGGCGTGGAATTACTCCGTTGCCACCGACGTGCTCGGCTATATCGTCGGCAAGGTCAGCGGCGTGCCGTTCGAGACCTTTCTGAAAGAGCGGATCTTCGATCCCCTGGGCATGGTCGACACGGCCTTTTACGTGCCCGAGGATAAGGTGTCGCGCTTTTGCGCTTGCTATGCCGTGGGCGCGCTGGGCTCGAAGGTCGTATCGGCGCAAGGCCCGGCCTTACAGGACGATCCGCGCAGCAGCCCGTATCTCAAGCCGCCCACGTTCGTCTCCGGTGGCGGCGGCCTCGTTTCCACCGCCGCCGACTACATGCGCTTCGCGCGCATGCTGCTCCAGAAGGGCGAACTCGACGGCGTGCGGCTGCTGGGCCCGAAAACCCTCGCGCTGATGACGGCCAACCATTTGCCGGGCGGTCTCGACATCCCCGGCCTGTCGCGCTCGATGTTCAGCGAGGCGGCTTATGAAGGCGTGGGCTTCGGGCTGGGCTTCGCCACCACCATCAGGCCGGCGGCCACGCTGATTCCCGGCAGCGCGGGCGACTTCTTCTGGGGTGGAGCGGCCAGCACCTTCTTCTGGGTCGACCCGAGCGAGGACCTGATCGTGGTGTTCCTCACCCAGTTGCTGCCGTCGAGCGCGTATCCCGCGCGCCGCCAGTTGCGCACGCTGGTGTACAGCGCGATTACCGAGTCCGGCACTCATCCGCAAAATAGATAGGTATCCGATGCATTTGCGCGCGGGTCCGATCGAGGCGATTTCCCGCCGATCAGCGCGCTTTCGACGCCGGTCTCAGTGCCGGTAAATGTCCGCCATCTCGTCGGTGGAGTTGCGGCGCGTGATGGCGGTGTAGCGCAGGCGGGCGGCCCGGCCCATATGCCGGTGCCCGTGCCGGGCAAGCGGTTTCGCGCCCGCTGGCGTGGCGGAAACTTCACGCATGTTGCGCGCATTGGCTTTTATCGACGGCGCCGGCTCGCTGCCCGGCACCCATCCGCTCCTGATCATCGCCTGCGCGAGCAACGCCTTCGTCTCCGGCGTATTGCCGCGTTGCGTGATGACGCCGCTGGTTGCGGAGATCACGCAATCCCATTGGGCGGTGGCCGCGCAGTCGTGGGCCCGGGCGAGCAGGGCATCGGGGTTGTCGGCGAGCGGCGCAGGTGTGATGAAGGGCAGCGACGCACTCGCGAGCGGACTCATAAACGGACTCATAAACGGACTCGCAACGAGTGCGCGTTCGGGCTCGGCGGCCTTGCTGGGCGGATGCCGCGCCACGCCATACTTCAGGCCGATCGCCACCATGAGCAGGAAGAACGCGAGACTGATGGCGAGGCTGAACCACGCGCCACGGGTCAGCCGTGCGGGATCGCTGCTTCTTGCGGCGTCGTCGCGTCCGGGTTCCGATACGTCGTCCGGCTCTTGCTCCGGAGAGGGCGGCATCGTCATGAAACGATTCTCCTCTTGCGTTGGGCCTCAAGCTTCAATGTGCAATGGCGCCGGGCAACGCCGGCGCGCTACCACTTGATCTGGGCGTTCATGGTGCCGGTCTGGACGATTTCAAACTTCATTTCGCCGCGCCAGGTGCCTTCGATCCGGTAATCGGCTTCGGGTACCGAAAAGAGGCACTGAGCGCCTTGCGCAACGAAATCCATCAACACGCGCCCGTGCCGCCTCACCCTTACCGTCACGTTCGAAAGCGGCGCACCGTTCGATGCGGAGATGAACGACACGCCCATATTGAACGGGTGCGCTTGATCGGGCGACCTGGCGTGCGTGTCGATTCCCGGCTTGCCGCAGACGTAATAGAGCATGGTTTGCGGCGCAGCCGGATTCGCGCCCGGGGCATTGGCAGCCAGCGGCGTGCCCGGCGTTTCGGAAGGACGTGCCGCCTGCGCGGGATTGGGTTGCGCGGGCGTGCAGGCAGCAAGGAGGATTCCGGAAAACATGAACAGATTTTGCTTCTTAAAGGCCACCATGATCGACCTCCCTGGCGGATGCAAAAAGCATAGAAATCGATGGGGCGAAACGCAACTCCCGTTAAAAAGGGCGGGCGCGTAAATGAGAAACCGGTAAGCGCTACTTTCGTCAGAGGAAAAGGCGGGTGAGATTCACGGCTGCCATCTCGCTGGAAGCCATGCGCGCTGCAGCTTCGTAATGAAGCAAAAAAAGAGCCCGCCTGGGAGGGCGGGCTTGGGATGTAGCCTTAATCGGCGGTCCGTCTACGGCAACGACGCTCGATATGCATCGATCCGTGGCAGGCCGCGGCCGGGGTGTTCAGCCGGCCGGTTGAGCCTTACGACGCAAGCTTCAGCGCTTGCGAGAAATCCGCCAGCAGGTCGTCGATATCCTCGATGCCGGCGGACAGCCGCAGCATGCCGTCGGAGATGCCCATTTCCTTGCGCGTTTGCGCACCCGCTTCGAAAAAGATCGTCGGCGCGACGGGGATGATGAGCGTGCGCGTGTCGCCGAGACCGGTTGCCTTGATGGGCAGTTCGAGCGCGTTGACGACTTCGATCATGCGCTCCGCGTTGAGCAATTCGAAGGACAGCAGCCAGGACGCGCCCTTGAACAGCGCCTGCGCGGTCTCGTATTGCGGATGGCTCTTCAGGCCCGGATAGAACACCTTGCCGATGGCTTCGTGCCCCTCGAGAAACTGCGCGAGCGCGAGCGCGTTGTCGCTGCTTTGCTTCACGCGCAAGGCGAGCGTTTCCGCGCCCATCGCAATGGAATGCGCCTGCTCCGACGACAACGCCGCGCCCATGTCGCGCAGGCCCTTCTTGCGGATTTGCAGAAGCCCCTGCTCTTTCGCGGGTGAGCGGCGGTAGTCGTCGGCGATGTTCGGATACGCGCTCCAGTCGAACAGGCCGGTATCGGTCACCGCGCCGCCGAGCGCGGCGCCGTGGCCCGCGATGGTCTTCGTCAGCGAATTGATGACGAGGCTCGCGCCAACCGCCTTCGGCTTGAACAGGGCGGGCGAGGTGATGGTGTTGTCGACGACATAGGCGATGCCGCTCGCGCGGCAGAGGTCGCCGATGCCCTGCAAGTCGGGAATCTGCGTGCCCGGATTAGCGATGGTTTCGACGAACACCATGCGCGTATTGGGGCGGATGGCGTCTCGCACGTTGGCGGCGTCGCAGGCGTCAACGGTCGTCACTTCCACGCCGAGCGTGCGCAAGGTGCCGAACAGGCTATTGGTGTTGCCGAACACGTAGCGGCTCGAAACGAGATGATCGCCCGCGCGCAGGAGCGTGAGAAACGTTGCCGTGATGGCCGCCATGCCGGTGCTAAAGCAGATCGTGCCGACGCCTTCTTCGAGCTTCGTGAGCTTGCGCTCGAGCGCCGCTGTCGTGGGGGTGCCCTGGCGCGCGTAATTGAAACCGCCCTTTTTCGTGCCCTGGAAAACGCCGATCAGATCCTCGACGCGCTCGAACCCATATTGCACGGACGTATGAATGGGCTGACGAATGCCGCCATGCTCGCTGCCCGCGATTCTGTCGCCGTGAATGATGCCTGTGGTGAAGCCTTGCTTGTCCATCCCTGCTCCTCATTTCAAGTTGATTTTTTCCGACCGGTTGTCTCCGGTAACACTTGGCGCGCGAATATCTCAGTGCGGCTTCAAGGTTCCTGAATCTTGCGGACCGCGCTGGTTGCCGCATTCAACGGACGGCCGTCGTCGAGCCGCAACGTCTGCTTCTTGACTGCGCGGCCGGTTTTCCGGTCGACCAGCACCGAGTGCTTTTCCCCCGAGCCAAACAGGTTGGCTTCGCCCCATTGACGCAGCATCACCACCACGGGGAACAGGCCTTCGCCTTTCTTCGTGAGCACGTATTCCTGGTACGCGGAGCCGTCCGACGCCGGCGCGATTTCGAAAACCCCTGCTTCCACGAGCATCTTGAGCCGGTCGGACAGAATGTTGCGAGCGACTCCCAGACTGGCGAGAAAGTCGCCAAAGCGACGTGCGCCGTCGAAAGCGTCCCGCACGATCAGCAGGGCCCAGCGGTCGCCGACAATGTCGACCGCCCGGCCGATTGGACACGGTGAATCAGCAAGACTTCTTTGCCTGGCCATCTTGAACTCCCCTGGTGCGAGGTGAGCGCCCGTGCCGCCAGAAAGACCGGCCCGGGTTGCACGAGCGCTCACGCATGAGTTGCATTTTAAAACAAGTTTCTCTAGACTCGTTCTGGTTGCAAATTGCAACTAGATGAAATGAGAGAAAACATGAACGCGCCTCTGCCTCCCGAGATCGGGCTTGAACCGCATCCAGGTTCGACCACGCCCAAAGCGATGCCTGCGGCCATCGTTTCGCTGCTGTCGATATGCTGCGCCGCGAGTGTTGCGAACGTCTATTACGCGCAGCCGCTGCTGGACGCAATCTCCCGCGATTTCCATATTTCCCAGTCCGATGTGGGCGGCGTCATCACGGCCACTCAGGTGGGCTGCGCGCTGGCGCTGATATTTGTCGTGCCGCTCGGCGATCTGGTCGACCGCAAGCGTCTCATCGTTGGCCAGATGATCCTGCTTGCTCTCGCGTGCATTGGCGTGGCCCTGGCGGGATCGGCGCTTGCGCTGCTCGCCGGCATGGTTGCCGTTGGATTGCTCGGCACCGCAATGACGCAAGGCCTGATCGCCAGCGCGGCCGCGCTGGCCCGCGACAGCGAGCGCGGCCGGGTGGTGGGGGCCGCGCAAGGCGGCGTGGTGGTCGGCTTGCTGATGGCGCGCTCGCTCGCCGGCGCGGTGACCGATATCGCCGGCTGGCGGTCGGTGTATCTCGTGTCGGCGGTATTCGCGGTCGTCATGCTGGCCGTGCTGTGGCTCTTTCTGCCCGCTTCACCGGTGCGCCGCGTGCCATTGAGCTATGCGGGCCTGCTGCGTTCGATGATCGTGCTGTTGCTGCGCGACCGCGTTCTTCAGGTGCGCGGTTTCATCGGTCTCCTCATGTTCGCGGCATTCAGCATGTTCTGGAGCGCGCTGGTTTTGCCATTGAGCGCGCCACCCCACGCCATGTCTCACACCCGCATCGGGGCGTTCGGGCTGGTGGGCGCGCTCGGCGCGATGGCGGCTGCGCGCGCGGGAAAATTGGCCGACCGGGGGCTGGGGCAGGCCACGACGTGCGTCGCGCTGGTGCTGCTTTGCGTGTCCTGGCTGGCGATTGCGTTCACCAATCAATCCATTGCGCTGCTGATTGCCGGCATCGTTCTGCTCGATGTGGGCGGACAGGCCATCCACGTCGTCAACCAGAGCATGATCTTCAGCACGCGCCCCGAGGCGCACGCGCGCCTCGTGGGTTGCTACATGCTGTTCTATTGCGCGGGTAGCGGCGTGGGCGCGATAGCGTCCACGCTGGCCTACGCGCACGCCGGGTGGGCTGGCGTCTGTATTCTGGGCGCGCTCGTCAGCCTTGGCGCATTCGCATTCTGGGCGGCCACTCTGCGCTATGTCCGGGCCTGACTGAAGCGCGAGCGCAAGCGGAGCGGGAATGCATCGCCCCAGTTGCCACGGCGGCGTTTTGGGTGTTTGATGGACGTGCGCCGTACCGCGCGCCAGGAGGCAGACATGGGAGACTCCTCATCCGCCACGCCGGTGGCCGATCCCACGCACGACGCACATCCGCAGGCCATCGGCGGCCTCGCGCTGGCCGCGCTCGGGGTGGTGTACGGCGACATCGGCACGAGCCCGCTCTACACGCTCTCCACCGTGTTCGATCCCGTCAACGGGCTCGCACTCGATGCTTTCAATATTGTCAGCATCGTCTCGCTGATCTTCTGGTCGCTCATGATCGTCGTCTCGCTCAAGTACGTCGTGCTGATCCTGCGCGCGAACAATCATGGCGAGGGCGGCATCATGGCGCTGCTGGCGCTGGCCGCCTCATCGGTTGCGCACCGGCCGCGGCTGCGCCATGCGCTGCTCGTCGTGGGCGTGATGGGCGCGGCGCTCTTTTTCGGTGACAGCGTGATCACGCCGGCCATCTCCGTGCTGAGCGCCGTGGAGGGGCTGGAAGTGGCGGCGCCCGAGCTCAAGACCTTCGTGATCCCGGTGACGCTCGCCGCGCTGATCGTGCTCTTCGTCGCTCAAAAACGCGGCACGGGCGGCATTGGCGCGGTGTTCGGGCCGGTGATGGTGCTCTGGTTCGCCGTGATCGGCGTGGCGGGCATCGCCAACATCGCCGCCGCGCCAGTCGTGCTGGTGGCGCTCAATCCGGTGCATGGGCTGGCCTTCTGCCTGCACCACCACTGGCTCGCGTTTGTCGCGCTCGGCGCGGTCGTGCTCTCGCTCACGGGCGCCGAGGCGCTTTATGCCGACATGGGCCATTTCGGCAAGCGGCCTATCCGGCTCACCTGGTTTGGTCTCGTGTTTCCGGCGCTCGCGCTCAATTACCTGGGGCAGGGCGCGCTGCTGCTGGCCAACCCCGGCGCCATGCAAAATCCGTTCTACCGGCTCTTTCCGCAATGGGCGATCTTTCCGATGATCGTGCTCGCCACCATCGCAACGGTGATCGCTTCGCAGGCCGTGATTTCCGGCACCTACTCGATGGCGATGCAGGCCATGCACCTCTCGTTTCTGCCGCGCATGAACATCGTGCACACCTCCGAGCGCGAGATCGGGCAGATCTACGTGCCCGGCATCAACTGGATCCTGCTGGCCGCCGTGGTCGCGGCCGTGGTGGGGTTCGGCTCATCCACGGCGCTGGGCTCCGCCTATGGCATCGCGGTCACGGGCACGATGCTCATCACCACCTGCCTCACGTTCTTCGTGGTGCGCTACGCATGGCACTACAACTGGACGTTGTGCCTGCTCGCCACCGCGTTCTTTCTCGTGATCGACGCGCTGTTCTTCTCGGCCAACCTGCTGAAGATCGTGCAGGGCGGCTGGTTCCCGCTGGCGATAGGCGCGGTCATGTTCACGATCATGGCAACATGGGGCCGCGGCTGGCAAATCATGATGACCGAGGCGCGCGTGCGCGCCGGCAAGAAGCCGCTCAAGCCTTACCTCGATTCGCTGCTTGCCGGCTCGCCCGTGCGTGTGGCCGGAACCGCGATCTTCCTCACGCCCGACCCCGACTCCGTGCCGCATGCGCTCATCAACAATTTCCGGCATAACCGCGTGCTGCACGAGCGCGTGGTGTTCCTGACGGTGGTGACGCAGAGCGTGCCGCGGGTGCCCGAAAGCGAGCGCGTGAAGGTGGCGCTGCTGGACCCGGGCTGTTATCGCGTGACGGTGGCTTACGGCTTCAAGGACGACGTGAATCTGCCGCAGGCGCTAGCGGCCGCGAGGGCGGCGGGGCTTACGCTCGATCCGCAGGAGACCTCGTGGTTCCTGAGCCGCGCGCTGGTGGTGGCGGCGCCGGGCCGGGGCATGGGATTCTGGCGCGGACGGCTCTTTGCGGTGATGCTGCATAACGTCGGCAATATTGCGGCGTACTTCAAATTGCCTGCTAGCCGGGTGATCGAATTGGGCGCGCGCGTGGAGATCTGATCGGTTTAGCTGATGGAGGGGATCGGTATTTCGCCTTGGACTTTGCCGTCCGGGTCAGCCATGATTTGCTCAGTTGATTGGCACCCGTGTTTTAGATAGCGAAGTGATATACCCGATTGTATTTTTCCTGATTGCGGCCACCTCGGCCGATTTGGCTTTTGGCCGCTTCTCCAGACAAACCGCGCATGTTGCCGAGCCGGTTTTCATCGTCTTTCTGATTCTTTTCGCGCTGGCGCTGGACTTTCGCAGAAGGCGGCGCTAGTTCGAAATGCAATCGGAACGAGCGCCGCGCGAGCGGCGTTTCAGGTCTTGCCTCAAGTCTTGCCTCAAGCCTCGCGGTAAGTGCCCTTGGCCTTGGCGGCGTGCGTGGCCAGCGCGTCCATCAGCGCCGGGCTGAGGCAATCGTAGGGCTCCAGCCCCTTGTCGCGCAGGGTCTGCCGCACTTGCGCCATCTGCGAGGGCGGCGTGCCGCTTTCGATGATCGACGAGACGAACGCCGCAAAGCCGGGGCCTTCCCAGCCGGCGTCGCCGGACAACTCGGTGTGGATGAAGTCGAGGCCGTGGAACGCGTGGTCCTTGTTCTCGATGCGGCCGAACAGATGCGCGCCGCACGCGGTGCAGGCATGGCGCTGGATGAGCGCCTTGTCGTCGACGACCCGCAGTTTTTCTCCATGCGCGAGAACGCTGACTTTCTCGCGCGGCACGACCCCCACCACCGAGAACAGCGCGCCCGCCGGCTTCCAGCATTTGGTGCAACCGCACGCGTGGTTGAACATCACCTGTGAAGCGACCTGCACCTCCACGGGGTCATGGGCGCACTGGCAACGCAGCGTGCCGCCCGCGAAATTCTCGGTGCCTTTTTTAACGCCGTGATCGACGCCCGGATGTAGCGCAATGGTCATGGTGTGTCTCCTTGATGGCGGGTGAGAGCGATGAACAGCGGGTAGATCGGCTTGCCGCGTTCCGGTGGGCGAAGGCGGCTTCGCGCAATACTGGGGATGAGTATAGGTCAATACTGATGGGGAGTATACGAAAGAACGCAGCGAAAGAACGCAGCGAAAGAACACGGGCGCCTTGGCGCGTTGCGTCGCACTCATGCGCGAATACCCCACGCCACGGCGCACGACGCTCGATAAAAACGGTTTAGAAAAACTTAAGCATCGTGCATCGGCACACCTCTATTCTTCGGTTTTTTGAGTTCCTATGCTTGGGCCATCGTCGCATCGCCGTGATGGCTTTTCCGGACGCGACCCTCCCGAACAGGAACCTCCATGATGGCCATGAAGAAGACGCTGGTGTGCCTCGCGCTGTCGCTTGCGGCGCTCTCTGCCCACGCAAAGACATTGACCGAGTTGAGATTCGGTGTCGACCCCACCTATGCGCCGTTCGAGTCGAAAGCGCCGGACGGCAAGCTCGTGGGTTTCGAAATCGATCTCGGCAACGAAATTTGCCGCAGGCTCCAGACGAAATGCGTCTGGGTGGAGACCGCGTTCGACGGCATCATTCCCGCGTTGCAGGGCCGCAAGTTCGACGCCATCCTGTCCGCGATGTCGGTCACGCCCAAGCGCGAAGCGCAGGTGGCTTTCTCGACCATGCTGTTCAAGACGCCGAGCGGCCTGATCGGGCCGCGCGGCTCCGCGCTCGTGCCCACGGTTGCGGCGCTGAAGGGCAAGAATATCGGCGTTGCGCAGGGCTCCACGCAGGAGGCGTATGCGAAAGCTTATTGGGCGCCAGCGGGCATTAACGTGGTCTCATACGCGAATCAGGAACTGGTCTACACCGACCTGCGCGCGGGGCGGATCGACGCGACCTTGACCGACATGATTTCCGGCAGCGACGGCTTTCTGAAAACGCCGCAGGGCCGCGATTACAGCTTTCTCGGCAAGCCGGTCAACGACGCGAAGACGCTGGGCGCGGGCGCCGCGATTGGCTTGCGCAAGAACGACACGGCGCTGCGCGAGATGATCGATCAGGCGATTGGCGAAATGATCAAGGACGGCACGTATCAAAAGATCGAACGGCGCTATTTCGACTTCGACGTATTGGCGAGCTGAAATCGACTGATTGAAATTGAGCGGGGCCGCCGCCAGGACGCACGGCGGCGGGCCTCAAATCAGCAGATCGACCGACCTCAGGACATTGCGCGTATCGGGCGAGTCCGAGTTTTGCGCATCGTGCACGGTCTCCACGAGGCATTCGATAAAGCACTCGGACGCCACGCTCAGCGGATGGCCGCTGCGCGAAATGATGCTCACCTTCGCGTCCTCCAGTTGCTCGCGCACGGGCACTGCGCACAACCCTTCGCGCAAGGCGCTCACCTCGACGAGCGGCCACGGAAAGATGCTCGCCATGTCGCTTTGCCGCAAAAGCGCGAACGAGATGGAAATCGAGTGCGCCAGATGAATCTTGCGCGGTATGGGCAACTGGTGGCGCTCGAACATGTTCTGCGCACTCGGCCCGTCGTTCGCGGGGTCCCATGTCAGCAGCCAGTCCAGATCGCACAGTTCCGCGAGCGAACGGCAATTGGCGCGCGGGTGATCCTGCCGCACGACCACGGCGCACGACGACGAAAAGAGCGGCCGGTATTGAAACTCCACGCTCAGATTGCCGGGCGTGGGCCGGCCAAGAAAGAAGTCGAGGCTGCCGTCGCGCAGCCGTGGATTCGCGATGGGCAGCAAGCCTTCGAAAAACTCTAGGCGAATCTCGGGCATGCGCGCGCTGAAGCGTTTCATGGTCTCGGGCAGAAACGTCAATGCGAGCCACGGCGTAATCGCAATCGAGAGCTTGCCGCTGGCCGAGCCGCGCATGGCGTCCACGGCCTCTTGCGCGCGCGCCATCTGACCGATCATCAACCGCGCGTGAACGAGCAGCGTTTGCCCGAATTCCGTCAACGTGACGCCCGACGACGTGCGCAGCACGAGCGGTATCTGCACGGTTTCTTCGAGCTGGCGCAGGCTCTTGGTGATGGCGGCGGGCGAGGCGTCGAGCGCGCGCGCCGCGCCGCGAATGCCGCCAGCGTCCGCGATGGCAACGAAGGTTCGGAGTTGATGGAGTTTCATGCGCGTTTCATGCAGGCGCAGGCCGGAGGGCTGCGGAAGGTGTTAGCCAGCAGTTGCCACGTTCACGATTTTAGCTCTCCCTGGGCGCTTTCTGTCGGGATAGGTTAGTGCCAACTGTTCACCCTATTCAAACACGGAGACGCGCGCGATGACCGATTTGTCCGATATTCACGCCAGCAGCCGCGAAATGATCGAGCTGCGCCAGCACATTCACGCGCATCCCGAGCTTGGCTATGAAGAATTCGCCACCAGCGATCTGGTGGCGCAGCGTCTTGCCGAATGGGGCTACGAGGTGCATCGCGGGCTGGCGGGCACGGGCGTGGTGGGCACGCTGAAATGCGGCAGCGGCGCGCGCCGCATTGGCCTGCGCGCCGACATGGACGCGCTGCCCGTGCAGGAGCAGACCGGCCTGCCGTATGCAAGCCGCCATGCGGGCAAGATGCATGCGTGCGGCCACGACGGCCACACGGCCATGCTGCTCGCCGCGGCCAGGCAGCTCGCGCGCACGCGCAACTTCAACGGCACGCTCAACCTGTTTTTCCAGCCGGCCGAGGAAGGCCTCGCGGGCGCGCGCCGCATGCTCGAGGAAGGCGCGCTCGAACGCTTTCCCTGCGATGGCGTGTTCGCGATGCACAACATGCCGGGCTACCCGGCCGGCAAGCTCGGTTTTCGCGCGGGCCCGTTCATGGCTTCGGCGGACCAGGTCACGGTGCGCGTGACCGGCGTGGGCGGCCACGGCGCCATGCCGCACAAAACGGTGGACCCGGTGGTGGTGTGCGCGGCCATCGTGTTCGCGCTGCAAACGGTGGTCTCGCGCAACGTCGCGCCGCTCGACATGGCCGTGATCACGGTGGGCGCGATTCATGCGGGCGAGGCGTCGAACGTGATACCCGGCGAGGCTCGCATGGCAATCTCGGTGCGCGCGCTGCGCCCGGAGGTGCGCGACGAACTGGAGCGCCGCATCAAGGAGATCATCGCGGCGCAGGCGGCCGTGTATGGCGCGAGCGCGGAGATCACCTACGACGCGAGCTATCCGGTGCTCGTCAACGACGCGCAGATGACCGCTTTCGCGGAAAAAGTCGCGCGCGACTGGGTGGGCGATGCGGGCATGATCGAGGACCTCGCGCCGTTCACCGGCAGCGAGGACTTCGCCTGGTTCCTGCAACGCTGCCCGGGCTGCTATCTGCTGATCGGCAACGGCGATGGCGAAGGTAGTTGCATGGTCCACAATCCCGGCTACGACTTCAACGACGACATTCTCGCCACGGGCGCGGGCTACTGGGTGCGCCTCGCCGAAAGCTTTCTGGTCTGAACCGATTCGCGCGCCCATGCCGCGTTTAACCACGCGCGGGCCGTCCCCAACCCTTGCGAAGGAACGTTTATGAAACGGACAGTGCTCTCGTGTGTGCTCACGCTGGCCGCGGTGGCGTCGGCCTTGCCGCTTGGCGCGGCAGCGCAGGATCCGCAGGTCATTCGCTTCGGCGTGGACCCGAGCTATCCGTCCATGGAGTCGAAGGCGCCGGACGGCAGCCTGCAGGGCTTCGACATCGAGCTGGGCAATGCGATTTGCGCGACGCTGCACCAGAAGTGCGTGTGGGTCGAGCAGAATTTCGACGGCATGATTCCCGCACTCAAGGCCCGCAAGTTCGACGCGATTCTTTCCGCCATGTCGGCCACCGAAGCGCGCCGCCAGCAGATCGATTTCACCCATCGCGTGTACAACAGCCCTTCGGCGCTGATCGCGCGCGCGGGCTCGACGCTGCGGCCAACGGCGCAGAGCCTGCAGGGCAAGCACGTGGGCGTCGTGCAGGGCTCGACCCAGGAGGCTTATGCCAGGGCGGAGTGGGCGCCGCACGGCGTGGCCATCGTGGCCTATCAAACCCAGGACCAGATTTACCAGGACCTGGGCACGGGGCGGCTCGACGCCGCGTTTCAGGCGGCGGTGCAGGCCGATTACGGTTTTCTCAAGACGCCGCGCGGCAAGGGCTATGCCGTGGCGGGCGACGTTGTGAAGGATGAGCGGCTCACCGGCAACGGCGTGGCCATTGGCATCCGCAAGGGCGATGCGGCGCTCGAAGCGCGCATCAACGACGCGATCGGCACGATACGCAAGAACGGCACCTATCAGCAGATCGCCGCGAAGTATTTCCAGTTCGATATTTACGGCGATTGATGCGGTAATTGAAGTGATGATTGAGGCGCGGCTTTGCGGAAGCCGCGAACCTCATTCAACCACGCGCAGCATGCTCTCGTTGCGCTGCTGCTGCTCCTTGCCCCGCGTGACGAGCCAGCGGTGAAACTGGCGGCAATGCGGCCTGTCGAAGGCGTTGGGCTTCCACGTGAGGAAGTAGGGCGAAGGCAACGCGAGCCCGAGCGCGAAGGGCATGGCGAGGCGGCCGGCCGCCAGGTCGTCGCCAAACAAGGAGCCCTGCGCGAGCGTGAACCCATAGCCGTCGATGGCCGCCTGAATGGCCACGCTCGACAGCGAGAACACCAGGCGGTTCTCATCGAGCTCGCCGCAGTCCACGCCGTTGGCGCCGAACCATTCGCGCCACGACGGCGGCGATGCGAACTTCGGCAGCCAGTCCACCGATATCAGCGGCCAGGCGAGCAGATCCGCGGGCGTTTCGAGCGGCGCGCCCGACTCCAGCAGACGCGGGCTGCATACGGGCACCACGCAATCGCGGAACAGCTCCACGGCGTTCTCGGCGTTCACGACCCGCTCGCCATAGCTGATGCGAAAGTCGATCTCGTAGCCGTCCGGCGAGGGCTCCGTGTGCGTGCCGTCGAGATACACGCTGAGTTCGGGATGCAGGCGCTGCCATTCGAGCATGCGCGGCGCGAGCCACTTCGAAAGCAGCGAAGGCAGGGCGCTGACGCTCAGATTGCGCGTGTTCTTCGCGCGCTCGATTTCGGCATGCGCCACGCGCAGGCTTTCGAACGCCGCCGCGCAACTCTCGTGGTACTGCCGGCCAATGGCGGTGAGGCGCAGCCGCTTGCCGTCCTTTTGCGTGAGACGCAGCCCCAGCGTGTCTTCGAGCAGCTTGATCTGCTGGCTCACCGCGCCCGCCGAAATGCCGAGCCGCCGCGCCGCTTCGGTAATGCCGCCGCAGCGGCCAACGGCCTCGAAGACCTGCAGCGCACGCAACGGAGGAAAGCTGTTGGTCGTCATTTCGTCATCGTCTGAATCGTCGGCGGATATTCACGGTTTAGAAACTCTAAACGAACAGGCAGGTTTTTACATCTATTCTTTTGTTTTCTGGCTTTTTATCCTTGGAGACAAGTTATCGAAAACGAAACCGGGAAACCGGCAAAGCGGAGGCAACGTGATGTTTCTGAGGAATGCGTGGTACGTCGCGGCATGGGATGCGCAAGTGACGCGCGAGCTGGCGCCGGTGACCCTGCTGGGCGAGTCCGTCGTGCTGTACCGGCGCGAGGACGGCACGCCCGTCGCGCTCGAAAACGCCTGCCCGCATCGCAAGCTGCCGCTCTCGATGGGCCGGCTCGTGGGCGATCAGGTGGAGTGCGGCTACCATGGCCTGACGTTCGATTGCGAAGGCACCTGCGTGCGCGCGCCGGGCAGCCCGCGAATTCCGCCCGGCGCGAAAGTGCGCAGCTACCCGCTGGCGGAGCGCTACGGGCTGCTCTGGATCTGGATGGGCGAGCCCGAAGAAGCCGACCCCGCGAAGATCGTGCAGATAGAAGAATGGGGCGACCCCGCGTGGGGCATGAATCGCGGCGATGCGATGACGGTGGACTGCCACTACCTCTATGTCACCGACAATCTGCTGGACCCGTCGCACGTTGCATGGGTGCACCGCTCCTCGTTCGGCAACGCGGCCTGCGAAGCCGAGCCGCTCAAGACCGAGGTGGCGGCGCACGGCGTGACCGTGTCGCGCTGGATGCGCGACGTGGAGGTGGCGCCGTTCTACGCGCAGTTCGTGCGCTTCGAAGGTCGTTGCGACCGCAAGCAACATTACGAAGTGCGCTTTCCGTCCCACGCGATCATCAAGGCCGTTTTCACGCCAGCGGGCACGGGCGGCGACAGCGCGGCACCGCATGCCGACGTGTTCCTGATGAACTCCTATAACTTCATGACGCCCGTGGACGCATCGCATACGCGCTACTACTGGTTCCAGACGCGCAATTTCGCGCCGGACGACGAACAGGTGTCGCGCCAGTTCGACGAGGACGTGCGGCATGCGTTCGAGGAAGACCGCGCGGTGCTGACGGCGGTGCACGCGGGCATGCAGAACGCGCGCACGCCGAACATCGATCTCGCTATCGACGCGGGGCCGCTGCGCTTCCGGCGCGCGCTCGGGCAGATGATCGAGCGCGAGCAGGAAGCCGCGCAGCAGACGCAGCCCGTGCCGGTTCGCGTCGTGCCGCGCGAGCGCGTGGAGCCGTGAAATGAGCGACGCCAGCACCCAGGCAGCCACCAGGGCATCGTCAACAGCATCGGCGGCGGCATCGGCAAGCCGCGCGCCAACGGGCTTTCGCCGCG
>JAITTX010000074.1 GCA_031286755.1 Paraburkholderia sp.
GGTGGGCGTGGCCTACATCATGAAGGAGCGTGGCGTGCTGGCGGACCGCCTGCCCGCGCTCGACGTGCTCGACGACGTCATGTACAAGTCGATCGCCGTCGGTTTTGCGTTCTTCACCATTGCGACCATTCTCGGCGCGCTGTGGGCCGCGCAGGCTTGGGGCGGCTACTGGAGCTGGGACCCGAAGGAAACCTGGGCGCTGATCGTCTGGCTCAACTACGCGGCGTGGCTCCACATGCGCCTCATGAAGGGGCTGCGCGGCGGCGTGGCCGCCTGGTGGGCGCTCACGGGCCTGCTCGTCACAACCTTCGCGTTCCTGGGCGTGAACATGTTCCTCTCGGGCCTGCATAGTTACGGCAAGCTGTAACGCGCGGTAATCGCGCGCTGTGTAACCGCAGCCGCCTGCGCAACGAACTAACCGCCGGATGCCTCGCGCTCCGGCGGTTTTTTATTGGCCGGGCGGGAAGGATTGCGGGCGGCGCGCGTTTGCCCGGTAGTGGAGGGTCTCGAACGGCGCGCGGGCGTAGCGGGTCCAATCATCATCCATGGGACTTATCAGTGCGGCATCGACGGAGCGCACGTTTCGGGCGCGGCGCACGGCGACAGGAGCAACATCATGTGGATCAAACGCAGTAGCAGGATCATCCTCAACGGCGACGACATCGCCGCGAGCGAGATCACACCGCAAAAGGTGTACGAACAGCGCCGCCGCCTGCTTCAGGCGGCAGGGGCAGTCGCGCTCGGCGGTGTGACGGGCATGTTCGGCGCGCGCGATGCGTTCGCGGAGTATTCGTCGCCGGATGCGAAGGCGCTCAAGCTCGGCGCGAAGACCAACACGAAGTTCGTCGCGCTCGACAAGGTCACGCCCTACAAGGACATCACGACCTATAACAACTTCTACGAGTTCGGCACCGACAAGGGCGACCCCGCCGAAAATGCGCACACGTTGCGGCCGCGCCCCTGGAAGGTGAGCGTGGAGGGCGAGGTGAAGAACGCGAAGGTCTACGACATCGACGAGATTCTCAAGCTCGCGCCGCTCGAGGAACGGGTGTACCGGCTGCGCTGCGTGGAAGGCTGGTCGATGGTGATTCCGTGGATTGGCATGCCGCTTGCCGAGTTGATCCGCCGCGCGCAGCCCACCGGCAACGCGCGCTACGTGCAGTTCATCACGCTCGCCGACCAGTCGCAGATGCCCGGCCTTGCCGACCCGATCCTCGACTGGCCGTACTCTGAAGGATTGCGCATGGACGAGGCGATGAACCCGCTCACGCTGCTCACCGTGGGGCTTTATGGCCAGGTGCTGCCAAACCAGAATGGCGCGCCGGTGCGCGTGGTGGTGCCGTGGAAGTACGGCTTCAAGAGCGCGAAGTCGCTCGTGAAGATCCGCTTCGTGGAGAAGCAGCCGCCCACGAGCTGGAATACCTACGCGCCCAACGAATACGGCTTCTACTCGAACGTCAATCCGAACGTAGATCACCCCCGCTGGAGCCAGGCGACGGAGCGGCGCATCGGCGAGGACGGTTTTTTCACGCCCAAGCGCAAGACGCTCATGTTCAACGGCTACGGTGACCTGGTGGCGTCGATGTATCAGGGCATGGATTTGCGCAAGAACTTCTGATGTCCGGGGCGGCAATGGAGCAATCGATGGAATCGACGACGGTTTCGCCGCACGGGGCGGCAGGCGCCACGGGCGGCGTGAAGGGCGCGGCGACCCTTCGCGCGGCGCAGGCGCGGCCCGCAGTGAATGGCCCGCGCTGGCTGCCGTGGGCGAAGGCCGCGGTGTTCGTTGCGGCGTGGTATCCGCTCGCGCGCATCGTGTTCTTCGGCGTGACGGACAGGCTCGGCGCGAACCCGATCGAGTTCATCACGCGCTCGACCGGCCTCTGGACGCTCGTATTCCTCTGCATCACGCTCGCCGTCACGCCGGTGCGCCGGCTCACCGGTTTCAGCGCGCTGGTTCGCTTTCGGCGCATGCTCGGGCTCTACGCGTTTTTCTACGCCGCGCTGCACTTCACCACCTACATCTGGTTCGACAAATGGTTCGACGTGGCCGCGATGCTCAAGGACGTCGGCAAGCGGCCCTTCATCACGGTGGGCTTCGCGGCATTCGTGCTGTTGATTCCGCTCGCCATCACCTCGACGCGCGCGATGACGCGCAAGCTCGGGCGCCGCTGGCAGACGCTGCACAGACTGATCTATGCGATCGGCGTGCTGGCGATCCTGCATTTCTGGTGGATGAAGGCGGGCAAGCACGATCTCGCGTTGCCGAAGCTCTATGGCGCAATCATGGTCGTGCTGCTCGGCTGGCGGATCGGAGCGTGGCTGCTCGCGCGCTGGAAGGCGCGCAGGGCGGCGTTGCAGTAGTCGCTTTTCCCGCGCGCGGCCAATAAAAAAGCGACGCACGTGGCGTCGCTTTTTCGCATTCAGCGCAGGCGCATGGCGCCCGGCGCCGCTCAATCCGGCAGCAGATGCTCGCCGGCGAACAGTTGCTGGACCGTCTCGCGCTCGCGGGCGAGGTGCGCGCGAGTCCCGTCGACCAGGACCTCGGCCGCGCGCGGGCGCGTGTTGTAGTTCGAGCTCATCACGAAGCCGTATGCCCCCGCCGAGCGAATCGCGAGCACGTCGCCGGCCTCGATCGCGAGCGTGCGCTCGCGGCCAAGCCAGTCGCCGCTTTCACACACGGGGCCGACGATGTCATAGGTATGCGCGGCATCGGCACGCTCGGTGACCGGCTCGATGGCGTGATACGCCTCGTACATGGCCGGGCGGGCGAGGTCATTCATCGCGGCATCGACGATCGCGAAATTCTTCTCCGCGCCGGGCTTCAGGAACTCGACGGTCGTGAGCAGGATGCCCGCGTTGCCGACCAGCGAGCGGCCCGGCTCGAAATACACCTCGCGAGTCTTGCCCGTTTTCGCGCCGTGCGCCTCGATGCGATCGAGCACGGTGCGCACGAATGCGCTGATATCGGGGGGCGTTTCGTCGTCGTAGCGGATGCCGAGACCGCCGCCCACGTCGATGTGATGGATCTGCACGCCGTCGGACTCGATCTGGTCGACGAGCTCGAGCACCTTGTCGATGGCGTCGAGATACGGCGCGACTTCGGTGATCTGCGAGCCGATATGGCAGTCGATGCCCACCACGTCCAGATGCGGCATGGCCGCCGCCGCGCGATAGGTCGCGCGCGCCTCGTCGAACGCGATGCCGAACTTGTTCGACTTCAGGCCCGTGGAGATGTACGGGTGCGTCTTCGCGTCGACGTCCGGGTTCACGCGCAGCGAGACCGGCGCCTGCTTGCCCAGCTCGCCGGCCACGGCGTTCAGGCGGTCGAGTTCAGGAATCGACTCGACGTTGAAGCACTTCACGCCCGCTTCGAGCGCCAGGCGCATTTCGTCGGGGTGCTTGCCCACGCCCGAGAACACCGTGTTTTCCGCCTTGCCGCCCGCGGCCAGCACGCGCGCGAGCTCACCGCCCGAGACGATGTCGAAGCCCGCGCCCTCGCGCGCGAACACGTTGAGCACGGCGAGATTGCTGTTCGCCTTCACCGCGACGTGCACCGTGGCGCGGCGGCCTTTGCAGGCGTCGGCGTAGGCGTGCCACGCGGCGGTGAGCGCTGCGCGCGAATAGACGTAGAGCGGCGTGCCGTACTGCGCGGCGAGATCCGCGGCGGACACGCCTTCGACGAAGAGCGTGCCGTTGTCACGATGAAAAGCGGGCTGGGTCATGCGAGCGGGTGGTTGGGTCGGTGCGGGTTGCTGCTGCTTACTGGACTGGGGTCGGGGCGGAAGCGGGTTGCGCGCCGCTCGCGGGTACGGACTTGAGTTCGGTATCCGGGGACAGCGAAAGCGGCGTGCCCGACGTGTCGGGAAGCTCGCCGGCCTGCACGCCCGATGCCGGCAAGGCCGTTCCGGAAATGGGCTGCACCGTGTCGTCGGGTTGCGTCTCGAAATTGGGCTTCTGCGGGAGCGGCGGCACGTTGGGCATGTAGAGCGGACCCTTCTGGCCGCAGCCTGCCAACGAAAGCGTGGCTACGGCGCCGATCGCGAAAGCGGCTAGAATCGCGCGGGGCGTTCGTGTGCCGGATGCCGGTGCGCGCATCCTGAAATTGACACGCATAATTGTCCCTGAATGATTAACCGGTGGAGTTTAGCATGCCAGATAGTGACTACCTGAGCCGCGCGGAGGCCGTGCTGACGGCCGTGGAGCGCGCCGTGGACGAGGCCGAGGCCGATATCGAACTCGAGCGCAGCGGTAACGTTCTGACACTCGAATTCGAGAATCGCACGAAGATCATCGTGAATCTGCAGCCGCCGATGAAAGAGATCTGGATCGCGGCGAAAGCGGGCGGGTTTCACTATCGCTTTATCGACGGTGAGTGGCGCGACACGCGCACGGGTACCGAATTCTTTTCGGCGCTCACCGCTTACGCGACCGGGCAGGCCGGCGAGCCGGTGACGTTCAAGCCGTGACATCATCGTGACGTTGCGGTGATGTGATGCAGCGCTCAACGTGAGAACGGGCACCCTCGGGTGCCCGTTTTTCATGGTGACGCCTGCACGTGGCCGAGTCTAGTGCCGGAACAGGTTCATGATGTCTTCCTTCTCCTTCGCGTTGACCTGCTCGGGTGCCGGACCCGGCTGGCCGCCCGCGCCCGAGGCGCCGCCCGCCTGGGCCTCCAGCGCGGCCTGGCTGATGCCCACCGTCGAAACGAAGCCGTGGCCCGGTGTGGCGTCGGCGTAATAGAGCTCGTCGCCGAGCGTGACGATACCATCGGGCATCGGCATCTTGTACTCGGGCACGCCGTTGAGCGCCTTTTGCATGTATTCGATCCACACGGGCAGCGCGAGGCCGCCACCGGTCTCCTTGTCGCCGAGGCTGCGCGGATTGTCGTAGCCGATCCACGCGATGGCCGCGAGCGTGTGCTGATAGCCCGCGAACCAGGCGTCGCGCGAGTCGTTGGTCGTGCCGGTCTTGCCGCCCAGGTCGGTGCGCTTCAGGACGTTCGTTTTCGCGCCCGTGCCGCGCTGCGCGACGCTCTGCAGCAGGCTGTTCATGATGTACGCGTTGCGTGGGTCGATCGCGCGCGGCGCGTTCTGGCCCGCCACCAGCGGCTGCGCCTGCGCGACCACCATGCCGCGCTGATCGGTGACTTCGGCAATCAGATACGGATTCACGCGATAGCCGCCATTGGCGAACACCGAGTAGCCGCCCGCCATCTGCAGCGGCGTGACGAGGCCCGCGCCGAGCGCCATCGGCAGATAGGCCGGGTGCCGGTCGGCGTCGAAGCCGAAGTGCGTGATGTACTGCTGCGCGTATTTCGTGCCGATGTGGTTGAGGATGCGGATCGACACGAGGTTCTTCGACTTCATGAGCGCGGTGCGCATGGTCATCGGCCCGTCGAAGCCGCCGCCGTAGTTCTTCGGCTCCCACGCCTGGCCACCCGTTTCCGCGGCACTGAAGAAGAGCGGCGCGTCGTTGATGATGGTGGCCGGTCCGAGCCCCTTGTCGAGCGAGGCCGAATAGATGAACGGCTTGAAGCTCGAGCCCGGCTGGCGCCACGCTTGCGTGACGTGGTTGAACTTGTTCTTGTTGAAGTCGAAGCCGCCCACCAGCGCGCGGATCGCGCCGTCCTGCGGCACGATGGAGACGAACGCCCCTTCGATCTGCGGCAACTGCGTGATCGACCACGCGCCGGCGTTGTTCCCGGAACCATTGCGCGTGAGACGGATGATCGCGCCCGGGCGAATGCGCTGGTTCGGCTGCGCGCGCGCGGAGAGGTTGTATTGCGCGAAGCGCAGGCCGTCGCCGGTGATGGTGGCGGTGTTGCCGTCCATGAAGGTGGCCTGCACCTGCTTCGGGCTCGCCGAGGTCACCACGGCCGCGACGAGCTCGCCGTTGTCGGGGTGCTCGAGCAGGGCGTCGTCGATGGCCTGCTCGCGCTCTTCCGCGTCGGCGGGCAGGTCGATGAACGCCTCCGGCCCGCGGTAGCCGCGCCGCCGCTCGTAGTCCAGCAGGCCCTTGCGCAGCACGCGGTAGGCAACGTCCTGATCGGCCGAATCGATGGTCGTGACCACGCTCAGGCCGCGCGTGTAGGCCTCTTCGTGGTACTGGGCGTACATCATCTGGCGCACCATTTCCGCCACGTATTCGGCGTGCACGCTGAATTCCTTGCCCGCGCCCTTGACGACGAGCGGTTGCTGCGCGGCGTCGTCGTATTGCTGCTGGGTGATGTAGTGCAGCTCCAGCATGCGCTGGAGGATGTATTCCTGGCGCACCTTGGCGCGCTTCGGATTCACGACCGGGTTATAGGCCGAGGGCGCCTTGGGCAGGCCCGCGAGCATCGCGCATTCTGCGAGCGTGAGATCTTTCAGATCCTTTCCGAAGTACACGCGCGCGGCGCTTGCGAAGCCGTAGGCGCGCTGCCCCAGATAGATCTGATTCATGTACACCTCGAGAATCTGATCCTTGGAGAGCTTCGACTCGATCTTGTAGGCGAGCAGCATCTCGTAGATCTTGCGCGTGTAGGTCTTCTCGCTGGAGAGGAAGAAGTTGCGCGCCACTTGCATGGTGATCGTGCTCGCGCCCTGCGAGGCATGGCCGTTGGTGAGCGCGACGAAGCCCGCGCGCGCGATGCCCGTGAGATCGACGCCGCCGTGCTCATAGAAGCGCGCGTCCTCGATCGCGAGGATCGCCTTCTTGAGGTTCTCGGGCACGTCCTGGAAATG
>JAITTX010000102.1 GCA_031286755.1 Paraburkholderia sp.
GAGTTCTGGCATCGGCGCCGGGCCGATTAGTGCCGCTACCGCGTATGCACCGAAACCGAACAGCGCCATGCCGCCAGCCAGACCGTCGGCGCCATCCATGAAATTGTACAAATTGACCAGCCAGAGCATCAAAAACGCCAGGGCCGCCAGGCACCACCAGGGAACCGGGGCCGGATAGATGACGATCAGCGCCAGCACAGCGACGAAATGCGCCGCAAAGCGCACGCGGGCGGGCAAGCCGCGGCGGTCGTCGATCTGCGAAACCGCTGCCAGGAAGGCAACGCCAACCGCCATCAACCACAGTGATGGGGCCAGAAACAGAATTGCCAGGACAACCACCGGCATGATGCCCCAACCGCCAACACGCGGCGTTGGACGCTCATGAAGCGAACGTTCGTTCGGGACATCGGTGGCGAGACGCCACGCGAGACCCGTCTTGAGCAACACGCCAAGCACCGCCGCGCACAAAGCGGCGCAAATGACTGCGGTCGCCGCGGCGCATAGAGGTATCGACATCGGTGCCTGCAACATCTGCTTGAACGCTCTCCGTTAGTTCAATGGGTGGAGCGAAACCAGCGCGCCGTCGCGGCCAATCCTTCGTCCAGGGTATAAGGGCCTGTCCAGCCGAGCGTTTCGCGAATGCGCGAGTCGTCGACTCTCAGGCTCTGAGTCAGCCGGTCTATTTGCGCTGCGCGCCCCGTCAGTGCGCCTGCCGTGCGCAACAGCGATACCGGTACCGGCAAGAGTCGAGCCGGGCGATCCAGATGACGCCCCAACGCACGTAGCAACCCAGCAACCGACGGATCCTGATCGTCGCGAACGTAGAAGCAGGTGTTCGCAGCGCGCGGATCCGTAGCGCAGTGCATAAGCGCATCGGCGAGGTTTTCGACGTAGACGAGACTACGCTGTGCATCGACCGCTCCGAGCGGGAGCGGCAGGCGCCGCCACAACGCATTCATCATCTGAAGGAAGTTCGCGCCGACTTCAGGGCCATACACGAGCGGCGGCCGCACGATCACGATCTCGAGACCACTCTGTTTGCCATATTGCCAGAGTGCCTCCTCGGCCTGCAGTTTCGAGAGTCCATACGCGTCATCAGGCACCGCCGGCATGGATTCGGCAAGCGGCACGCCGCCATCGAACTCGGCCGCCGCCTTGATGCTGCTCACGAACACCATCCGCCGCGCTCCGCGTTCGCGAGCGGCACGCGCCACCCGCAATGTGCCGTCGACATTGGTTGCGCGAAAGGCCGCCAGCGGATCTGCCGCGGTGTCGTTCATCACGTGCACGCGAGCTGCAAGGTGGATGACGCAATCGGGTACGAGTTCGCCGGGCCACGCATCGGCGAGGCCTGCGAAATCCGCCCCATCGTGGCTCCATTCGCGCGCCGTGCCAGTGGACGTGCCGGCACGCCGCACGAACGCCGTTACGTCGTGACCGTTGGCCGCCAGCATGCGACACACCGAGCGGCCAACGAAGCCGTTGGCGCCTGTGACCAGAATGCGGCTCACAGCCACTTCCATCCGAAACGGTTGAAGAACTTGAAGGCCGAGGACACGAACATGCGGATGTGCGCGAAGCCCTTGCGGGAGGCGCCGCCACCGTGGTGGACTACACGCACGGATGGCACATAGGCGACGCGCGCCACGTCATGCGCTCGCAGACTCAAATCATAATCTTCGAAATAGAGGAAATAACGGGGGTCGAATCCCTCGAGCTTTTTCAGCACATCCGATCTGAACAGCATAAAGCAGCCGCTCACGATCGGTGGATCCCAAACCGTGTCGCGATCACTGATCTGGGCCCGCATTTCATAACGCGCGAGCCGCCGCTCGAAAAGACGCCGCATCGATGCAGGCAGAAAGCCGCGCACAAACAAGTCGATTAGGGTCGGATATTGGCGACAGAGGAATTGCATCTCGCCTGCATCGTCGAAGATGGCAGGTGTAAGCAACCCCACGTCAGGGTGTGACTCCATGAAGTCGACCGCCTTCGCCAGCGTGTCCGGATTCATGTCGATATCGGGATTGAGGATCAGGTGATAACGACCTAAAGGCTGTGTGATCGCGAGATTGTGCCCGCGTCCGTAACCAACATTGCCATGTCCCACGATCAACGTATAGCCGCCCCCGACGCCGGCAAGCGCTTCAAGACTATCTCCCATGTCGGGCAGGCCGCCGTTATCGACCATGTAAAGGTGAAGCGCCCCCTTCTCTTCACCCGACGCGAGCGCCTCGCTGGCGGCCGCGAGGCTGGCCAGCGTTCGGGCCAGCAACATTCGATCGGGCCGGTATACGACTACTGATGTCGATATTTCGAAGAGGTTATCGCGTGACACAGCGTTCATTGTCGTCCGATGGTGCTCCAGCGAGGAACAGCCGGTAGTGATGGATTGACTGAAGACATCGGACTCCATTTTGGCACCCTCGATGACGGGCGACCACAGTACGTCCTGCACAGCGGCCGCAAAATCAAGCGAAAGCGCTTACTCCACCGTCACCGACTTCGCGAGATTGCGCGGCTTGTCCACATCGGTGCCGCGCGTGCAGGCCGTGTGATACGCGAGCAGTTGCAGCGGCACCACGTGCAGGATCGGCGAGAGCAAACCGTAGTGCTCCGGCATGCGGATCACGTGGATACCTTCCTCGTTCGCGATATGCGTATCAGTATCCGCAAACACATAAATGTGGCCGCCGCGCGCGCGCACTTCCTGCATGTTCGACTTGAGCTTCTCCAGCAGCGCGTCGTTCGGCGCCACCGTCACCACCGGCATGGCCTCCGTCACCAGCGCCAGCGGCCCGTGCTTGAGCTCACCGGCCGGATACGCCTCGGCGTGGATATACGAGATTTCCTTGAGCTTGAGCGCGCCTTCCAGCGCGATCGGGTAATGCAGCCCGCGCCCGAGGAACAGCGCGTTTTCCTTGCGCGCGAACTCCTGCGACCACGCGATGATCTGCGGCTCCAGCGCCAGCACGCCATTGAGCGCTGCCGGCAGGTGGCGCAGCGCCTTCACGTACTCAGCTTCCTGCTGGGCATTCACGTGGCCGCGCAGCTTGCCCAGCGTCACCGCGAGAATGAACAGGCCCACCAGCTGCGTGGTGAACGCCTTCGTCGAGGCCACGCCAATCTCGCGCCCCGCGTGCGTGAGGAAGCGCAACGAGGTGAGGCGCACCATCGCGCTCGTCGCCACGTTGCAGACCGCGAGCGTGTGCTCCATGCCCAGCGACTGCGCGTGCTTGAGCGCCGCAAGCGTGTCGGCGGTTTCGCCCGATTGCGAGATCGTCACCACCAGCGAGCGCGGATTGGGCACCGACTCGCGATAGCGATACTCGCTCGCGATCTCGACTTCGGTGCGGATCTTCGCCACCGATTCGAGCCAGTACTTCGCGGTCAGGCCCGCATAGTAGCTCGTGCCGCACGCGAGAATCAGGATGCTGTCGATGCCCTTGAACACCTCGGCAGCAGTGTCGCCGAACTGCACGGGATCGAAGGCGACATCGGCGGGAATCGTGTCGGAGATCGCGCGCGGCTGCTCGAAGATCTCCTTTTGCATGTAATGGCGATACGGGCCCAGCTCGACCGCGCCGCTATAGGCCTGCACGTCGCGCGCCGCGCGCT